>NZ_JAVIWK010000001.1:6153838-6460240 GCF_034314165.1 Pseudomonas sp. Bout1 | reverse complement strand
GTATGCCCTCTATCCGCTGCATTTCCTGCTGCTGCTACTCCTTCGAAAGATCATCGTTTAACCCTTGTGGGAGCTGGCTTGCCTGCGATGCAGACGCCGCGGTGTACCCGTTGTACCGAGGGGATGCTATCGCAGGCAAGCCAGCTCCCACACAAGCCCGCTCCTACATTTGTTCTGTGTTGCTCCGGCCATGTCGTAAACGCACCTTTGCGTGGCGTCCGTAGGCATTTGGTCTATCTGCACCAGCCCTACCATCGCATCAAAGGGCACTGCCGCGTGCACGGGCCTCAACAAGACGAAATGCTGGGAGAGACGCGATGTTCAGCAAGCAAGACCAGATCCAGGGTTATGACGATGCACTGCTGGCGGCCATGAATGCCGAGGAGCAGCGCCAGGAAGATCATATCGAGCTGATCGCGTCAGAGAACTACACCAGCAAGCGCGTCATGGAAGCCCAGGGCAGCGGCCTCACCAACAAATACGCCGAAGGTTATCCGGGCAAGCGCTACTACGGTGGCTGCGAGCACGTGGACAAGGTTGAAGTGTTGGCCATCGAACGCGCCAAGCAGTTGTTCGGCGCCGATTACGCCAACGTGCAGCCGCACTCCGGTTCGTCCGCCAACAGCGCGGTGTACCTGGCGCTGTTGAACGCCGGCGACACGATCCTCGGCATGAGCCTGGCCCACGGCGGCCACCTGACCCACGGCGCCAAAGTGTCGTCCTCGGGCAAGCTGTACAACGCGGTGCAATACGGCATCGACACCGCCACCGGGCTGATCGACTACGACGAGGTCGAGCGCCTGGCCGTGGAACACCAGCCGAAGATGGTCGTGGCCGGTTTCTCCGCCTACTCCAAGACCCTGGATTTCCCGCGCTTTCGCCAGATCGCCGACAAGGTCGGTGCGCTGCTGTTCGTCGACATGGCCCACGTCGCCGGCCTGGTGGCCGCCGGTCTGTACCCGAACCCGCTGCCCTACGCCGATGTGGTCACCACCACCACCCACAAGACCCTGCGCGGTCCACGTGGCGGGTTGATCCTGGCCAAGTCCAACGAAGAAATTGAAAAGAAACTCAACTCTGCGGTGTTCCCGGGAGCCCAGGGCGGCCCGCTGATGCACGTGATCGCCGGCAAGGCGGTGTGCTTCAAGGAAGCCCAGGAGCCCGGCTTCAAGGTCTACCAGCAGCAAGTGATCGACAACGCCCAGGCCATGGCCGGCGTGTTTATCAAACGCGGCTACGATGTAGTGTCCGGCGGCACCGATAACCACTTGTTCCTGGTCAGCCTGATCCGTCAGGGCCTCACCGGTAAAGAAGCGGACGCCGCCCTCGGTCGCGCCCACATCACCGTCAACAAGAACGCCGTGCCGAATGACCCGCAGTCGCCGTTCGTGACCTCGGGCCTGCGTATCGGTACCCCGGCGGTGACCACACGTGGCTTTAAAGTGACCCAATGCCTGGAACTGGCCGGCTGGATCTGCGACATCCTCGACAACCTCGGCGACGCCGATGTGGAGGCCAACGTCGCCAAGCATGTGGCCGCCCTGTGCGCTGATTTCCCGGTTTATCGCTGAGCGCGGTTTTGGAGTAATGACTATGCAACGCTACTCAGGCTTCGGCCTCTTCAAGCACTCACTCAGCCACCACGAAAACTGGCAGAAAATGTGGCGCACGCCGACCCCTAAAAAGGTCTACGACGTGGTCATCGTCGGCGGCGGCGGGCATGGTCTGGCGACCGCTTACTATTTGGCCAAAGAGCACGGCATCACCAACGTGGCCGTGGTCGAGAAAGGCTGGCTGGGCGGCGGTAACACCGCGCGCAACACCACCATCGTGCGGTCCAACTACCTGTGGGACGAGTCGGCGCACCTGTACGAACACGCGATGAAGCTGTGGGAAGGGTTGTCCCAGGATTTGAACTACAACGTGATGTTCTCCCAGCGTGGCGTCTACAACCTGTGCCACACCCTGCAAGACATCCGTGATTCCGAGCGTCGCGTCAGCGCCAACCGCCTTAACGGTGTGGACGGCGAGCTGCTCAATGCCAAGCAAGTGGCCGACGAGATTCCGTACCTCGACTGCTCGAAAAATACCCGCTACCCGGTAATGGGCGCCACCGTGCAACGTCGCGGCGGCGTGGCCCGTCACGACGCCGTGGCCTGGGGCTTTGCCCGCGCGGCGGACGCATTGGGCGTGGACCTGATCCAGCAGACCGAAGTGATCGGTTTTCGCAAGGAAAACGGTGTGTGCATCGGCGTGGAAACCAACAAGGGTTTCATCGGCGCCAAGCGCGTCGGTGTGGTGACGGCGGGTAACTCCGGGCACATGGCGTCGCTGGCAGGCTTTCGCCTGCCGATCGAATCCCACCCGCTGCAAGCACTGGTGTCGGAGCCGATCAAGCCGATCATCGACAGCGTGATCATGTCCAACGCCGTGCACGGCTACATCAGCCAGTCCGACAAGGGCGACCTGGTGATCGGCGCCGGCATCGACGGCTACAACGGCTACGGCCAGCGCGGCTCGTACCCGGTGATCGAACACACCATCCAGGCCATCGTCGAGATGTTCCCGGTGCTGTCGCGCGTACGCATGAACCGCCAGTGGGGCGGCATCGTCGACACCACGCCGGATGCGTGCCCGATCATCTCCAAGACCCCGGTACCGAACATGTTCTTCAACTGCGGTTGGGGCACCGGTGGCTTCAAGGCCACCCCCGGCTCAGGCAACGTATTTGCTGCCAGCCTCGCCAAGGGTGAAATGCACCCGCTGGCCGCACCTTTCTCCATCGACCGTTTCCACAACGGTGCGCTGATCGACGAACACGGCGCTGCGGCCGTCGCCCACTAACAGGAGAAATTCTCTATGTTGCATATCTTCTGTCCTCACTGCTTTGAGCTGCGCTCCGAAGAGGAATTCCACGCCTCCGGCCAAGCGCACATCCCGCGCCCGCTGGACCCCAACACCTGCACCGACGAGCAGTGGGGCGACTACATGTTCTTTCGCGATAACCCGCGCGGCCTGCACCACGAACTGTGGATTCACGCGGCCGGTTGCCGCCAGTATTTCAACGCCACCCGCGACACCGTGACCTACGAAATTCTTGAAACCTACAAGATAGGCACCAAGCCGCAATTCACCGCCAAGGCTTCTGGAGAGAAGGTATGAGCCAGATCAATCGCCTGTCCAACGGTGGCCGGATCGACCGCAACAAAGTCCTGAGCTTCAGCTTCAACGGCCAGAGCTACAAAGGCTTTGAAGGCGATACCCTGGCCGCTGCATTGCTGGCCAACGGCGTCGACATCATCGGTCGCAGCTTCAAGTATTCGCGCCCACGCGGCATCTTTGCTGCCGGCGCCGAGGAGCCGAACGCGGTGCTGCAGATCGGCGCTACCGAAGCCACGCAAATCCCCAACGTGCGCGCTACGCAACAAGCGCTGTATCAAGGCTTGGTCGCCACCAGCACCAACGGCTGGCCGAGCGTGAACAACGACATGATGGGCATTCTCGGCAAGGTCGGCGGCAAGCTGATGCCGCCGGGCTTCTACTACAAAACCTTTATGTACCCGCAATCGTTCTGGATGACGTACGAGAAGTACATCCGCAAGGCAGCCGGTCTTGGCCGCTCGCCGACCGAGAACGACCCGGACACCTACGACTACATGAACCGTCACTGCGACGTGCTGATTGTGGGCGCCGGCCCTGCCGGTCTGTCGGCTGCCCTGGCCGCTGCCCGCAGTGGCGCACGGGTGATCATCGCGGACGAGCAGGAAGAGTTCGGCGGCTCCTTGCTGGACTCTCGCGAAAGCCTCGACGGCAAGCCGGCGGCCGAGTGGGTCGCCAGTGTGATCGCAGAACTCAAAGCCCTGCCCGACGTGGTGCTGCTGCCTCGCGCCACCGTCAACGGTTACCACGACCATAACTTCCTGACCATCCACGAGCGCCTCACCGATCACCTCGGTGACCGTGCGCCGATTGGCCAGGTGCGTCAGCGCATCCACCGTATTCGCGCCAAGCGCGTGGTGTTGGCCACCGGTGCGTGCGAGCGCCCGCTGGTGTACGGCAACAACGACGTGCCGGGCAACATGCTGGCAGGTGCGGTCTCCACTTATGTGCGTCGCTACGGCGTGGCACCGGGCAAGAAGCTGGTGCTGTCGACCAACAACGACCATGCCTACCGCGTGGCGCTGGACTGGTACGACGCGGGTCTTTCAGTGGTCGCTGTGGCCGATGCGCGCCACAACCCACGCGGCGCTCTGGTTGAAGAAGCTCGCGCCAAAGGCATCCGTATCCTCACCGGCAGCGCGGTGATCGAAGCCCGTGGCAGCAAGCACGTCACTGGCGCCCGCGTGGCTGCTATCGACGTCAACGCGCATAAAGTCACCAGCCCCGGCGAGTGGCTGGACTGCGACCTGGTCGCCAGCTCCGGCGGCTACAGCCCGGTGGTCCACCTGGCTTCGCACCTGGGCGGCAAGCCGACCTGGCGTGAAGACATCCTCGGTTTCGTGCCGGGCGAAGCACCGCAGAAACGCGTGTGCGTCGGTGGTATCAATGGGGTCTACGGCCTGGGCGATTCCCTGGCCGATGGTTTTGAAGGTGGCGTGCGCGCTGCCAGCGAAGCCGGGTTTGCGCCGGTGGAAGGCACGCTTCCGAAATCCTTGAGCCGTCTGGAAGAGCCGACCCTGGCGTTGTTCCAGGTGCCTCACGAAAAAGCTACCGCACGGGCGCCGAAGCAATTTGTCGACCTGCAAAACGACGTCACCGCGGCCGCCATCGAACTCGCCACCCGCGAAGGTTTCGAGTCGGTGGAGCACGTCAAACGCTACACCGCACTGGGTTTTGGTACCGACCAGGGCAAGCTCGGCAACGTCAACGGCCTGGCCATCGCGGCCCGCTCGCTGAACGTGACCATCGCGCAGATGGGCACCACCATGTTCCGTCCCAACTACACGCCGGTGACCTTCGGCGCGGTAGCAGGCCGCCACTGTGGGCACATCTTCGAGCCGGTGCGCTACACCGCGCTACAAGCCTGGCACGTGAAAAACGGCGCCGAGTTTGAAGACGTCGGCCAGTGGAAACGCCCCTGGTATTTCCCGCGCAACGGTGAAGACCTGCACGCCGCCGTGAAACGCGAATGCCTGGCCGTGCGCGACAGTGTCGGCCTGCTGGATGCGTCGACCCTCGGCAAGATCGACATTCAAGGCCCGGATGCCCGCGAGTTCCTCAACCGCATCTACAGCAACGCCTGGACCAAGCTCGACGTGGGCAAGGCCCGCTACGGCCTGATGTGCAAGGAAGACGGGATGGTCTTCGACGACGGCGTCACGGCCTGCCTCGCCGATAACCACTTCCTGATGACCACCACCACCGGCGGCGCAGCGCGCGTACTCCAGTGGCTGGAAATCTATCAGCAGACCGAATGGCCAGACCTCAAGGTGTACTTCACCTCGGTCACCGACCACTGGGCAACCATGACCTTGTCCGGCCCCAACAGCCGCAAGCTGTTGAGCGAAGTCACCGACATCGACCTGGACAAGGACGGCTTCCCGTTCATGACCTGGAAAGAAGGTTTGGTGGGCGGCGTGCCGGCGCGGGTGTTCCGGATTTCGTTTACCGGTGAGCTGTCGTACGAAGTCAACGTGCAGGCCGACTACGCCATGGGCGTGCTCGAAAAAATCGTCGAGGCCGGCAAGCAATACAACCTGACGCCGTACGGCACCGAGACCATGCACGTGCTGCGGGCCGAGAAGGGTTTCATCATCGTCGGCCAGGACACCGACGGCTCGATGACCCCGGACGACCTGAACATGGGCTGGTGTGTAGGCCGTACCAAACCGTTCTCGTGGCTCGGCTGGCGCGGGATGAATCGCGAAGATTGCGTGCGTGAAGACCGCAAGCAGCTTGTCGGGCTCAAGCCGGTTGACCCGAATGTATGGCTGCCGGAAGGCGCGCAGTTGGTGTTCGACACCAAGCAGACGATCCCGATGAAGATGGTCGGCCACGTCACCTCAAGTTATGCCCATAACTCCCTTGGCTATTCGTTTGCGATGGGCGTGGTCAAGGGCGGCTTGAAGCGCATCGGCGAGCGGGTGTTTGCGCCGCTGGCGGATGGCAGCGTGATCGAGGCGCAGATTGTTTCTTCGGTGTTCTTTGACCCCAAAGGCGACCGGCAGAACATCTGACAGACCGAGTCGTCTGCATCGCAGGCAAGCCAGCTCCCACATTTGAAGGTGTTCGCAATTCAACAATGTGGGAGCCGGGCTTGCCCGCGATGAGGCCAGAACAGTCACCGCAAGACCTACAGAATTCAAACAGGTGCTTTATGACCGCAGCCAATGTTTACCAACAACGCCCCACCTCCGGCGCCAAGGCCGAGTCGTCGCTGCACCATGCCGACCTCGCCAGCCTGGTTGGCAAGGGCCGCAAGAACGCCGGCGTGACCGTGCGCGAAAAGAAACTGCTGGGCCATCTGACCATTCGTGGTGATGGTCATGACGCTGCCTTCGCCGCCGGCGTGCACAAGGCCTTGGGCATCGAATTGCCCGGCACCCTGGCCGTTATCGTCAAGGGTGAAAACAGCCTGCAATGGCTGGGCCCGGATGAGTGGTTGCTGGTAGTGCCGAGCGGTGAAGAATTCGCCGCCGAGAAAAGCCTGCGCGAGGCGCTGGGCGAGTTGCATATCCAGATCGTCAACGTCAGCGGCGGCCAGCAGATTCTCGAACTCAGCGGCCCGAACGTGCGCGATGTGCTGATGAAATCCACCAGCTATGACGTGCACCCCGACAGCTTTCCGGTCGGCAAGGCAATTGGCACGGTGTTCGCCAAGTCGCAACTGGTGATTCGCCATACCGCGCAAGACACCTGGGAGCTGGTGATTCGTCGCAGCTTTTCGGATTACTGGTGGCTGTGGTTGCAGGATGCAGCGGCTGAGTATGGCCTGGCCGTCGAAGCCTGATAGGACGCTCACCTTGTAGGAGCCCGGCTCGCCGGCGATGGCGTCGGTGAGATCACAGAGGGCGCGTTGCCTGAGTTGTTTGAGGAGTTACCCGTAATGAGCCGCGTACCCGACACATGGATTTTGACCGCCGACTGCCCCAGCGTGCTCGGCACGGTGGACGCGGTAACCCGCTATCTGTTCGAGCAGGGCTGCTACGTCACCGAACACCATTCCTTTGATGACCGGCTCTCGGGCCGCTTCTTCATCCGCGTGGAGTTTCGCCAGCCCGACGGCTTCGACGAACAAGCCTTCCGCGATGGCCTGGCCACCCGCGGCGAAGCCTTCGGCATGATCTTCGAACTGACCGCGCCGAACTACCGGCCCAAAGTGGTGATCATGGTCTCCAAGGCCGATCACTGCCTCAACGATTTGCTCTACCGCCAACGCATCGGCCAACTGTCGATGGACGTGGTGGCCGTGGTCTCCAACCACCCCGACCTCAAGCCCCTGGCCGACTGGCACCAGATTCCCTACTACCACTTCCCCCTGGACCCCAACGACAAACCGTCGCAGGAGCGGCAGGTGTGGCAGGTGGTCGAAGAGTCGGGTGCCGAACTGGTGATCCTTGCGCGCTACATGCAAGTGCTGTCGCCGGACCTGTGCCGCAAGCTCGATGGCAAAGCGATCAACATCCACCACTCCCTGCTGCCGGGTTTCAAGGGCGCCAAGCCGTATCACCAGGCGTACAACAAGGGCGTGAAACTGGTGGGCGCCACGGCGCATTACATCAACAACGATTTGGACGAAGGCCCGATCATCGCCCAGGGTGTGGAAGTGGTGGACCACAGTCACTACCCGGAGGATTTGATTGCCAAGGGGCGGGATATTGAAGGCCTGACCCTGGCCAGGGCCGTGGGGTATCACATTGAGCGGCGGGTGTTTTTGAACGCCAATCGCACGGTGGTGCTCTGACGGGCGCTATCGCAGGCAAGCCAGCTCCCACACTTGACTGTATTCACAAATCAAAATGTGGGAGCTGGCTTGCCTGCGATGAGGCCCCAACAAACAACGCAAAAACAGCATCTGTACCCGAGCACTTTAACGCGCTGCCTGCCTGGGCAACGCGGTTCCATAAAAACAACAGCGAGGTGAAAGCATGTCTGGTAATCGTGGTGTCGTGTATCTCGGCAACGGCAAGGTCGAAGTACAGAAAATCGACTATCCCAAAATGCAGGACCCCCGTGGCAGGAAGATTGAGCACGGCGTCATCCTGCGCGTGGTCTCCACCAACATCTGCGGCTCCGACCAACACATGGTGCGCGGCCGCACCACTGCCCAGACCGGCCTGGTTCTGGGGCATGAAATCACCGGCGAAGTGATCGAGAAGGGCAGCGACGTCGAGAACCTGAAAATCGGCGACCTGGTGTCTGTGCCGTTCAACGTGGCGTGTGGCCGTTGCCGCTCCTGCAAGGAAATGCACACCGGCGTGTGCCTGAGCGTCAACCCGGCCCGCCCAGGCGGTGCCTACGGTTATGTCGACATGGGCGACTGGACTGGTGGCCAGGCCGAATACGCGCTGGTGCCGTACGCCGACTTCAACCTGCTGAAACTGCCGGACCGCGACCGCGCCATGGAGAAAATCCGTGACCTGACGTGCCTTTCCGACATCCTGCCCACCGGTTACCACGGCGCCGTCACGGCCGGTGTTGGCCCTGGCAGCACTGTGTATGTGGCCGGTGCCGGCCCTGTCGGCCTGGCGGCTGCCGCCTCGGCTCGCCTGTTGGGCGCCGCGGTGGTGATCATCGGTGACGTGAACCCGATTCGCCTGGCCCACGCCAAGGCCCAGGGTTTTGAAATTGCCGACCTGTCGAAAGACACGCCGCTGCACGAGCAAATCGCCGCGCTGTTGGGCGAGCCGGAAGTGGATTGCGCGGTGGATGCGGTGGGCTTTGAAGCGCGCGGCCACGGGCATGACGGCGTCAAGCACGAAGCCCCGGCAACCGTACTCAACTCGTTGATGGGCGTGGTGCGGGTGGCCGGCAAAATCGGTATTCCGGGCCTGTACGTGACTGAAGATCCGGGTGCTGTGGATGCGGCCGCGAAAATGGGCAGCCTGAGCATTCGCTTTGGTTTGGGCTGGGCTAAATCCCACAGCTTCCACACCGGGCAAACGCCGGTGATGAAGTACAACCGCCAGTTGATGCAGGCGATCATGTGGGACCGGATCAAGATTGCCGACATTGTGGGCGTGGAAGTCATCAGTCTGGATGACGCGCCGCGCGGTTACGGCGAGTTCGATGCGGGCGTGCCGAAGAAGTTTGTGATCGATCCGCACAAGATGTTCAGCGCGGCTTAAATCGCGGGCAAATAAAAAGGCGACCAGGGGTCGCCTTTTTTGCGTCTGAGGCAGGGAGGGTCACTCAGCGAATCGCCAAAGCCCCCTGATACACCGTTGGCCCCGTCGGCTGCTTGCTCACCGAGCCGCCTTTGGGCTCCGAACTGACCATCAGTGTCACCGGCTTGCTGATGGATTCCTGCTGGCGCGGGTTGATGCCAATAATGCCTTTGCCGTCTTCCGGCAACAGGCCCAGTGACACCGGCGCACCGTCAGCCGGGACGGCCCACAGTTCCAGGCTTTGGCCCGGGGCCGGTGCGGTGGCGGCAATCGGCTGCACTTCGAGGTAATCCTTGTGAGTCACGATCTGCGTGGCCGGTTGCTGGGTGGTATTCACCAGCAGTGCGGCAGACTTGACGCTGTCCTGGGTGTAGAGCGCGCCTGCGACGCCTGCCACTACCACCAAACAGGCGCCGATGAACAGGCGTGGGCGGCTCCAGAATGAAGGCTTTTGCTCAATCACTTGGGGGTTGATCGCAGTCATTAGGCTCTTCCTGACATGTTTTGTAGTCTTTCATGGACCCAGGTAATGCCAATCGGTTCCTCACCTATCGCCTTGAACCCTGGATCAAATTGATGCCAATTGGCCCTGATACAGCACCGGCCCGGTGGGTTGCCCGGTCGGCGAGCCACCCTGAGGCTCAAGACTTACCGCCAGGGTCATCGGCGCCGTCAGCAACGCCTGCTGTTCCTTGCTCAACTGAATCCGGCCTTTACCCGACACCGGCACCAACCCCAGCGAGATCGGTTTGCCACCCGCCGGGATTGCCCACAATTCCAACGCGCGGGCCGGCTCCACGGCCGCCAGGGCCAGCGGCTCCACCTGCAGATGATCTGCATACGCCTGGATCTTCAACGCAGGCTGCTGATCAGCTGCCACCAGCGTGGCGTTGTATTCCACCCCAAGGTCGCGCTGGTACAACACACCCACCAACACCGCGATCACCACCCCGCACGCCGCTGCCAGCAACCGCAGGTTCATCCAGAACGGTCTCTTCGCCGGCATATGCAGCACTTGCGGCTCAATGCGCGCCTTGATCCCTTGCCACACATGATCCGGCACCGGCCGTTCAGGCAGCGGTCCGGTAAGGCTGGTGAGGGCATCCTGCCAGTGACCGAGTTCGATGCGCAGCGCTGCATCGTCCTGCAGCAGCGCTTCAAAGCGCCGCCGCGCAGTGGCGGGCATCAGCCCGATGGCGTAATCCGCCGCGAGGGCGCGGCGCAGGGACGTGGTCTGGTAGTTCATGATTCAAGGCACCTGCGCAAGCGCTCCATGCCGCGGCGAATCCAGGATTTGACCGAGCCCAGGGGCGCGGCCAGGTGGTCGGCCAATTCCGAGCATGACAAGCCCTGGAAGTAAGCCACGGTGATCGATTGGCGCTGCATGCCCTCAAGGCTGTCGAGGCAGCGGTTCAGGGCGTGGGCTTCGCGCTCGCTGTCGAGGCGTTCATGGGCACTGGGGCTTTCGTCGGCCATGGCCTCTTCCTGGCCTTCGCCCAAGGGTAGCTCGCGGTGTTTGCGCAACTGGTCGATGGCCAGGTTGCGCGTGATGTTGACCATCCAGGTCAGCGGCGCCGACAGGTGGGCCTCGTAGCGCGAGGCGTTGAACCAGATACGCACGAAGCTCTCCTGCAACACTTCCTCGGCCAGGTCCTGGCGGCCCATGAACCGCAAGGCGACACCGTGCAAACGCGGGGAAACGCTGCGGTAGAGCGTTTCGAACGCCTGGCGGTTACCCAGGGAACACTGGGCCAGCAATTGCCGTAGCTGATCGGCATCGTGAGTCGAAATGGGGCTTCTCCAGGCACTTGCAACAGGGCGATGGGACGGCGCACGGTAAAGAGGGCAGGCTGAGGTTAGTCCAGCTTGGGCATTCATTCCATCTACCTCCGTGCGGCTCGTGGTGGATATACGCAGCGCAGGAGAATCGGATGCAGTGGTTTTCTGAACTAATCTGTCAGGAGGGAACAATCCTTCGGCGTACCCAGTCAAAGCCCTGCTTTTAGCGCTTACTTTCAGAGGTTGTCTTGATGAAGATTTCACGCGGTTTTGCCCTGTCCTGCCTGTTGACCGTAGCGGCCAGCCCGGTGTTCGCAGCAGGTTTCAGCCTTGGCGACGTAGCCAACGCGGTGTCCGGTGCACAGGGTGGCGACAAGGCGGCAGCGGCTGCGCCCACGTCCCAGACGGCTGGTCTGCTGGGCGCCCTGACCTCGCAATTGAACGTGACCCCTGAGCAAGCCGTCGGCGGTACCGGCGCGATGCTGGGCCTGGCCAAGAATAAATTGGGCGGCGGTGATTACTCGCAACTGACCCAGAGCGTACCGGGCCTGGACAAGCTCTCCGGCAGCAACTCCCTGGGCAGCCTCGGCGCCCTGAGCGGCATGCTCGGTCAGAGCGGCGGCAGCAAGACCTCGGGCCTGGACAGCGTATTGGGTAACGTCAAGAACACCAGCGACCTGAACACCGCGTTCAGCGCGTTGGGCATGGACAGTGGGATGGTGGGCCAGTTTGCGCCGGTTATCCTCAAATACCTGGGCGGCCAGGGCGCCAGCGAATCGGTGCTGGGCAAACTGGCTTCGGCCTGGGGCACTGGCGGCTAAGGCTGCTGCGCGCGCAGTTGGGCGATGCGCGCATCCTTCTCCATCCAGAGCTGGTTGACCCAGTTCTGGACGGTCTGGCGAAACGCCGGATCGTTCTCGTAATCCCCCTGCCACAACGCCGGATCCAGCTCTCGGGTGCGGATATCAACGATCACCGTCGGCACTGCGCCGCTGATCAAGTCCCAGAAACCCGGAATATTCTCTTGTGGATAAACCACGGTGACGTCGAGCACCGCATCCAATTGTTCGCCCATTGCGGCCAACACGAACGCCACGCCGCCCGCCTTGGGCTTGAGCAGGCGCTCGAAGGGTGAACCCTGCTGCTTGCGCTTGGCCGGGCTAAACCGCGTACCTTCCAGGTAATTGACCACCGTGACCGGCTGGCGCTTGAACAGCTCGCAGGCCTCCTTGGTGATCTTGAGGTCCTGGCCCGCCAACTCCGGATGTTTGGCCAGGAATGCCTTGGTGTAGCGCTTCATGAACGGGTAATCCAGGGCCCACCAGGCCAGGCCCAGGAACGGCACCCAGATCAGTTCTTTTTTCAGGAAGAACTTGAAGAACGGGGTGCGGCGGTTGAGGGCCTGGATCAGCGCCGGAATGTCGACCCACGATTGATGATTGCTGATCACCAGGTAGGAAGTATCGCCGCGCAGGTCGTCGCCGCCGCGAATATCCCACTGGGTAGGGATGCACAGGGCAAAGATCAGCTTGTCGATCTCGGCCCAGGTTTCAGCGATCCACATGACGGCCCGGGAGGCGTAGTCGCGAAAGCGACCGGGGGCCACCAGCTTGAGCAAGGCAAACACCATCAACGGCCCGAACAGGACGAGGGTGTTGAGCAATAGCAGCAATGTGACGAAACAGCCGGTGAGCAGGCGGCGCATAAGTAACTCTTGAAATCATTTTGGCCCGCCATGATAAGCAGCTTGGTGCCGGGAGGCCAAATCGCAGATGTGATGATGAATGTTTCACTCAAGTCCCGTTATGCTTAGGCGCTCAACTAAGCAGCGGTTTTGCGGTCTAGAATTCGCCCACTTTTTTCAAGGAAACCTCCTACGTGAAATCCATCCTTGCCCTGCTAGCGCTGGTGGCCCTGCCTGTCATGGCTGCCGAGCCGACCCTTTATGGTCGCTATGAATACATCCAACTGCCGGAAATCGGCGAGACGTTCAAGGCCAAGATGGACACCGGCGCGCTGACCGCCTCGCTGTCGGCCCGGGACATCGAGACTTTCACCCGTGATGGTGACGACTGGGTACGCTTCCGCCTCGGCGGCAAAGACGCGACCAACAAGGTGTACGAGCACAAGGTTTCGCGCATCAGCAAAATCAAGAGCCGCGCCGATGAAGACGACGACAAGGACGAAGCCACCGTGGCCAAGCGCCCGGTGATCGACCTGGAAATGTGCCTGGGCAACGTCAAGCGTACCGTGGAGGTCAACCTCACCGACCGCAGCAGCTTCAACTACCCACTGCTGATCGGCGCCAAGGCCCTGCGTGAATTCGGCGCGGCGGTAAACCCGGCACGCCGTTACACTGCGGACAAACCGGACTGCTGACGGATCACCATGGCGCATATCCTGATTGTCGAAGACGAAGCGGCCATCGCCGACACGCTGATTTTCGCCCTGCAAGGCGAGGGCTTTACCACCACCTGGCTGAGTCTCGGCCAGGCGGCGTTGGCCCATCAGCGGCAAACCCCGGCGGACCTGGTCATCCTCGACATCGGCTTGCCGGACATCACCGGCTTTGAAACCTGCAAGCAACTGCGGCGCTTCAGCGAAGTGCCGGTGATGTTCCTCAGCGCCCGGGACGGCGAGATCGACCGCGTGGTGGGCCTGGAGATCGGCGCTGACGACTATGTGGTCAAACCGTTCAGCCCGCGAGAAGTAGCGGCGCGGGTACGGGCCATTCTCAAGCGTGTGAGCCCAGCGACGGCAACGGCGGTGTTCCAGGTGGACCAGGAACGCATGCAGATCAGTTATCGCGGCCAGCCCCTGAGCCTCACGCGCCACGAGTTTCGCTTGCTGCAAAGTCTGCTGGAGCAACCCGAACGTGTCTTCAGCCGCGAGCAACTGCTGGATGCCATAGGCGTGGCCGCCGATGCAGGCTATGAGCGCAATATCGACAGCCACATCAAAAGTGTGCGCAGCAAACTGCGTGCGGTGGCGCCCGACGCCGAGCCCATCCAGACCCATCGCGGCCTCGGCTACAGCTACAGCCCGGGCAACAGCTGATGCGCCTGGGGATTCGCTTCTTCCTGGTGTATGCGCTGTTTATCGGCCTGACCGGCTACTTCGTCCTCAGCACCGTGATGAAGGAAATCCGCCCCGGCGTGCGCCAGTCCACTGAAGAAACCCTGGTGGACACTGCCAACCTGCTGGCGGAGATTTTGCGCGACGATGTGAAAAACGGCACCCTCGGGCAGAGCCATTGGCCGGAACTGCTCAAGGCCTACGGCGAACGTCAGCCCGGCGCCAACATTTGGGGCCTGCCGAAAAACCAGGTCAACCACCGCATCTACGTCACCGACGCCAAGGGCATCGTGCTGCTGGATTCCACCGGCGAAGCGGTGGGCGAGGACTACTCGAAGTGGAACGACGTGTACCTGACTTTGCGCGGCGAATACGGTGCACGCTCCACCCGCAGCGAACTGGACGACCCGACCTCATCGGTGATGCACGTCGGCGCGCCGATCCGCGATAACAGGCAGATCATCGGCGTGGTCACCGTGGCCAAGCCCAACAGTTCGCTGCAACCCTATGTGGACCGCACCGAAGACCGGCTGCTGTGGTACGGCGCCGGGCTGGTGGGCCTGGGCCTGCTCTTCGGTGCGTTGTTGTCATGGTGGTTGAGCGTCGCGCTGCGCCGGCTGACGGCGTATGCCCAGGCGGTCAGCGAAGGCCGGCGCGCCGAGTTGCCGCACTATCGCGGCGGTGAGCTGGAGCAGTTGTCCACCGCCGTTGAGCACATGCGGACCCAGCTGGAAGGCAAGGCGTATGTCGAACGTTATGTGCACACCTTGACCCACGAATTGAAAAGCCCGCTGGCAGCGATTCGCGGCGCGGCAGAGCTGTTGCAGGGCGACATGTCCCATGATCAGCAGCAGCGTTTCGTGAGCAATATCGACAGTGAAAGCGCGCGCTTGCAGCAGTTGATCGAGCGCCTGCTGAACCTGGCGCAGGTGGAACAACGCCAGGGTCTTGAAGATCAGGGCAGCATGCCGCTGGCGGCGCTGGTGGACGACGTGCTCAACGCCCAGTGTGCCCGTATCGAAGGCGCCGGGTTGCAGGTCGAGCAGGCGATTGCAGCGGATGTGCAGGTGTACGGCGAGCCGTTCCTGCTGCGCCAGGCGCTGGGTAATCTGCTGGAGAACGCCCTGGATTTCACCCCGCCCGGTGGCACGTTGCGGTTCAGTGCCCGGGCATTGAATGATGGCGTCGAATTCACCCTGTTCAACCAGGCCGAACCGATTCCCGAGTACGCCTTGCCGCGCCTCAGCGAGCGCTTCTATTCGCTGCCGCGCCCGGCCAGCGGGCGCAAGAGCACCGGCCTTGGGCTCAACTTTGTCGAGGAAGTGATGAAGCTGCACGGCGGCTCATTGCAGATCGGTAACGTGCCCGGCGGCGTGCAGGTAAACCTGCATCTCCACACAGTCTCCACATTCCCTTCATAAACCCCCCTTAAGCGCCCGCCAGACTCTCCCCCATCAAAACAGGGAGAGCTTCATGAACCGCAATCTGCTTTTCAAACTGGGCGCCATCGCGCTGCTGATCGTGCTGTTGTTGATTCCGTTGCTGATGATCCACGGGGTGATTACCGACCGTCAGCAACTGCGCGACGACGTGTTGCAGGACATCGCCCGCAGCTCCAGCTACAGCCAGCGCCTCAGTGGCCCGGTGCTGGTGGTGCCGTATCGCAAGACCGTCCGGGAGTGGAAGCTCAATGAAAAGCTCAACCAACGCTACGAAGAAACCCGTGAGGTGCGCGGTCGTCTGTATTTCCTGCCGGAGCAATTTGCGCTCGACGGCCAGGTGCAAACCGAAGTGCGCGCCAGGGGCATCTACCAGGCGCGGTTGTTTCACGCCGACAGCCGTGTCAGCGGGCGGTTTGTGCTGCCGGAGCAATGGGGCATCAAGGAAAACTTTGCCGATTACCGGTTTGACCCGGCGTATCTGGCGGTGGGTATCAGTGACATTCGCGGCATCGAAAATGCGTTGAAGCTGGAGCTGGGCAGCCAGCAACGGGCGTTTTCCCCCGGTACTCAAGTGGCGTGGCTGGGGGAGGGCGTACACGTGATGCTGCCCGAGCAGGACAGCAAGAAGCCGGCGCCCTTTGACTTCGCCTTTGACCTGCGCCTGCAAGGCACCGAGCAACTGCAAGTGGTGCCGGTGGGCAAGACCAGCCAGGTGAAGTTGGCGTCCAACTGGCCGCACCCCAGCTTCATCGGCAACTTCCTGCCGGCCCGGCGCGAGGTCAGCGCCCAAGGCTTTACCGCCAATTGGCAGACCACATTTTTCTCCACCAACCTGGAAGAAGCACTCAGCGGTTGCCTGGCCGAGCGCGGCTGTGACGACTTCAACAGCCGCAGCTTTGGCGTGAGCTTCATCGACCCGGTGGACCAGTACCTCAAGAGCGACCGAGCGATCAAATACGCGCTGCTGTTTATCGCCCTGACGTTTGCCGGTTTCTTCCTGTTCGAGGTGCTCAAGGGCCTGGCGGTGCACCCGATCCAGTACGCGCTGGTGGGGGTTGCCCTGGCGTTTTTCTACCTGCTGCTGTTGTCGTTGTCCGAGCACATCGGGTTTGGCCCGGCGTACCTGATATCGGCGGCGGCCTGTGTGTTGCTGAATGGGTTTTACGTTTGCCATGTATTACGCAGTGTCGCCCATGGCCTGGGGTTTTCGGCGGGGTTGGCGGCGTTATATGGCGTGTTGTACGGGCTGTTGAGTGCCGAGGATTACGCGTTGTTGATGGGGTCGTTGTTGCTGTTCGGGTTGCTGGGCACGGTGATGGTGCTGACCCGCAAGCTGGATTGGTATGGGGTGGGCAAGCGATGAGTCGGTCGTTGGGGTTGCGGGAGGATCAGCAAGAGGGCGCGCAGTTAGTGGTGAGGATTAACGCGCTGTTCCCTGTGGCCCGGGAGCTTTTTGTGGCGAGGGAGATTGCTGTGGCGAGGGAGCTTGCTGTGGCGAGGGAGCTTGCTCCCGCTGGAGTGCGAAGCGCTCCCAGGATTTTTGGGGCCGCTGCGCACCCCAGCGGGAGCAAGCTCCCTCACCACAAGATAACCTTCGCAGCCGGTCAGGCCGGTGGCTGGGTCTGGAGCATCGACGGGCGCTGACTCACCTCGGCATACCACGCCGACAGCTTGGGATGGCTCGACCGCCACTGCATGTCCGGGTGGCGGAAATCCAGGTAAGCCAAGGCGCACGCTACGCTGATCGCGGCCACGTCAAACGGCCCGGTCAGTTCGGCGATGGCGTCTTGTTCCAGCATGTCGAGGGCGCGGCGGATCTTGTCGCGTTGGCCTTCCAGCCACAGGTCCCAGTGTTTATCCACCGGGCGCATGGCGGTTTCATAGCGCACGAGCACGGCGGCATCCATGATGCCGTCGGCCGTCGAGGCCAGGGTCAGGCGCCGCCAGCGGGCCGGGCCGTCACGAGGGATCAGCGGCGTGCCAGTATGTTGGTAGTCGAGGTAATCGAGAATCACCCGGCTGTCGTGAAGCGCATTACCGTCGGCCAGGCGCAGGGCGGGAATCTTGCCAAGCGCGTTGTCCAGGATCACCTCGGCGTCAGGCTTGACCGGTGTCGGCCCGCAGGCGTGCAAGGTCACGCGGTCCAGTTGGCCGGTCTCGTGCAACAGCACCCGTACTTTGCGCACAAACGGCGATGCAGGGTTGTGGAACAGCGTCATGCTGGGGGTGGACATGGGCATTCCTCGGAAAAGGGCAGCGCTAATCTATCTCAACGCTTGAGCAACGCCCAGCTACCAATTGCAGCCGGAATGCCCAGGCCGACCCAGCTCAACGAATCCCACAACCCATCCCCCAGCAACGCCGCAAACAACCCGGCGGCACTCAACAGCCCGATGGCCAGCGGAATGCCGAACACCTTCCAGAAATTCGACTGCCGCGGCTTCACGACTTGCCTGCCTTGCGCCGCACCAGCCACAGGTATATGCCGCTGCCCAGGACGATGATGGTCAACACATCCAGCACCGCCCAGAGAACTTTCATTGGCATGCCGCCGTAGTCACCAAAGTGCAGCGGCTGGGACATGCCCATGGCGTCCATGTACCACGGCCGTTCGGCGATGGCGGTGACGTGCAGGTTGCTCGCATCGATCAACACCGGCGTCAGCAAGTGCGAGGTCAGGTGGGTGCTGCCTTTCATGAACACTGCGTAATGGTGCTCGCTGGAAAAGCGCGTGCCGGGGAAGGCGATAAAGTCCGGCTCCATGCCGGGCGCGGCCTTGCCAGCAATCGTCAGCAGGTCGGTGGCCGGGGCGCGCACGGTCAGTGGCGGGGCGTTTTTGTAGGGTTCGATCATCGCGCTGAGGCTGTCGGTGCGCCAGGCGGCGATGATCAGGTCGGCGCAGGCGCTGATCACGCCAGTCACGCCCACCACCAGCGCCCAGGTCAGGGTGACGACGCCGATCAGGTTGTGCAGGTCGAGCCAGCGCAGGCGCGTGGATTTGTCCTGGCGCACCGTGGCGAACTTCAACCGGCGCATGAACGGCAGGTACAGCACCGTGCCGGAGATGATCGCCAACACAAACAGAATGCCCATGAACGCCAGCAGCAATTTGCCCGGCAGCCCGGCGAACATGTCGACGTGCAGGCGCAGCAGGAACATCGTCAACCCGCCGTTGGCCGAAGGGGTTTCCACGGCTTCGCCGGTGCGGGCGTCGAGCATGAAGGTGTGGGAGGAATTGGGTTCAGTGCCGGCGGTGGCGGCCATGATTGCGATCACGCCGTTCTTGTCGTCTTCGTCCCAGGCCAGGTATTGCATGGCTTCGCCGGGGCGATGGGCCTGGGCCTTGGCCACCAGCTGTTCGAGGTTCAGCTGTGGGGTGTCGGCCGGCATCTGTGCCAGCTCGGGCTCGTTGCCCAGCAGGTGGTCGATCTCGTGGTGGAAGATCAACGGCAGGCCGGTGAGGGCGAGCAGCAGCAGGAATACGGTGCACACGAGGCTGGTCCAGGTGTGGATGAAGGACCAGCGGCGGATGGTTTTGCTTTTCATTTTATAGCCTTTAGACACACCGAAGCCGCCCACGGGGGCGGCCTGGTTGTTAACTCAGCCGATTACCACTGGTAGGTGGCACTGGCGACTACGCTGCGTTGGTCGCCGTAGTAGCAGTAGGAGCCGTCGCAGGTCGAAATGTAATCCTTGTTGAACAAGTTGGTGGCGTTCAGTTTCACCGACGCTCCTTTGAGGCTGTTGTCCAGGCGGCCGAGGTCATAATGCACCGAGGCATCGAACACGGTGTAGGCGTCTGCCTTGCCCAGCCAGGTGTTGCCCTGGTCGCCATACGTGTTGCCGGTGTAGCGGGCGCCCGCGCCAACGCCAAAACCGTCGAGCACGCCGGCGTGCCAGGTGTAGTCGGTCCACAGAGACGCTTGCTGGTTGGGCATCAGTTGCAGGCGATTGCCTTTGTATTGGCCTTTTTGAACCTCGGATTTGGCCAGGGTGTAAGCGGCGATGACTTTGAGGTTCTCGGTCACGTCAGACACGGCTTCCAGTTCCAGGCCCTTGACCTTCACTTCGCCGGTCTGGTCGGTGATCGACTGGCCACCGGCGCCGAAGCTGGTGACCAGCACGTTCTTTTGGGTCAGGTCATAGACCGCCGCACTCAGCAGGGTGTTGGAGCCGGGTGGCTGGTACTTGACCCCCAGTTCCCATTGCTTGCCTTCGGTGGGCTTGTACGACTCGGTCGGCGAGACGCTGGCGTTGCTCGCTGGCTGGAACGATTCGGCGTAGGACAGGTACGGTACGAAGCCTGAATCGAACACATAGCTCAGTGCAGCGTTGCCACTGAAGTTTTTGCTGCGGTCGGTGTTGGTTGCATCGTTTTTGTTGAAGTACGTGGTGCCTTGGTGCACCCAGTCTTCACGACCGCCCAGGGTCAGGCGCCATTTATCCAAGGCCATTTGGTCTTGTGCGTACAGGCCGGTCTGGATGGTTTTTTGGTTGTAGTCGTAATAAGCCGTGGAGCGCGCCGGGCGCACAACCGGTTGGGTATTGACCGGGTTGTAGATGTTGACCGTCCCGGCGCCACCGAAGATCGACAGGTACGAGGTGTCGGTGCGCTGATGATCCAGGCCGAGCAGCACGGTATGGGTGATGTCGCCGGTGGCGAAGTCTGCCTGGAAGTTGTTGTCGAGCGCGAACTGGCCGATGTTCTCGTCTACGTTGGTCGACCCGCGGCTGATATTGCCCGCCGCATCCACTGGGGCATAGGCAAACGCGCCCACGGTCAGTTGCTGGAAGGACAATTCCGATTTGGTGTAGCGCAGGTTCTGCTTGAACTGCCAGGTATCGTTGAAGCGATGCTCGAACGCATAGCCCAGCGCGTAATAAGTGCGGTCGTAGTACTCGTAGTCCGGGTCACCCAGGTTCTTGTGATGGGACACTTCGCCCAGTGGCGAATGGATCTTGGTGCCGACAATCGGCAGGAACTGACTGGTGGCGCCAGTATCGTCACGGGTGAACTGCGACAAAAAAGTCAGCTTGGTGTCGGTGTCGATATTCCAGGTGAGGCTGGGCGCAATGTTGTAGCGCTTGTTGTCGATGTGATCGACTTGGGTGCCTGCATCGCGCACCACGCCGCTGAGGCCGTAGAGAAACTTGCCTTCATCATCGATCTTGCCAGTGCTGGCGAAGTTGATCTGGCGATAGTTGTCGCTGCCGTACTGCACCTGGATCGCATTGCTTGACTCGGCACTTGGGCGGCGGCTGACCATGTCCAGCAGGCCGCCCGGTGGTGTCTGGCCGTAGACCGACGAGGCCGGGCCACGCAGCAGAGCGAGGCGGTCGAGGTTCCAGGTTTCGGCTTTCGGGTTGGCGTACACGCCGCGTGGCAATGGCAGGCCGTCGAGGAATTGGGTGGGTTCGAAGCCGCGCACACGCATCCAGTCGTAGCGGGTGTCGCTGCCATAGCTGGCGGACACGATGCCGGGCATGTATTTGACGGCGTCATCAAGGTTCTGGACGTTGCGGTCCTGCATTTGCTCGCGGGTAGCGACGGAAATTGAACGTGGGGCTTCGACCAGTGCGGTATCGGTCTTGGTGCCGGCGGCGGTGCGAGATGCGAGATAACCTTCTACCGGCCCCCATGCACTTTCCGCATCAGCCTGCCCGGTAATACTGGTCTGCGGCAACGCCACGACCCCATCCGGAATCGCTACCAGGCTGTAAGTGCCCGCGCTGCTTTGCTCCAGTTGCAGCCCCGTCCCGCGCAGTGCTTCATGCAGCGCGCCCTGTGCATCGAACTGGCCTTTAACCGGTGCCGAGGTTTTGCCCGCCGCCAACCCAGGATTAAGCGTCAGCGCCAAACCCGCCTGGCTGGCGATCTGGTTCAGGGTGGTGGCCAGCGGCGCCGCCGGCAGGTTGTAGGCACGCACGCTGGACGCCTGTTCGGCAGCGACCAGCGGGGTGCTGGCCAGCGGGGCGCTGAGGGCAATGGCCACGGCTAACAGGCTGGGGCGCAACAAGGTGTCTAGCGTGCGGGACATGGGGCGGCTCCTGAATGGAAATATTTCTCAATTGCCTATGTGCCGAACGAGATGCAGAAAGTGATAGGGCTGAATGAAAATAATTTGTATTTGGTCCGCATCGGTGGCTCCAGGCGCTATTTTCCGTAGCAGCTGTCGAGCCTGAGCGAGGCTGCGTCGGGCGCGACTCAGTGCGATGCCAGGCGAAGGTTCGGCAGCGCTGCCAACGCAGCCTCGCTTAGGCTCGACAGCTGCTACGCGGCTATTGCGTGGGCGGCTTGGCCTTTACGGTGACCCACCACGGCGTGTGCTGCTCGATTTGCACCGGCAAGGTGGGCAGCAGGGCGTTCAGCGCCAGGTTGGTGTCGTGCAGCGGGAAGCTGCCGGTGATCCGCAGGTCGGCCACCTGTTTATCCACGCCCAGGTAGCCGGTGCGGTAGCGGCTCAGTTCCTCGACCACATCCCCAAGGCGGGCGTTGTCCACCACCAGCATGCCGCGCGTCCAGGCGTCGGTGCCGGGGTTTACGGCCAGCATCGGGCCGAGGCCGTCGCGGCGCATCAGCACTTGCTGGCCTTCCTTGAAGATCTGCTCTTGGTGCAGCGCCTCAGGCTGCGCGCCGACGGCGGACTGCAACACGCTCAGGCGCGTGCCGTCGTCTTCGCGCTTGACGATAAACCGGGTGCCCAAGGCGCGCAGGCTGCCTTCGCGGGTTTCGACAAAAAACGGGCGGGCGTCGTTGTGGCCGGTCTCGACCAGGATCTCGCCCTCCTGCAATACGATCAGCCGGCGTTTCTCGTCAAAGCGCACGTCGATGGCGCTGTGGGTATTGAGGTTGATCACCGTGCCGTCCGCCAGCTTCAGGGTGCGCTGCTCTCCGGTGGCGGTGCGCTGGTCGGCCAGCCAGTAGTTGATCGGCATGTAGCGCTGGCCGGCGAACAGCACCAGGCCGCACACCAGCACCACACTGGCCAGGCCGCTGCCGAGCTTGCGCACACGCTGGCGAATGCCCTCGCGGGACTGCATCAACGCCACCCGCGCCGGGCCGGAGGCCACGCTGAAACGCTGATCCAGCATGCCCAGCTGGCGCCAGGCCCTGGCGTGTTCTTCGTCGCTGGCCAGCCATTTGGCGAATTCTTCCTGCTCCACGGCGCTGCCGTCTCCCGAATCCAGGGACAGTTGCCAGGCAATGGCGGCATCGAGCACACGTGCCGAGACAGGTTTGGAGCTGACCGGGCTCATAGCGGCTCGCCATACAGCGCGATGTAGCACTGGCGAATGCCCTGGGCCAGGTATTGCCGCACTCTGGGCACGGACACCCCCAGGCGCTGGGCGATTTCGGCGTGGCCCATGCCATCGAGGCGGTTATAGAGGAAGGCGGCGCGGGCCTTGCTCGAGAGTTTGCCCAACAGGCGGTCGATGGCCTTTAGGTCTTCGAGGATCAGTTGCTGTTCTTCTGGTGACGGATGCTCGCTCTCCGGGATCAGCATCAACTCGGTGAGATAAGCCTGTTCCAGCGCGGCGCGGCGGAAGTAGTCGAACAGCAAGCCTTTGGCGACGGCCACCAGAAATGCCCGGGGTTCGCGGGGTGTGCGCAGCTCTTCGCGGCCCAGCAGGCGCACGAAGGTGTCCTGGCTCAGGTCTTCGGCGCGGCTGGGGCAGGCCACGTTGCGTCGCAGCCACGCCAACAGCCAGCTGCGATGGTCGCGGTATAACGCACCAACTAGCTCACTGTGGGGACTTTGGATGGACGACAAGGCGACACCGATCGGAAAGTTGAAACTAACGAGAATTATTCGCGATTGTGTCAGAGCTGTGGGACGGGTGCAATTGGCGTTGGTCGGGTGATGGCTCCGTGTTTAAAAAGTCGGTGCTTGTTTGCGGCGTTTCCATTGCCCGAGCTTTTGCTGCAAGGCCAGGGGGCTGTTGATCTGTTGTTGGCGAGCGCGGTTGAGCAAAATCAGCATCAATTCGGCAGTGGCCAGGGCGTCGGCGCTGGCGTGGTGGCGTTCGCCCACCTGCAAATGGAAGTGCTCGATCCAGTCATCCAGCCCGGCCTCGCGAATGTTGGCTTCGGGGCACAGCAGCGGGGCGATGTCGGCTACGTCCATAAACACGTGGTTTAGCCGATAGCCCAGGCTGTCTTTCAGGGCCCGGCACAGCATGTGGTGGTCGAAGGGCGCATGAAACGCCAGCAGCGGGCTGTCGCCGACAAACGCCATGAAGTCCAGCAGCGCCTCGGCCGGGTCGCAGCCGGCGGCAATCGCACTGGGCCCCAGGCCGTGGATCAGCACGCTGGGACTCAGTTTTGTTTCGGCCCGTTGCAGGGTGCGTTCAAACAGTTGGGAGAAGTCCACCGCGCCGTCTTCGATTACCACTGCGCCAATCGACAACACCTGGTCGCGATTGAGGTTCAGGCCGCTGGTTTCCAGGTCTACCACCACCCAGCGCTGCGCGCGCAAGGGGCGTTCGTCCAGTAGCGCCGGCTTGGGCAGTTGCGCGACTCGTTGCTGTTGCGCCGCATCCAGCCCGGGTTTCGCCTTACGCCACCAACTGAAAAGACTCACAGCTGATACCGCAACGTCAGGCTGCTTTGCAGGCGTTGGGCCTGGCGCAGGGATTCGCGCAGGATGCGCCGGTCGAGGTGGTTGAGGCTGTCGGGGTCGACGCGGTTGGAGTACGGCAGGTTCTCGCGGGTTTGCAGTTGGTGCTGTTGCATGCGGGTTTGCTGGATAAAGTGGTAGGCCTCTTCATAGGCTGCGCCGTCGAGGCGTTCGATGACTTCCCTGGCCACCAGTTGGCGCAGGCGCTCCAGGGTGTTGATGGCGCTGATGCCGTTGGCCAACGCCAGCAGCCGGGCACCGTCGACAAAGGGCGTGAGGCCCTGCACCTTGAGGTCGAGTGTTGCCTTGTCGGCGCCTTTGCGTGCCAGCACAAAATCCCGGAAGCGCCCCACGGGTGGGCGCTGGCGCAACGCGTTCTCGGCCAGCATGCGCTGGAACAGTCGGTTGTCTGCCACCTGCTCAAGAATGCCCTGGCGCAATTGCTCGCACCCTTGCTCGTCGCCCCAGACCACCCGCAGATCAAAATAGATGCTCGACCCCAGCAGGTTCTCCGGTGTGGCTTCGCGGATAAACCCGGCAAAACGCCGCGCCCATTCGGCCCGGGACAGGCACAGCTCAGGGTTGCCGGCCATGATGTTGCCCTTGCACAGGGTAAAACCGCACAGCGCCAGGCTTTGGTTGATCTGTTGCGCCAGAGGCAGCAGGCGGCCACGAATCTCGGCGGCCTCGGCAGCGTCCCGGGCTTCAAACAGAATGCCGTTGTCCTGGTCGGTATACAGCGTCTGCTCGCGACGGCCTTCGCTGCCGAAGCACAGCCAACTGAACGGCACACCGGGGTCGCCCTTGTCGGCCAGGGTCAACTCGATGACGCGGCACACGGTGTGGTCGTTGAGCAAGGTGATGATGTGGGTGATCTGCGTGGACGACGCACCGTGGGCCAGCATCCGCTCCACCAACTGGCCGATTTCGCCACGGATAGCCACCAGGTTTTCGACCCTTGGCGCGTTGCGAATCGTGCGGGCCAGGTGCACCAGGTCCACGCGTTGCAGGGAAAACAGGTCGCGCTCGGACACCACGCCACACAGGCGCTGATCCTTGACCAGGCACACGTGGGCAATATGCCGTTCGGTCATCGCGATCGCGGCGTCGAAGGCGCTGTGGTCTGGCGTGAGGAAGAACGGCGCCTGGGTCATATGGCGCTCGATGCTCTGGTTGAAGTCGCTGGTGCCGTCGGCCACCACCTGGCGCAGGTCCCGCAGGGTAAAAATCCCCAAGGGCGCCTTGTGCTCATTGACGATCACGATGCTGCCGACTTGCTGCTCATGCATCTGCGTGACGGCTTCGCGCAGCGGCGTCAGCGGGCTGCAAGTCACCGGATGACGCATAGCCAGCTCGCCCAAGCGGGTGTTCAGCGAGTATTGGGTACCGAGGGTTTCTACGGCTTTTTGCTGGACTTGCTGGTTGACCTGATCCAGCAGGCTGCTCACCCCACGCAAGGCGAAGTCACGAAACGCACTGGAAAGGGCGAACAACTTGATAAAGGCAGGCTTGTTCAGTTGCAGGCAGAAGGTGTCTTCAGCGGCTTTATGCTCGGTGCGGGTCGCTCGCTCGCCCAGCAGCGCCGCCAGCGGGAAACATTCACCGGTGGTGATTTCAAACGTGGTTTCTGTTGAATCCGGCCGCTCGCCGACTACGCGCCCTTGCTTGACGATATAAAAGTGTTCCACTGGCCCGCCCGACGGCTTGAGAATGCTCTCGCCGGGCCCGTAGAAGCGCAATTGGCACTGCTCGACCAGAAAAGCCAGGTAAGCGTTTTCCATCTGGTTGAACGGCGGGAAGCGCTGCAGGAATTGCAGGGTGCCGTGGATGTTCTGCAACACAGCGGTTTTGCCCGCTTGTGTGAAAGCATCAGCTTTACTCATACCTATGACCGCAGTTTTTTTGTCGTTATCGTGCTTCATGGTCGACTCCTGCGCTGCGGGTGCCCATTGGACGTAAGTCTAGGTAGCGCTATAACCGACCCCTGCTAGGGAAAAACCTTACATGAATATCGTCCAAACCCCGTAGAACGCCCACTAGGAAAACTTTCCGACGAAGTGCACATTGTTCACCCTTCCAGTGATGTCTGAGTTCTGTGCTGGGAGATTGATCAGAACTGCCGAGAAACGTATGTCCGACCACGATATTTTGAGTGATGCCGAGCGCGAGGCCCTGAGCGCTGTTATGCAGGAGCCGGATTTACCGCCACAACGGGTTTTGATCGTGGATGACGACAAGGACGCGCGCGAACTGCTGGCAGAAATTCTGGGCCTGGACGGAATCCGCTGCATGACCGCAGACAGTGGTGAGGCGGCGTGGGACCTGTTGAGTTCCAGCAGCTCCATTGGGCTGTTGATCACTGACCTGCGCATGGCGCCGAGCAACGGGCTGCAATTGATTCGCCAGGTGCGCGAGTCCACGCGGGCGGCGCTGCCAATCATTATCATGTCGGGGGACGCTGAAGCGCCGGACGTGATTGATGCCATGCATTTGAGTGTGGTGGACTTTTTGCTCAAGCCGATTGATAGCGCGAAGTTGGCGAAGATGGTGAAGCGGGAGTTGGGGATGGCGTCCTAGACGGTGCCATTGGTCTGATTTCGCGAAGAACTGTCAATTCTGACAGTAGGAAAGTATCGAACTTCGCATGTTTACTGATTAGGAGGGTGTGGGGCGCAGGCCTGCACCTAATCAATTCGTGGACAGGAGTTCATCATGAGTACTGAAAAATTCGATATCGATGAGAAAGAACTGCACAAGGCCAAGACCTTAAGCCGTGGTGTTGCTAGCATTGAAGTTTCGCGAAATGGCACCGTCAGTCATGTATTTGTGCCTACAGACGTCTTTGGCTATCTCTCCTGGAGCGCTCTGGACGGCGCAGTTGAGAGTGTTCGTATCTCCTACGGAAGCGACTTGAAAGCCGGGCCACATGAAAGTAAGGCTCCATTTATTAATGTCACCTATCGCGATGCCGACGGCCATTCATACCATCAGCCTGTGCTGGGTGACCTCACTGTGCTGGTCGATCGTCCGGAGTTCGGTACGACCTTCAAGCACGTCGGGAAACTTAAAGACGTAAAGTTTGAATCGGACGAAGGAACGGTCACGCTTAATGGGAACTACACCGTTGAGTCCGATTGAGGTCCCAAACAAAAAAGCCCTGACCGAAAGATCAGGGCTTATTCGTTTCTAGTGCTTACTCACAGACCATTCTTGGCCTTGAACTCCCGACGCCGACGGTGCAACACCGGCTCGGTATAGCCGTTCGGCTGCTTCGTCCCCTCAATCACCAACTCCACCGCTGCCTGGAACGCGATGTTGCTATCGAAATCCGGAGCCAGCGGACGATACAGCGCATCCCCGGCGTTCTGACGATCCACTACCGGCGCCATGCGCTTGAGGCTTTCCATTACCTGGGCTTCATTGACGATGCCGTGGCGTAACCAGTTGGCGATGTGCTGGCTGGAGATGCGCAGGGTGGCACGGTCTTCCATCAGGCCAACGTCGTTGATGTCCGGCACTTTCGAACAGCCCACGCCCTGGTCGATCCAGCGAACCACGTAACCAAGAATGCCCTGGGCGTTGTTGTCCAGCTCGTTGCGGATTTCTTCGTCAGACCAATCGGTATTCTGAGCCAGGGGAATGGTCAGGATATCGTCCACCGAAGCCCGTTCGCGCTTGGCCAACTCGGCCTGGCGGGCGAATACGTCAACCTTGTGGTAATGCAGGGCGTGCAGCGCGGCAGCCGTCGGCGACGGAACCCACGCCGTGTTGGCACCGGCCAGCGGGTGAGCGATCTTCTGCTCAAGCATGGCGGCCATCAGGTCGGGCATGGCCCACATGCCTTTACCGATTTGTGCACGGCCTTGCAGGCCGGTACTCAAGCCAATATCGACGTTCCAGTTTTCATACGCGCCGATCCACTTCTCAGCCTTCATCGCGGCCTTGCGCACCATCGCGCCGGCTTCCATGGAGGTGTGGATTTCGTCGCCGGTACGGTCGAGGAAGCCGGTGTTGATAAACACTACGCGCTCGCTGGCAGCCTGGATGCAGGCCTTGAGGTTGACCGTGGTGCGGCGCTCCTCGTCCATGATCCCGACTTTGAGCGTGTTGCGTGGCAGCTTCAGCACGTCTTCGATACGGCCGAACAGCTCATTGGTGAACGCCGCTTCTTCGGGGCCGTGCATCTTCGGTTTAACGATGTAGACCGAGCCGGTGCGGCTGTTCTTGCGGCTGGTGTTGCCGTTGAGGCTGTGGATCGCCGACAGGCTGGTGAGCAGGCCGTCGAGGATACCTTCCGGCACTTCGTTGCCGTCTTTGTCGAGGATCGCGTCGATGGTCATCAAGTGGCCGACGTTACGCACGAACAACAGCGAACGCCCGTGCAGGGTCACTTCTTTGCCGTCTGCGCCGGTGTAAACGCGATCGGCGTTCATGGTGCGGGTAAAGGTCTTGCCACCCTTGGCGACTTCTTCCGACAGGTCGCCCTTCATCAGGCCGAGCCAGTTACGGTAGATCACCACCTTGTCATCAGCATCGACGGCGGCGACAGAGTCTTCGCAGTCCATGATGGTGGTCAGGGCGGCTTCCATCAGCACGTCCTTTACGCCGGCGGCGTCGGTCTGGCCGACCGGGGTGCTGGCGTCGATCTGGATTTCGAAGTGCAGGCCGTTGTGCTTGAGCAGGACCGCCGTCGGCTTGGCAGCTTCACCGTGATAGCCGATCAACTGCGCATCGCTGCGCAGGCCGCTGTTGCTGCCGCCCTTGAGGCTGACCACCAGCTTGCCGTCGACGATCTTGTAGCCGGTGGAGTCCACGTGGCTGCCGGCCGCCAGTGGCGCGGCTTCGTCGAGGAAAGCGCGGGCGAAGGCGATGACCTTGTCGCCACGGACCTTGTTGTAGCCTTTACCTTTCTCGGCGCCATCGGCTTCGCTGATGGCGTCGGTGCCGTAGAGCGCGTCATACAACGAGCCCCAGCGCGCATTCGAGGCGTTGAGGGCGAAACGGGCGTTCATCACCGGCACCACCAGCTGCGGGCCGGCCATGTGGGCAATTTCTTCGTCGACGTTTTGGGTCGATGCCTGGAAATCCGCAGCTTCTGGCAGCAGGTATCCAATATCCTGGAGGAAGGCTTTGTAGGCCACCGCGTCGTGCGCCTGGCCAGCGTGTGCCTGGTGCCAGGTGTCGATGCGCGCTTGGAAATCGTCGCGTTTGGCGAGTAGGGCTTTGTTCTTCGGCGCCAGGTCGTGGATGACCTTGTCGGCACCGGCCCAGAACTGGCCGGCGGTAATACCGGTACCAGGAATGGCTTCGTTGTTCACGAAGTCGAACAGGACTTTGGCGACCTGCAGGCCACCGACTTGAACGTGTTCAGTCATTGCTTGCCTCACTCTGCGGAGCTTATGCGCTTTTCAGCTTTTCAATTTACCAATGAAGCCTCTGGCCATGTAAACCGCGAACACGCCGCACAGTACATGCCGTTGAAGGCGGCTGGGCGGGCTGCGTCGCGGTGCGTGGTTGCCTTGGCAGACATCGACCTAACGTTATGTAGTGCGCGATTGGGCATACTACATGATGAGTTGCGGTTGTGAAAATTAGACTAAATACGTCGTTTAGCGACCCACTTTGGTCGTACGGTCACAGTGGGGTACGGGATGTTCTCAAAAAACTATTGGATTGTTCCATATAAATATAAAAATGGTACACGATTTGTTTTCGTGGCTACCTGAGTCCACCTTGGTAGGCGCGAGGGTAACGCTGGTTCCTACCCGATTTTTATAAGAAGAGGACGACACCATGGACCATCTCGTACTGACTGTCATCGCCCCGGACAAACCCGGCGTGGTTGAACGCATCGCCCAATGCATCGCCTCCCATGGTGGCAACTGGCTGGAAAGCCGCATGGCGCACATGGCCGGGCAGTTTGCCGGGATTCTGCGGGTGAGCGTGCCAGCGGAAAATCGTCTGGATTTGATTGGGGCGCTGGAAGACTTATCCACCCATGGCATTCGCGTGCTGCAGGGTGAAAGCAGTTCGGTGGCCGCCAGCGAGTCGCAACCGATCGCGATGACGCTGGTGGGCAATGACCGGCCGGGGATTGTTCGCGACATCACCGCGCTGTTGAGCAAGCAGGGCGTCAATTTGGAACGCTTGATCACTGACGTGCGCCCGGCGCCCATGAGCAGCGACCCGCTGTTCCATGCCGACGCGCTGCTGGCGGTGCCATTGACGCTGCCGTTGGAGACCTTGCAGGCAGCCCTGGAAACCCTGGCAGACGACCTGATGGTGGAACTGGAGCTACGCAGCGAGGAATAGTTGCCCACAAGGTTATGCATGGAAATCTTGCATGGGCCTGTGGATAACCTGTAGAGACCCGCGTCCAGCCCAGGCCGGCCGTGGCTCTTCGCCGGCTGACTAAAAAACGAACAGTTTCAAGGGCTTGTACACAAACGCCGGGGACCAGGCTGTGGATAACCTTGGGGTGAATGCCTGCAAGCCACGCCGGCTGTAGCTTGCAGGGGTTTGTACGTTATTTGATCAGTTTTTCCGCACGGTCAGCCAGGCGTCGAGGCTGTAAACCACCAGCCCGGCCCAGATAAAGCAAAAGGCAATCAGCGTGGCTGGCGCCAGGTGTTCATTGAACAGCAGCACCGCTTCCAGCAGCACCAGGGTGGGCGCCACGTATTGCAGGAAGCCCAGGGCGGTGTAGGGCAAGTGCCGCGCGGCGGCGTTGAAACACACCAGCGGGATCAGCGTCACCGGGCCAGCGGCCACCAACCACCACGCTTCGGAGGTGCTCCAGAATTCCATCTGCGCGCTGTGGGCAGACGGGTTGAACAGCAGCCATGCGATGGCAATCGGCACCAGCATCCAGGTTTCCACTACCAGACCGGGCAGCGCCTTGACCGGCGCCTGCTTGCGGATCAAGCCGTAGAAACCAAAGGTGGCTGCCAGCACCAGTGACACCCAAGGCAGGCTGCCGACTTGCCACACCTGTTGCGCCACACCTACTGCCGCCAGGCCCACGGCCACCCACTGCAGGCGGCGCAGGCGCTCACCCAGGATCACCATGCCCAGCAGCACATTCACCAGCGGGTTGATGTAGTAACCCAGGCTGGCCTCAAGCATCCGGCCACTGTTCACCGACCACACATAGGTCAGCCAGTTGGCCGCGATCAAGGTGCCGCTCAGGGCCAGGATCGCCAGGCGCCGGGGGTTGTCCCGCAGTTCACGATACCAGCCGGGGTGTTTCCAGACCATCAGCAACAAACTGCCGAACAGCGCCGACCACAGCACGCGGTTGACGATGATTTCGGCGGCGGGAACGCTGGCGATGGCTTTGAAGTAGATCGGGAACAGGCCCCAGATGATGTAGGCACTCAGGCCTAATATGTACCCGCGACGGGGGTTGGCGGCTTGCATGCAGAATCCTTGCTTGGCAGCTGACAAAGCCGCAATTGTAAGGATATTTTTCAGCCAGTGGGATGTGCTTTTCTGTAGGAGCTGGCTTGCCGGGGATGGCTTCACCTCGGCTCCACTGATACACCGAGGCGCTTGCATCGCTGGCAAGCCAGCTCCTACAGGGGATTGTGGTGTGCGTTAGAACAGTTTCAAGGGTTCTTCATTGAGCGCCGACAACTGCTCGCGCAACGCGAGCACCTGGTCGCCCCAGTAACGTTCGCTGCCAAACCACGGGAAGCTGTGGGGGAACGCCGGGTCGTCCCAGCGCCGTGCGAGCCACGCGCTGTAGTGCATCAGGCGCAGGGCGCGCAGCGGTTCGATCAGGGCCAGCTCGCGCGGGTCGAAGTCATGGAATTCCTGGTAGCCGTCCATCAGTTCCGACAGCTGCCCCAGGCATTCCTGGCGGTCACCGGCGAGCATCATCCACAGGTCCTGGACGGCGGGGCCCATGCGGCAATCGTCGAGGTCGACGATGTGGAACATCTCGTCGCGGCACATCATGTTGCCGGGGTGGCAATCGCCGTGCATGCGGATGTTCTTGTGGGGCGTGGCCTTGTAGACCTCTTCCACCCGCTTGAGCAGGTCGCGGGCCACGGACTCGTAGGCCGGCAGCAGGCTCTTGGGAATGAAATTTCCTTCCAGCAGCGTGTTCAGCGAATCGTGACCGAAATTCTTCACGCCCAGGGCTTCACGGTGTTCGAAGGGGCGGGTGGAGCCGACTGCGTGCAGGCGCCCCAGCAACTGGCCGAGGCGATACAGCTGGTCGAGGTTGCCCGGCTCCGGCGCGCGGCCACCACGGCGCGGGAACAGAGTGAAGCGGAAGCCTGCGTGTTCAAACAGGCTCTCGCCGTTGTGAATCATCGGCGCCACCACCGGCACATCGCACTCGGCCAGTTCGAAGGTAAAGCTGTGTTCTTCGAGGATCGCTTCGTTGGTCCAGCGCTGGGGCCGGTAGAACTTGGCGATCAGGGGCTCGGAATCTTCGATGCCGACCTGGTACACACGGTTTTCGTAGCTGTTGAGCGCGAGGATGCGGGCGTCGCTGAGGAAACCGATGCTTTCGACAGCGTCGAGCACCAGGTCAGGGGTCAGTGTTTCAAACGGGTGTGCCATGCGAACTCCTGCGCGCAGCAGGGCGCCGCGTCCGGCCGGGTATGGTAACGCACCGGGGTCGAGATAGGTGGTGACTGTTAGTCCGCCATCGCGGGCAAGCCCGGCTCCCACAGGAGTACTCGGGCAACTGTGGGAGCCGGGCTTGCCCGCGATGGCGCCTTATCAGGCGCCGACGACCCCGCCATCATCCCGACGAATCGCCATCACCGAGGACCGTGGCTTGCCATTCGGCAGGTGTTCCGGCCAGGTCGAGCCACCGGTTTCCCCCGGATGCTGGATCCCCACAAACAGGGTTTTCTGGTCCGGCGAAAAGCTGATCCCGGTCACTTCACAGGCCACCGGCCCCACCATGAACCGGCGAATCTCACCGGTCGCAGGGTCTGCACACAGCATCTGGTTGTTGCCCATGCCGGCAAAGTCGCCGCCATTGCTGTAGTCGCCATCGGTGAGGATCCACAACCGCCCGGCCTTGTCGAAGCCCAGGCCGTCCGGGCTGTTGAACATGTTCTGCGGGTTGATGTTAGACGAGCCGCCCTTTGGCGTCCCGGCGTGCACGGTCGGATTGCCGGCCACCACAAACAGGTCCCAGCTGAAGTCCGGCGCGGCGTGATCGTCGGCATTGGCTTTCCAGCGCAGGATCTGCCCGTAGACGTTTTTCTCCCGCGGGTTCGGGCCGCCTGCCGGCTGGCCATCTTCACCGCGCTTGGCGTTGTTGGTCAGGGTGCAATACACCTGGCCGTCGGTGGGGCTGACCACGATCCATTCCGGGCGGTCCATGCGGGTGGCTTTCACTACGCTGGCAGCCAGGCGTGCATGAATCAGCACTTCGGCCTGGCTGGTGAACCCCGTGCCGGCGTCGATGCCGTTCTTGCCGTGGGTCAGTTCGACCCATTGGCCCTGGCCCTTGGGATGGTCGGCATTGCCGTCGCCCGCGTCGAAGATCGCCACGTACAAGGTGCCGTGGTCCAGCAGGTCCTTGTTGGCCTTGGGGTTCTTGTGATTGATCTTGTCGCGGCTGATGAACTTGTAGATGAACTCGCCGCGCTCGTCGTCGCCCATGTACACCACGGCGCGGCCATCGCGGGTTTGCGCCAGGGCAGCGTTTTCATGCTTGAAGCGGCCCAGGGCGGTGCGTTTGACCGGCGTGGATTGCGGGTCGAACGGGTCGATTTCCACCACCCAACCATGGCGGTTGAGTTCGTTGGGGTTCCTGGCCATGTCGAAGCGTGGGTCGTGCGGGTGCCAGTTGATGTCTTTGCTGGCGGCCACCACACCGTAGCGTTTCTGCCCGGCGTCGAAGGTTTGTTGCGGGTTGCTGCTGCCGAAGCAGTCGGTGAAGTTTTCTTCGCAGGTGAGATACGTGCCCCACGGGGTCTTGCCGTTGGCGCAGTTCTGGAAGGTGCCGAGGACTTTTTTGCCGGTTTTGTCGGCGCTGGTTTTCAGCCAGGCATGGCCCGCCGCAGGGCCGCCGAAGCGGATCGGCGAGTTGCCGTGGATGCGCCGGTTGTAGCGCGAATCCTGGACGAACTGCCAGGTGTCGCCTTTACGCCGCACTTCGATCACCGACACGCCTTCGCTGGCCAGCGCCTTGCGCACGTCTTCGGCCGATTGCGGCGCGCCGCCGTGGGCGTAGAGGTAGCGGTAGTTGGTGTATTCGTTGTTGATCGCCATCAGCGCGCGGTTGTCGTCACCGGGGAAGGCGAACAGGCTCATGCCGTCGTTGTTGTCGCCGAACTGTTGTTCCTGGGCCTTGGCCGTGCCGTTGCCGCTGGGGTCGAAGGCCGGCGCGTTTTTGTGCAGCGGCTGGCCCCAACTGATCAGCACCGAAGCGCTGTAGCCAGGCGGCAGGGTGATGGTGTCACTGGTGGCAGAGGCAATGCTGGTGAAACCCAGCAAGGGACTGTTTGAGGCGGCACTCACCGCCTGGGCGCTGCGGGTCAGCAGGTTGCCGCCGAGGAACATCGCCGCACCGCACAGGGCGCCGGCGCCGATAAAACGCCGGCGGGTGAGGCCGACCATCTGTTCCAGGTCGGTGGCTTGGTTTTCTTCTAATAGGCTCATTTCAGGCTCCCTGCGGGTTTTTGCAGCCACCTTAGGGAGCGGTCGTGACGAAATTGTTGCAGTTTGAAGCGTTACACCGGGGTGCCCAGCAGTACGTTGCTGGGGGAAAACTGCACCTTCACCTGCAGGCCTTCGGTGGCGCCGATCTGCGCAAGCGCGTGGGGCTGGGCCAAGGCACATAAAACCTGGCCATTGGGCAGGGTGATGCGGACCTCGCTGGGGCCGTCTTCGGCGTCGAGAATGGCCTCGATTTTTCCTTCCTGGCAATTGTGTCCAGGTGTTGCTGGTTGCGAGGCAGCCAGCACTTCGAGCCAGCCGGCTTTGATCAGGGCAACGACTTCGGTGCCAATCTCCAGCTCCAGGCGCAACGTGCTGTCGTGGGTGATCTGTGCATCCAGGGTGAGCCCGGCGGCCAGCTCCAACCGAATCAGGTCATTGCGGCCATGGTTGTCCACGGCAATGACCCGGCCGTGCAACTGGTTGCGTGCGCTGGTGCGCAGCATCAGGCGGCCCAGCAGGTTGAAGTCGCTGGCGTCTTCGGCAGAGTCCAGCACCTGGGCTTGCAACACTTGCAGGCGCTGGTAAAGGCGCAGCACCCGTTCGCCTTCGGCCGTCAGCTTGGCGCCACCACCGCCCTTGCCGCCGACGCTGCGCTGCACCAGGGGCTTTTGCGCCAGGTTATTCAGCTCGTCGATGGCGTCCCACGCCGCTTTGTAGCTCAAGCCTGCGCTCTTGGCCGCGCGGGTGATGGAGCCCTGTTCGGCAATGTGTTGCAGCAGCGCAATGCGCTGGGGGCGACGGACGATGTGTTGGCTCAAGAGGGTTGGCAGGGACATGGTTACACGCTTCAAGGGAATGGGCAGACGTTGCGGGCAGGGCGCCGCCGAGTCAAGTCATGTGCCCGGCTTGGGCGTACGCGCCAGGCAATACACATCGACCTGGCGGGCACCGGCGCCCATCAACAGCCGGGCGAGGCTATTGGCGGTGGCGCCGGTGGTGAGTACGTCGTCGACCAGCGCCAGGTGGCGGCCTTTAACCTGGGCGCCGTCCGTCAAGGCAAAGGCCTGGAGCAGGTTGCGCTGGCGGGTCTTGGCGTCCAGGTCCTGCTGTGCCAAGGTTTCATGAGGCCGTAACAGCAGGTGTTCATCGTAAGGAATGTTCAAGTCCTTGCTCAACCAGCGCGCGAGCATTGCCGCCTGGTTGTAACCCCGTTCTCGTAGGCGCTTGCGGGCCAGAGGCACGGGCAGCAGGCAGTCGGGGCGCGCCAGCCCGGCATCTTCATAACGGTGTTGCAGGAATTGCCCCAACAGGTGCGCGAGCAAATGCCCCAGTGGCCAGCGGGCCTGATGCTTGAAACGGCTGATCAGGCTGTCGACGGGAAAGCTGTAGGACCAGGGTGCAACCACCTGTTTAAACGCGGGTGGTTGCTTGAGGCATTGGCCACACACCAGACCTGCCATGGGCAGCGGCAGCGCGCATACTTCACAGTGATCCATCAGCCAGGGCAGCTCGGTTTCGCAGACGTTGCAGATGGAATGGGCTGTTTCGCTGCTTTCGTCGCAGACTAAACAGATTTGGTTGTTTTTTGACCAGATGTAAACCTCGTGTTTGTTCTCAAGTTGACAGTGCATGAATCTTCCTTAAATATGCCGAGCATCCGTGTCGTGCCTGTGGGTATTACTCCCTGCAGGGCTTGCCAAAGCATAATCAAGGAATCGCCCATGAGCGCCAGCATCACTGCCAACCTGCGTCACGATTGGTCTTTAGCCGAAGTCAAAGCGCTGTTCGTGCAGCCCTTCAATGACCTGTTGTTTCAGGCGCAGACCGTGCACCGCGCGCATTTCGACGCCAACCGCGTCCAGGTTTCCACCCTGCTGTCGATCAAGACCGGCGCTTGCCCGGAAGATTGCAAATATTGTCCGCAGTCGGGCCACTACAACACTGGCCTGGAAAAAGAGAAGCTGATGGAGGTGCAGAAGGTCCTCGAAGAGGCCGCTCGCGCCAAGGCCATCGGCTCGACACGTTTCTGCATGGGCGCTGCCTGGAAGCATCCATCGGCCAAAGACATGCCCTACGTGCTGGAAATGGTCAAAGGCGTGAAGGCCATGGGCCTGGAAACCTGCATGACCCTCGGCCGCCTCGACCAGGACCAGACCGAAGCCCTGGCCCAGGCCGGCCTCGACTACTACAACCACAACCTTGATACGTCGCCGGAGTTCTACGGCTCGATCATCACCACCCGTACCTATGGCGAGCGCCTGCAAACCCTGGCATACGTGCGTGATTCGGGGATGAAGATCTGCTCTGGCGGCATCCTCGGCATGGGCGAGTCCCTTGATGACCGCGCCAACCTGCTGATCCAGCTGGCCAACCTGCCGGAGCATCCGGAATCGGTGCCGATCAACATGCTGGTGAAAGTGGCCGGTACGCCGCTGGAAAACGCCGACGACATCGACCCGTTCGACTTCATCCGCATGCTGGCGGTGGCGCGCATCCTGATGCCGCAGTCCCATGTGCGGCTGTCGGCCGGGCGTGAGGCGATGAACGAGCAGATGCAGGCCCTGGCGTTTTTTGCCGGTGCCAACTCGATTTTCTACGGCGACAAACTGCTGACCACCGCCAACCCGCAGGCGGATAAAGACATGCAGCTGTTCTCGCGCCTGGGCATCTTGCCGGAGGCCCGCGAAGAGCACGCCGATGAAGTGCACCAGGCGGCGATCGAGCAGGCATTGGTGGAACAGAAGAGCAGCGAGCAGTTTTACAACGCTGCTGTTTAAGCCATTTCTCCTGCCGAAGTGCGATCCAGTGTGGGAGCTGGCAAGCCAGCTCCCACAGGGTTGACCGCGTTCAGCCTGCTTAACCGAGGTCTGCATGTCTTTCGATCTCGCCGCGCGTCTTGCGGCTCGTCGTGCCGAACACCTGTATCGCCAACGTCCACTGCTGCAGAGCCCGCAAGGCCCTGAAGTGGTGGTCGACGGCCAGCCGTTGCTGGCGTTCTGCAACAACGATTACCTGGGCCTGGCCAATCACCCGCAAGTGATTGAAGCCTGGCGCGCGGGCGCGGCTCGCTGGGGCGTGGGTGGCGGCGCTTCGCATCTGGTGATCGGCCACAGCACGCCGCACCATGAACTGGAAGAGGCCCTGGCCGACCTCACCGGGCGCCCGCGGGCGCTGCTGTTCACCACTGGTTACATGGCCAACCTCGGAGCCGTCACGGCGCTGGTGGGGCAGGGCGATACGGTGCTGGAAGACCGCCTTAACCACGCCTCATTGCTGGATGCCGGTTTGCTCTCCGGCGCGCGCTTCAACCGTTATCTGCACAACGACGCCGTCAGCCTGGCCAAGCGCCTGGAGAAAGCCACCGGCAATACGCTGGTTGTGACCGACGGCGTTTTCAGCATGGACGGCGACCTGGCTGACCTGCCGGCGCTGGCCCGTGAAGCCCGTGCCAAGGGTGCGTGGCTGATGGTGGATGACGCCCATGGCTTCGGGCCTTTGGGCGCCAACGGTGGTGGGATCGTCGAGCATTTTGGCTTGAGCCTGGAAGATGTGCCGGTGCTGGTCGGCACCCTCGGCAAGGCCTTCGGTACCGCCGGCGCATTTGTGGCGGGCAGCGAAGAGCTGATCGAAAGCCTGATCCAGTTCGCCCGCCCGTACATCTACACCACCAGCCAACCGCCCGCGCTGGCCTGCGCCACGTTGAAGAGCCTGGAACTGCTGCGCACCGAGCATTGGCGACGTGAACATTTGAACGGGCTGATCCGCCAGTTCCGCCAGGGCGCCGAGCAGATTGGTCTGGAGTTGATGGACAGTTTCACGCCGATCCAGCCAATCATGATTGGTAACAGCGCCCGTGCCGTGCGTTTGTCGCAGATGCTGCGCGAGCGCGGGCTGATGGTAACTGCGATCCGCCCGCCAACCGTGCCCGCCGGCAGCGCCCGCCTGCGGGTGACCCTGACGGCGGCCCACAGCGAAGCCCAGGTGCAGCTATTGTTAAACGCATTGGAAGAGTGTTTCCGCTTGTTAGGCCAGGAGCCCGACCATGCGTGATCGACTGATATTGCTGCCTGGCTGGGGCCTCGGCGTTTCGCCGCTGGAACCGTTGGCGGCGGCGTTGCAGGGCTTGGATGAGCATTTGCAGGTGCAGATCGAACCGTTGCCGGACGTGGAGTCGGACGACCTTCAAGAGTGGCTCGATGAGCTGGATTCGACCTTGCCCCAAGACGTCTGGCTGGGTGGTTGGTCCCTCGGCGGCATGCTTGCTGCCGAGTTGGCCGCCCGGCGCGGTGATCATTGTTGCGGTTTGCTCACCTTTGCCAGCAACGCAAGCTTCGTGGCCTGGTCTCGCTGGGACCATGGCATGCACGAAGAGGATTTTATTGCGTTTCTTAACGGTTGCCGCCTTGATCCGGTTGCGACGTTAAAACGCTTCAGTCTGCTTTGCGCCCGGGGTTCCAGCGATCCCCGATCACTTGCTCGGCTATTGCTGGCGGGTGCCCCTAAAACCACCGCGCAGACCTTGCTCAGTGGTCTGGAACTGTTGGGCCGATTGGACACCCGTCAGGCGTTGGTGGACTTTCAAGGGCCGCAGTTGCATCTGTTTGCCGGGCTAGACGGGCTGGTTCCGGCTGAAGTGGCCAGTGAGTTGTTCGCCTTGTTGCCTGACGTTGAAATCGGCCTGATTGAACAGGCCGGTCACGCTTTTCTACTGGAGGACCCCCACGGTGTAGCGGGGGCCATCCAGGCTTTTTTGCATGAGTGCGGTGATGACTGATTTGTCCCATGTATTACCGGGCGGCTTGCCAGACAAGCGCCAGGTGGCAGCCTCCTTTTCCCGCGCAGCCGCCAGTTACGACAGTGTTGCCGAGTTGCAGCGTGCGGTGGGTCACGAGTTGCTACGACGTGTGCCCGACGGTATTTCGCCACAGCGCTGGCTGGACCTGGGCTGCGGTACGGGCTATTTCAGCCGTGTGTTGGGCCAGTCACTTCCCAACAGCCAGGGTTTGGCCCTGGATATCGCCGAGGGCATGCTCAACCACGCTCGGCCCATGGGCGGTGCGCAGTATTTCATCGCCGGCGATGCCGAGCGTTTACCGTTGCAGGACGCCAGTTGCGGGCTGATCTACTCCAGCTTGGCGGTGCAGTGGTGCTCGGACTTTGCGGCCGTACTCAGCGAAGCGCGGCGGGTATTGCAGCCCGGCGGCGTGCTGGCATTTGCCAGCCTGTGTGTGGGAACGCTGGATGAGTTGCGCGAAAGCTGGCGCGCGGCGGATGGCATGGTTCACGTGAACCGCTTCCGGCCGTTCAGTGCTTATGAGCAGCTGTGCGCGGCCAGTGGCTTGCGGGTGCGTAGCCTGGAGCAGTGTCCTCATGTGCTGCACTACCCCGACGTGCGCAGCCTGACCCATGAATTGAAAGCCTTGGGTGCACACAATCTGAACCCCGGGCGCCCCGGAGGCTTGACGGGGCGGGCGCGGATTGTTGCACTGGTGCAAGCCTACGAGCAGTTCCGCCAGGCCCAGGGCCTGCCGGCGACCTATCAAGTGGTGTACGCCGTCCTGGAGAAACCTCTATGAGTGCCGCTTACTTCATCACGGGGACCGACACCGACGTCGGCAAGACCACCGTCGCCGCCGGCCTGCTACATGCCGCGCGGCAAGCCGGCAAGAGCACCGCGGCGGGCAAGCCGGTGGCCTCGGGCTGCCAGCTGACGCCCAAGGGCCTGCGCAATTCGGATGCCCTGGCGTTGCTGGCTGAGTGTTCGTTGCCCTTGACCTATGCCGAGGTCAACCCGGTGGCGTTTGAGCCGGCCATCGCACCGCATCTGGCGGCCCGCGAAGCCGGTGTGGCGCTGACGGTGCAGTCGTTGTTGAAGCCCATGCAGCATATTCTGGCCAAGCAGGCAGACTTCACCCTGATTGAAGGCGCAGGCGGTTGGCGCGTGCCATTGGCCGATCAGGACAACTTGTCGGACCTGGCCCAGGCGCTGAAGCTGCCGGTGATCCTGGTGGTGGGCGTGCGGCTGGGCTGTATCAGCCATGCGCTACTGACCGCCGAAGCCATCGCCCGGGACGGTCTGCCGCTGGCGGGCTGGGTGGCGAATATCATCGACCCCAAGACCTCTCGTCTGGAAGAAAACCTCGCGACCCTGGCGGAACGGCTGCCCGCACCATGCCTGGGGCGGGTGCCGAAGCTCAAGCACCCCAGCGCCGAAGCGGTTGCCGAGTACTTGCAGTTGGACCTGCTTGACTAGTTTTGCCTATCAATAAGGCATTATGCCATTAGTGTTTTTGACGGGCGTTTTGCCGGTATGTCTGCTTCAATAACAGTTCACGATTCTCTAACAGGCAGGTTCACGCCATGGAAATCTCTGGTAGCAGTGCGTTTTACTCGGGCCTGAGCGCGATTCAGACCGGGCAGAACCGTGTCGACCAGGCCGCCGGCAAGATCGCCAGCGCCGCCACTACCCAGCCTTCGGACGCGCAAAATGATCGTCTGCGTTCGGTAGACGCCAATCAGGCAAGCAACTCGGCGAGCAATATGGTCGAGATGGCCCAAGGCAAGTTCCAGGTAGAACTGGGCGCCAAAGTGGCCAAGGCTTCCGACGAAATGCTCGGTACGTTGATCGATACCTACGCTTGAAAATTGCGCTCGCCAGCTTCTCTGTGGAAGCTGGCTTGCCTGCGATAGCGTCGCCCCAATCCTCCTGAAGCACCGTGGCGCCTGCATCGCAGGCAAGCCAGCTCCCACTCTGATCCCCGTCACCCTCAATTCTTTCTAAACCCTTTCAACCCCATGCGGCGTTTCGCTGCAGGCCTCGCCGTGCCTGACGTTGACCTGCGTCATGACAAACGGCATTTGCGCGACGCTTGACAAGGATTGGTCGTAAACGTATGTTTCAAACAACTGTTTGACCGCCACAACACATCCACGCGGTTGTTCATCCCAGATACATCAGCAGAGGTTTATCGCTATGCCTGACTACAAGGCCCCCTTGCGTGATATTCGCTTCGTTCGTGACGAACTGCTTGGCTATGAAGCGCATTATCAGAGCCTGCCGGCTTGCCAGGACGCTACCCCGGACATGGTTGACGCCATTCTCGAAGAAGGCGCCAAGTTCTGTGAGCAGGTACTGGCACCGCTGAACCGCGTGGGTGACATCGAAGGTTGCACCTGGAGCGAGTCGGGCGTTAAGACCCCTACCGGTTTCAAGGAAGCCTACAAACAGTTCGTTGAAGGCGGCTGGCCGAGCCTGGCGCACGATGTGGCGCACGGCGGCCAAGGCCTGCCGGAATCCCTGGGCCTGGCGGTCAGCGAAATGGTCGGCGAAGCCAACTGGTCGTGGGGCATGTACCCGGGCCTGTCCCATGGCGCGATGAACACCATTTCCGAGCACGGCACCCCGGAACAGCAGGACGCTTACCTGACCAAACTGGTGTCGGGCGAGTGGACCGGCACCATGTGCCTCACCGAGCCGCACTGCGGCACCGACCTGGGCATGCTGCGTACCAAGGCCGAGCCTCAGGCTGATGGTTCCTACAAGGTTTCGGGCACCAAGATCTTCATCTCGGCCGGTGAACACGACATGGCCGACAACATCGTCCACATCGTGCTGGCCCGCCTGCCGGACGCACCGGCTGGCACCAAAGGCATTTCGCTGTTCATCGTTCCAAAGTTCGTACCCAACGCAGACGGTGCAATTGGTGAGCGCAACGCAGTGTCGTGTGGTTCCCTGGAACACAAGATGGGCATCCACGGCAACGCCACCTGCGTGATGAACTTCGACGCGGCCACTGGTTTCCTGATTGGCCCGGCGAACAAAGGCCTGAACTGCATGTTCACCTTTATGAACACCGCTCGCTTGGGCACCGCGCTGCAAGGCCTGTCCCACGCCGAAATCGGCTTCCAGGGCGGCCTCAAATATGCCCGTGACCGCCTGCAAATGCGTTCGCTGACTGGCCCGAAAGCGCCGGACAAGGCCGCCGACCCGATCATCGTGCACCCCGACGTGCGCCGCATGCTGCTGACCATGAAAGCCTTCGCCGAAGGCAACCGCGCAATGGTGTACTTCACCGCCAAGCAGGTTGACGTGGTCAAGTACGGCACCGACGACGAAGCCAAGAAACAGGCTGACGCACTGCTGGCGTTCATGACCCCGATCGCCAAGGCGTTCATGACCGAAGTCGGTTTTGAGTCCGCCAACCACGGCGTGCAAATCTACGGCGGTCACGGCTTCATCGCTGAGTGGGGCATGGAGCAGAACGTTCGCGACAGCCGCATTTCGATGCTGTACGAAGGCACCACCGGCATCCAGGCCTTGGACCTGCTGGGCCGTAAAGTGTTGATGACCCAAGGCGAAGCGCTGAAAGGCTTTACCAAGATCGTCCACAAGTTCTGCCAGGCCAACGAAGGTAACGAAGCCGTGCAAGAGTTCGTTGCACCGTTGGCTGCACTGAACAAAGAGTGGGGCGAGTTGACCATGAAGGTCGGCATGGCGGCCATGAAGGACCGTGAAGAAGTCGGTGCCGCTTCGGTGGATTACCTGATGTACTCCGGCTACGCCTGCCTGGCGTACTTCTGGGCCGACATGGCCCGCCTGGCCGCCGAGAAACTGGCTGCCGGCACCACCGAAGAAGGCTTCTACACCGCCAAGCTGCAGACTGCGCGCTTCTACTTCCAGCGCATCCTGCCGCGTACCCGCACCCACGTTGCAACCATGCTGTCGGGCGCCAACAACCTGATGGACATGAAAGAAGAGAACTTCGACCTGGGCTACTAAGCCTCGGCGGGTTCACTGCAAAAGCCGCCGCGCCTTCGGGAGCGGCGGTTTTTTTTTGCGCGATAAAAAACCACAGTACCGCACTCAGGGATTGCGCCGTGCGGCCGTTAAAGTGATGGCAATGTGATACGCATCACATCGAATGTGCTTAACTGTGATCAGTGAAGGCACTGTGCCATCTTTTTTAGTGGGTCGGAGCTTTACCCTTGTCGCGCGCGTCTGCTGTACGTTTCAGTCATTTTTTACCTTCACTGCTGTTGCTGCTGGCGGGGCTCTCGGCTGCGTACGTGAAGGATCTCAATGTGTTCTTCACCTCGCTGTTCAACGTGCTGCCGACCCTGGTGTTGCTGCTGGGCGGCTCGTACTGCGCGGTCTACCGCCGCCAGCGCGAGCTGTTCCTGATGCTCACGGTCTACGTGGTCTATTTCCTGCTGGATACCCAGACCGATTACTACCGCGACCACGGGAGTGTCCGGGAAGACGCCGCCGTGGTGTTCCACCTGTGTTGCCTGTTGTTGCCGCTGCTGTTCGGCATCTATGCGGTCTGGCAGGAAAAAACCCACCTGTTTCGCGATTTCGTCGCACGTTGCGCGGTGCTGTTCGCAATAGGCAGCGTGGCCTTGGCCCTTGAGCAAAGTTTTCCCCAGGCGTTGTTAAGCTGGTTGGCGGAGATTCGCTGGCCCGCCTTGCATGGCCGGTGGATGAGCCTGATCCAGCTGTCCTACCCGATGTTCCTGATTGGTTTTGTCACCCTGGCCGCGCAGTACTGGTATCAGCCAAGGCCGCTGCACGCGGCACAACTGGTAGGGCTGCTGGGGTTGTTCTGGATGTTGCCACAGACGTTCATCCTGCCGTTCACGCTGAACATCATGTGCAGCCAGGTGATGCTGATGATTGCCGCCGGTGTGGCGCATGAGGCTTATCAAATGGCCTTCCGTGACGAGCTGACCGGCCTGCCGGGGCGCCGCGCGCTCAATGAGCGCATGCAACGCCTGGGGCGCAACTATGTGCTGGCCATGGGCGACGTCGATCACTTCAAGCGTTTCAACGATACCCACGGCCACGACGTGGGCGACCAGGTGTTGCGCCTGGTGGCCAGCAAGCTGTCCAAGGTCAACGGCGGCGGCCGGGCTTACCGGTATGGCGGTGAAGAGTTTGCCGTGGTGTTCGCCGGCAAGACCCTGGATGAATGCCTGCCGCACCTGGAAGATATCCGCGAAATCATCGCCAACTACGACATCAAATTGCGTAACCCCGATCGCCCCCACGACGACCAGCAGGGCCGGCAACGTCGTGTAGGCAATGGCGCTTCCAGTGTGTCGGTGACCGTCAGCATTGGCGTGGCCGAGCGCCAGGCCGAGCAGCGCACGCCCGAAGAAGTGCTCAAGTCTGCCGACCAGGCGCTGTACAGCGCCAAGGGCGCCGGGCGTAACTGTGTGGTGGCCGCTGGGCAAAGCCGGCGGGGCGCGGTGCGTATGGACACTGCTGCCGGTTGAGTGATGGTGGTGTATTCAGCGGCCCTACAGTGATTGTCCGGTGGGCCCTGCGGCAGTAGGTTGAAGGCATCTGCTGCCGGAGACATTGCCATGCCTGACTATAAAGCTCCCTTGCGCGACATGCGCTTTTTGATCGATCACGTCTTTGATTTCCACGGCCACTACGCAGCGCTGGGTGCCACCGACGCCAGCCCGGACATGGTTGGCGCAATCCTCGAAGAAGGCGCGAAGTTTTGCGAGAACGTCTTGGCACCGTTGAACCGCTCCGGCGATGAAGAAGGATGCCACTTCGACAACGGTGTGGTGACCACGCCCAAGGGCTTCAAGGAAGCCTTTGCCCAGTATGTGGAAGGCGGCTGGCACGGTTTGGCGGCAGACCCGGCCTACGGCGGGCAAGGCTTGCCCATGTCCCTGGGCCTGGTGCTCGCGGAGATGATTTCTTCGAGCAACACATCCTGGGGCATGTACCCCGGGCTGACCCACGGTGCGATGTCGGCGATCCACGCCCACGGCACCGAGGAGCAGAAAACCACCTACCTGGGCAAACTCACCGCCGGCCAGTGGACCGGCACCATGTGCCTGACCGAAGCCCATTGCGGCACCGACCTGGGGCTGATCAAAACCCGCGCCGTGCCTCAGGCAGACGGTAGCTACGCCATCACCGGCAGCAAGATATTCATCTCGGCCGGCGAGCACGACATGAGTGAAAACATCATCCACCTGGTGCTGGCCAAGCTGCCGGACGCACCGGCCGGGACCAAGGGTATTTCGCTGTTTATCGTGCCTAAATTCCACGCCGACTCCGGTGAGCGCAACGCGATGAGCTGTGGCGCCATCGAGCACAAGATGGGCATCAAGGCGTCGGCCACGTGTGTGCTGAACTTCGATGGCGCACGGGGCTTTTTGATCGGTGAGGCGAACAAAGGCCTCAACTGCATGTTCACCATGATGAACCATGCGCGGCTGGGTACCGGGATGCAGGGCCTTTGCCTGGGTGAAGCGAGCTTCCAGGGCGCGATCAAATACGCCAACGACCGCTTGCAGATGCGCTCGCTGACGGGTGCCAAGGCTCCGGAAAAAGCCGCCGACCCGATCATCGTCCACCCGGATGTGCGGCGCATGTTGTTGACCATGAAAGCCTTCAACGAAGGCAACCGGGCACTGACCTACTTCTCGGCACAGTTGCTCGATGCCGCGCACTTGAGTACGGATGAGGGGCAGCGCCAGGAGGCCGAAGACCTGTTGGCCTTCCTAACACCGATCTGCAAAGCCTTTATGACCGAGACCGGGCTGGAGGTGACCAACCACGGCATGCAGGTGTTCGGCGGCCATGGTTTCATTCGTGAATGGGGCATGGAACAACTGGTTCGCGATTGCCGGATTGCGCCGATTTATGAAGGTACCAATGGCATCCAGGCGCTGGACTTGCTTGGGCGAAAAGTACTCGGCAGCCAGGGCAAGTTGCTGCGCGGCTTTACCAAAATCGTCCATAAGTTCTGCGCAGCCAACGCCGAACATCCACAACTCAAGGCCCACGTGGCGCAGCTCAACGAGTTGAACCAGCAGTGGGGCGAATTGACGGTAAAGGTCGGCATGGCCGCCATGAAAAACCCGGACGAAGTCGGTGCCGCAGCGTCGGATTACCTGATGTACAGCGGTTACATCATCCTGGCCTACCTGTGGCTGCGCATGGCGTTGGTGGCACAACAACAGTTGGACAGCACCCGCGGTGATGCCGGTTACAACCGGGCCAAGCTGGCCACCTGCGAGTTCTACTTCAAGCGCCTGTTGCCACGCACGGCCACCCATCGGGCGGCGGTGGAGGCGGGGAGTGAGTGCCTGATGAGTCTGCCGGCGGAGCTGTTTGCGCTTTAATGACTGTAAAATACCAATTGGTCACGATCAGACCCTATGTGTCTCAAAAGTTGTTCGGGTACACTCGGGGTCTGTAAAACCGACACTGCCCGAATCACTTTAAAGTTCTCACGAGGTTTGCCATGGCTGACTACAAAGCGCCGCTGCGCGATATGCGCTTCGTCCTCAACGAAGTTTTCGAGGTGGCCAAGCTCTGGGCCCAACTGCCCGCGCTGGCGGATACCGTCGACGCCGAGACCGTTGAGGCGATCCTCGAGGAAGCCGGCAAAGTCACCTCCAAGACCGTCGCCCCGCTCAGTCGTGGTGGCGACGAAGAAGGTTGCCGCTGGGAGAATGGTGCAGTCTTTACCCCGGCCGGTTTCAAGGCCGCCTACACAACCTACGCCGAAGGCGGTTGGGTGGGTGTAGGTGGTGACCCGGCCTACGGCGGCATGGGCATGCCCAAGGCCGTGTCGGCCCAGGTTGAAGAGATGATCAACTCCTCGGGCCTGGCCTTCGGCTTGTACCCGATGCTGACCTCTGGCGCCTGCGTGTCGATCAACACCCACGCTAGTGAAGAACTCAAGGCCACTTACCTGCCGAATATGTACTCCGGTGTGTGGGCCGGTTCGATGTGCCTGACCGAACCGCATGCGGGCACCGACCTGGGGATTATCCGCACCAAGGCCGAGCCTCAGGCAGACGGATCCTACAAGATCAGCGGTACCAAGATCTTCATCACCGGCGGCGAGCACGACCTCACCGACAACATCATCCACCTGGTGCTGGCCAAGCTGCCGGACGCGCCGGCGGGCCCCAAGGGTATCTCGCTGTTCCTGGTGCCCAAGTTCATGGTCAATGCCGATGGCAGCCTGGGCGCGCGCAACCCGGTGACCTGTGGCTCCATCGAACACAAGATGGGCATCCAGGCTTCCGCGACGTGCGTGATGAACTTCGACGAAGCTGTGGGCTACCTGGTGGGCGAGCCCAACCGTGGCCTGGCCGCAATGTTTACCATGATGAACTACGAGCGCCTGGGCGTTGGTATTCAAGGCCTGGCCTCCGGCGAGCGCTCTTATCAGAACGCCATCGAGTATGCCCGCGACCGCCTGCAAAGCCGTTCGCCCACCGGCCCTAAAGCCACGGACAAGGTGGCTGACCCGATCATCGTCCACCCGGACGTGCGGCGCATGCTGCTGACCATGAAAGCTTCGAACGAAGGTGGCCGCGCATTCTCCACCTATGTGGCGATGCAGCTCGATACCGCCAAGTTCAGCGAAGACGCCACGGCCCGTAAACGTGCGGACGACCTGGTTGCCCTGCTGACCCCGGTGGCCAAGGCGTTCCTGACCGACCTGGGCCTGGAAACCACCGTGCACGGCCAGCAGGTTTTTGGCGGCCACGGCTACATTCGTGAATGGGGCCAGGAACAACTGGTGCGTGATGTGCGTATCACCCAGATCTACGAGGGCACCAACGGCATCCAGGCCCTGGACCTGGTGGGACGCAAGATTGTCGGCAGTGGCGGGGCGTTCTACACGCTGTTCGCCGACGAGATCCGCCACTTCACCGGCACCGCTGGCGCCGAACTGGCCGAGTTCACCAAGCCGCTGAACGCGGCGGTGGATGATCTGGATGAGTTGACCGCCTGGCTGCTCGATCGCGCCAAGTCGAATCCGAATGAAATCGGCGCGGCGTCCGTGGAATACCTGCACGCGTTCGGCTACATGGCCTATGCCTACATGTGGGCACTGATGGCCAAGGCGGCATTGGGCAAAGAGGCTCAGGAAGACTTCTATGCCAGCAAGCTGGGCACTGCGCGCTTCTACTTTGCCCGCTTGCTGCCGCGGATCGCGTCCCTCAGCGCTTCGGTAAAAGCCGGTAGTGAATCGCTGTTTTTGCTGGATGAAGCACTGTTCTAGGGGCTTGGAGGGCATGTAAGCATTCTCTTACATGACGTGCTGCTATTCGTCCTCTATCGCCAAATTGGATCCACGGATAATCTACTTCACATGGACGTCGCGCAGGAAGCGCAAAGCAACAACACGGACACGTAGGATTCTGCCAGGAAGGCGGAGTGAAATGGATGTCAGGGAAACAGTCTGCAAAGCCCCGCTTCGGCGGGGTTTTCTTTTGCCTGCGAAAAAGTCATACAGGCGCGTTCATCACGTCTTCCAGCAGCGTGCGCAACAATTCCAGCGTCGCCTGCTGACGCTGCACATCGCGGCACACCAACCCTACTTTCAACGGCACCCGTGGTTCGCTCAACGGCTTCCACAGCAACGCCTTGCTGTTGTGTTCATCCTGAGAGCGTCCGGGCAGCACCGTCGCCAGTTTGGTGTGTGGCAGGCTGTCGAGAATCCCCACCATCGTATTCAACTCTGCCTGCACTTGTGGGCGTCGGCCCAGGTTAGCCAGCTGACCTTGCCATATCTGCCGCACCTGAAACTCTTCCCCCAGCAGCAACATCGGTAACTCGGCGGCTTGTTTCAAGGAGACTTTCTTGAATTCCCGCAACGGGTGATCAGACGGGATGACCACCTTCAGTTCATCTTCATACAGCAGCACACCGTGCAACCCGGGCTGGCGCGGCGGCAGGTAACTGATACCAATGTCGAGCGAGCCATTGAGCAGCCGGCGTTCGATTTCCATGCCGGTCAATTCGTAGATCTGCACCACCAAATGCGGTTGGGCCTTGCGCACCCGTTCGAGCATCTGTGGCACCAGGCTGGTGTGCACGGTTTGCAGCACGCCGATGGCCAAAGTGCGCAACGCCTGGCCCTTGAAGTTGCGCAGCGCTTCCACTGCCTGCTGCATGCCGTCGAGCAAGGGCAAGGCGTGGTTGTACAAGGTGTGGGCGGCGAGGGTCGGGAGCAGGCGCTTGCTGCTGCGTTCGAACAGGTTCACATCGAGGTTCTGTTCGAGCTGGCGAATCTGTTGCGACAAGGCCGGCTGGGAGATCGACAGACGTTCCGCGGCCCGTCCCACGTGGCCCTCTTCATACACCGCGACGAAATAACGCAGTTGCTTGAAATCCATAAGTAATGCTTATCGAAAATGCTGGAAAATCGAAATGGCCGGGTGGCCCCGAGACGCCTAGTCTAGCGCCTATTCACAGGGCTTACAGGGCCGGAACGTGCGATGAGTAGGGTTTATGTTGACGGTGTTTGCATAGGCAAGGCAAAAAACCTCAGCCATGGGTTGGTCGGTGATACCGACCAAGGTGTGGTTGCCAAAGAGGTTCATCCATGAACCTGTTCAACCTGCGTCGCCCGGTCCCCAGTCTGGATGACCTTATCCTCGACGCGAAAGCGCCGTCACTGCGAGACGACCTTTGCGGCGACTGCCTCATGCCCAGCGTGGCCCGCCCGGCCCATGTGTTCGTGCGCGGCCAGGGTTCCTGGCTGTGGGACAGCGAAGACCGCGCCTATCTCGACTTCAATCAAGGTGGCGGTGCCAACAGCCTGGGCCACAGCCCGCAGGTATTGACCAAGGCGTTGGCCGCTCAGGCCCAATTACTGATCAACCCCGGCCACGGCCTGCACAATCGCGGCCAACTGAACCTCGCCGACCGCCTGTGCCACCGCACCGGCAGCGACCAGGCCTACCTGCTCAACAGCGGCGCGGAAGCCTGTGAAGCGGCGATCAAGCTGGCGCGAAAATGGGGCCAGCTGCATCGTGGTGGCGCCTATCGGATCATCACTGCCAGCAACGGTTGCCATGGTCGCAGCTTTGCCGCGATGTCGGCGTCGGCCGCCGCCAGTGAAAACCGTTTCGAGCCGCAATTGCCGGGCTTCAGTCATGTGCCGTTCAACGACCTGCCCGCATTGCATGCAGCAGTTGACGCGCAAACCGTGGCGATCATGCTCGAGCCGATCCAGAACGATGCCGGCGTCATCCCGGCGACCGAGCATTACCTTAAAGGCGTCGAGCGCTTGTGCCGCGAGCTGGGGATTTTGCTGATCCTCGACGAGGTGCAAACCGGCACCGGCCGCTGCGGCACGTTACTCGCCGAACAGCACTATGGCGTACGCGCCGACATCATCACCCTGGGCAAGGGGTTGGGTGGCGGTGTGCCGCTGGCGGCGCTGCTCGCGCGGGGCAAGGCGTGTTGTTTCGAACTCGGTGAGCTGGACGGCACCCACCATGGCAACGCGTTGATGGCATCTGCGGGTGTGGCAGTGCTCGATACGGTGCTGGGCCATGGATTTCTGGAGCACATACGCGAAGTGGGTGCGTACCTGGGCGAAGGGCTGGCACGCCTGGCTCATCGCTATGGCCAGGGCGAACTGCGCGGGCAGGGTCTGTTGTGGGGCCTGAGCCTGTCGGAAGATTCGGCAGATGCAGTGGTAAAGGCGGCGCTGAGTGAAGGACTGGTCCTGAGCGCGCCGCAACCCGACTGCCTGCGCTTTACCCCGGCGTTTACGTTAAGCAAAAGCAACGTCGACGAAATGCTCCTACGCCTGGCACGGGCCTTTTCCCGGGTGCGCACCGCACAGCTGCAGTGCCGCAAGGGCATTGCCGTTTAATCGCTTATTTCCTGAACCGTCTCGCGGTATACGCGGCGCCTCCAGCCTGATTCTTTTGGCTGGGGGCGTTTTTTTGTCTGCTGATTGGAGGGTGGCCCCGTGCCAGATCCTACTGAACCCTCACGAACGCCCAAGGTCGATTAGCTTGTACGGCTCACACGAGCCGATTTTTCAGGAGCTGAACCCATGGATATCATTCGCATCATCATCGCTATTCTGTTGCCGCCACTGGGTGTGTTCCTGCAAGTGGGTTTCGCCGGCGCGTTCTGGCTGAATATTCTGCTGACCTTGTGTGGTTACATCCCGGGCATCGTGCACGCGGTCTACATCATCGCCAAACGCTAAAAGCCCTCAGCCTTTTGCGATCAGCCGTGAGTTGCGCTCATTGCGAAAGGCCAGTTGTTCGATGGTTTGGGTGGCGTGCTCTGCCTCTTCACGGGCCTGCAGGATTATCCCGTGATGCTCCGACTTGCTGCATACCGGGTCGGCATTGCTGGCGTCACCGGTCAGCATGAACGCCTGGCAGCGGCAGCCACCGAAGTCCTTTTCTTTCTCGTCGCATGAACGGCATGGCTCGGGCATCCAGTCATAGCCGCGAAAGCGGTTGAAGCCGAACGAGTCGTACCAGATGTGCTGCATGCTGTGGTCGCGCACGTTGGGAAATTGCACCGGCATCTGTCGGGCGCCATGGCACGGCAGCGCGGTACCGTCCGGCGTCACCGTCAGGAAGATACTGCCCCAACCATTCATGCAGGCTTTCGGGCGCTCTTCGTAGTAATCCGGTGTGACGAAGATCAGCTTGCACGGGTGGCCTTCGGCTTCGAGCTTGGCGCGGTATTCGTTGGTGATGCGTTCGGCACGCACCAACTGCTCCTGGGTCGGCAACAGCCCGACACGATTAAGCTGGGCCCAGCCGTAGAACTGGCAGGTGGCAAGCTCGACAAAGTCCGCTTCCAGGGCAATGCACAGCTCGATGATGCGGTCGATCTTGTCGATATTGTGCCGATGGGTAACGAAGTTCAGCACCATCGGGTAACCGTGGGCTTTCACCGCTCGGGCCATTTCCAGTTTTTGCGCGAAGGCCTTTTTGGAGCCGGCCAGCAGGTTGTTCACTTGCTCGTCGCTGGCCTGGAAGCTGATCTGGATATGGTCCAGGCCAGCCTTCTTGAAGTCGCTGATTTTCTGCTCGGTGAGGCCGATGCCGGAGGTGATCAGGTTGGTGTAGAAGCCCAACTTGCGCGCCTCGGCGATCAGTTCCGCGAGGTCTTGACGCACCAGCGGTTCACCACCGGAAAACCCCAGTTGCGCCGCGCCCATTTCCCGGGCTTCGCGAAATACCTTGATCCACTGTTCGGTGCTCAGTTCCTTGCCCTGCTCGGCGAAATCCAACGGGTTGGAGCAGTACGGGCATTGCAGCGGGCAACGGTAGGTCAGCTCGGCGAGCAACCATAGCGGCAGGCCGATCTCCGGTTTTGGTGGCAGGTCAGGCAAGTTCGATCCAGTGTTGAGCACGGGCAACCTCCATGAATTGCTCGATGTCTTCACCGAGTTCGGGCACGCCCGGGAATTGCTCGTCCAGCTCGGCAATGATTGCGTTTACATCACGCTCGCCATCAATCAAGCCACCGATCAACGCGGCGCTGTCGTTGAGCTTGATCATGCCTTCCGGGTACAGCAACACATGGCCCTTTTGCGCCGGTTCGTATTGGAAGCGATAACCCTGGCGCCAGGTCGGTTTTTTGCTGCGATCGAAGCTCATAGGGTGATCCCCTTATGCCATACACGCTGGTCAGTCACGCTGTGATACGGCGGGCGTTTCAGTTCATACGCCATGCTCATGGCATCGAGCATGCTCCAAAGAATGTCCAGTTTGAACTGGAGAATTTCCAGCATGCGTTCCTGGCCTTCACGGGTGGTGTAGTGCTGCAAAGTGATCGCCAGACCGTGCTCCACATCCCGGCGAGCCTGGCCCAGGCGGGTGCGGAAGTACTCATAGCCGGTCGGGTCGATCCACGGGTAATGCTGCGGCCAGCTGTCGAGACGCGACTGGTGGATCTGCGGGGCGAACAGCTCGGTCAAGGAGCTGCTGGCGGCTTCCTGCCAACTGGCGCGGCGGGCGAAGTTGACATAGGCGTCTACCGCAAATCGTACGCCGGGCAGTACCAATTCCTGGGAGCGCAGTTGGTCCGGGTCCAGGCCGACTGCCTGGCCCAGGCGCAGCCAGGCTTCAATGCCGCCGTCTTCGCCGGGGGCGCCGTCGTGATCCAGCAGGCGCTGGATCCACTCGCGACGAATCTCGCGGTCCGGGCAATTGGCCAGGATCGCGGCGTCCTTGAGGGGAATGTTTACCTGATAATAAAAACGGTTGGCCACCCAGCCCTGGATCTGTTCGCGGGTGGCGCGGCCTTCGTACATCGCCACGTGGTACGGATGATGGATATGGTAGAAGGCGCCCTTGGCCCGCAGCGCTTGTTCGAACTCGGCAGTGTTCAGCGGTGTGTCAGTCATTTGGCTCGCTCCTACAATTCAATGCTCATGCCGTCGTATGCCACTTCCACATTGCGCCGCGCCAACTCGGCTCGCTCGGGCGAGTCCTCATCCAGGATCGGGTTGGTGTTGTTGATGTGGATAAGCACCTTGCGCTGCGTGGGCAGTTGTTCCAGCACTTGCAGCATGCCGCCGGGGCCGTTTTGGGCCAGGTGGCCCATCTCGCGACCGGTGCGGGTACCGACGCCACGGCGCTGCATTTCGTCGTCATCCCACATGGTGCCGTCTACCAGCAGGCAATCGCTGCCGGCCATGATCTCCAGCAACGGCCCGTCGACCTTGCCCAGGCCCGGCGCGTAGAACAGCTTGCCGCCGGTGCGCAGGTCTTCGACGATCAGGCCGATGTTGTCGCCTGGGTGTGGGTCGAATCGGTGAGGCGAGTAGGGCGGTGCCGCACTGCGCAGTGGCAACGGCGTGAAACGCAGGTTGGGGCAGGCGGGAATCGTGAAGCTGGCGTCCAACTCGATACGGTTCCAGGCCAGGCCACCGTTCCAGTGGGTCAACATGGTGAACAGCGGGAAGCCGGTGCTCAGGTCTTCATGGACCATGTCGGTGCACCACACCTGATGCGGGCAGCCTTCGCGCAGGCTCAACAGGCCGGTGGTGTGGTCGATCTGGCTGTCCATCAGGATGATCGCGCTGATGCCGGTGTCCCGCAGGGCGCGGCCGGGTTGCATCGGGGCGAACCCTTGGAGCTGGGCGCGGATGTCTGGCGAGGCATTGCACAGCACCCAGTTCACGCCATCATCGGAAATCGCGATGGACGATTGGGTACGCGCCTCGGCCCGCAGGCTGCCGTCGCGAAAACCTGCGCAGTTCACGCAGTTGCAGTTCCATTGCGGGAAACCACCGCCCGCGGCGGAACCTAGAATCTGGACAAACATGGCCGCTCCATTACACACAACTCAAAAATAAAAACGCCCCGGGCGAGCCGAGGCGTTGCATTGCAATACAAAGCCAATCAGCGGCTGGCAAAGTACATGGTGACTTCGAAGCCGATGCGCAGATCAGTGTAAGCAGGTTTGGACCAGGTCATGTTCTTACTCCTACGAAGGGATGGGACGTTTACTACCAATATATATAGTCCACCTCCAAGCGGAGATGTTCAGAGGTGTGCGTATGAATGTTACGTACTTCTTTGCAAGATAGCGCTGTCCTGGCGGAAAAAGCCTTTTACCGTAGCGGCAATGATCAGCCAGATAATTGCCAAGGTGCTGGCAGGCACCCACCATTGGCCACGCAGCGCCAGCCGCCTGCAGCAGCATTGAGTTGCCGCGCAGCTTGTATTAAATCCTTGCGGGTGCGGGTCTGGATGAAATCTTGTAACTGCACGATGTAATCCGACGGGTGGCCTGCCAAGTGCGCGTGCCAGAGCAGTTCGGCGGCGTGGGAGGTCGTCAGCGTTTCAGGGGCAAACTGGTCCGCCAGGGTTTGCGTCGCGTCATTCAGGTCATTTCGGGCTTCGATCAAGGCAGGTAACTGTTGGAGGAACGCCTGAAGGTGCTCGACGATTCCTTCAAGGGAAACACTGGGTGATTGCACCCCGAGCAGCAGGCCGGTTTGCCCGTTGAATTGTCGGATGCCGCTGAACACCGCGTAGCCCAGTTGCAGTTCGACACGCAGGCGTTGGTAAAACGGCGCCTGAGCCAGGTGCGCAAGCAGGCGCCAGTTTGCTTCATCGGCCAGGGATTGAGTCGGCACCGGGCAGAACAGCAGCAACGCGGCTTCGCTGGAATCAGTCCTGACGTCGTGCCAAAGACGCTGGCCGGCGATGGGTCGAACTTCGGTACTGGCCGTTGCCGGTTGGCCGGGCAGTTTCCCTGCAGCACTTTTAATTGCCTCTTCGCAGTGGGCGGGCAACCCTACTGCAAGCCCTTGCCAGCGCGCCGTTGACCATCGGTCCTGGTGAGCTGTTGGGTTGGCGGGCGTGAGGCCTGTGCAACAAGCAGGTAATGCCTTGAGCAATTGCCGGATTGCCATCGGCGGTGGGGTACTGCGTGGTGCTCCAGATCTTTCATCGAGCTGAGTCAGGCTGCGTGCGACTTCTGCCAATACCGCCGGCATAGGTTCGTGAAGCCCGACCAACTTCAGTTGCCAGTGATTGCCCATAGTCTCGAAGGACAGTTCAACGCCAGCCTGGGCAGCGTTCTCACGCAGCTGTGGGAAAAGCTCTGCATGCAGCGGCGTATCCAGATGCCAGCGCAGGTAAAGCGCGCCCTCATCGGTGTCGTCGGGCATCGCCTGGCTGAATGTCAGCGCCGACAGGTCCCTTCGGCCACGGGAGCGGTCTTGTGCGAACGTGCGCAAACCGCGGTGCGCGCTGGTTTGGCCACGAATCAGCCCCGGGCGCTCTTGCTTGAGGGTCGGGCGTAAGAACGGATTGGTAGGCGGTAGTTGCCAGGCGTGCCGGGACCGCGGCAATGGCAGCGCATCCAGCAGGGCCTTGAGGGAACGGGTGCTTTGGTCGGACAGGACTGCCTCGTGGTCCTGTCGGGCCAATGCCAGGGCACCACTGACCTGCAGTTGGCGAGCGAGCAGCAAGGCGTACTCTTCCCGCAGCAGCGTCCAGTCACTGTGTGCGAAAAAGTTCAGCCAGTCGTACAACAGGTCTTCGATCAATGCCGTCTGTTGCGCACCGTGAGTGCCCAGGGTGAACCTGATATCCAACAGCGCCTGGCCGGCGAACTGATACAGCACAGCCGCTTTGATAGCGCTGGCCAACTGTCGCGCCTGCAACTCGGCAAGCAATCCGCCCGGCGCCGAAGCATTCAGCCACAGGCAAAGGAAATCCAGCGCCTGAGGGGACGCCTCGCTCACCATGACTTGATGCCAGTGGTGCTCATCGGCGTGTTGATAAGTACGTTGATTGCCGACCAGCAACGCTGGCGCAGGCACCTGTGGCTTCAGCGGTGCAGTCTTCAGCGCAGCACCAAACTGTTGCGTCAACGCCTCCAGCTCCGCCAATGACTGAGGGCCCGCAAGGCTCAACGTCATCTGTCCGGCCTGATAGAAACCTTCATAAAAATCCCGCAACGCCTGCTGAAAATCCTCACGCTCTACCGGCAAGCTATCCCGGTTGCCCGCATGAAACGCCCGCAGCGGATGATCCGCCGCTACACCTTCCAACAACGCCTGTTGCTGTTGCGCTGCGGCATCTTGCGACCAGGCGATAAACTCCGCGTGCAACACTTCACGCTCACGCAATTGGTCTTCCAAGGCCAGGCGCGGATGGGCGAGCATATCCCCCAAGCGCTCCAACCCTGCGTCAAATGCCGAAACAGGCACTTCAAAGAAAAACTCGGTTGTGCGTTCGCGAGTGCTGGCATTGACCTGACCACCCTGGCGCTGCACGTAGGCCATCAGCCCTTCGCTTGCAGGAAAACGCTCGGTGCCCAGGAACAACAGATGCTCAAGGAAATGCGCCAGTCCCGGCCACGCCAAGGGCACATCGTGGCTGCCCGCCGCAACGCGCAAGGCTGCCGCGCAGCGCTTCAAACGCGGTGCATGATGCAAGGAAACCCGCAGGCCGCTGGCCAGGGTCAATTGAAGGTGATGAGGGTGGGCCGGCGCAGGCATGAGCACTTCCGAAACGTAGGAAGTGCCTATGCTAGCGCAAAGCAGCCGGGATCAGTGCTTGTGCAGCGCACCATAAAGCTCGGGACGACGGTCCAGCAGGTAGCGATTGGCCGCGCGTGAGTCGAGCATCAACTGCCGGTCGAGTGTGCCGACAATCAACGCCTCATCGAGCCCGGCCTGGGCGATCCGCTGGCCATCCGGCGCCGCGATGCTGCTTTGCCCGCAATACTCGATCTCGCCTTCGCGCCCGCAGTAGTTGGCGTACGCCACATAACACTGGTTTTCGAACGCCCGCGCCCGCACGGTCACATCGGCGACGAAGTCGAACGGCACCATATTGGCGGTCGGCACCAGGATCAACTCTGCGCCAGCCAGCGCCAGGCGCCGGGTGTTCTCCGGGAACTCCAGGTCATAGCAAATCAGGAAACCCAGCTTCCAGCCGTTCAATTCCACCAGCGGAAAATCATCGTCTCCGGGGCTGAACATCGAGTTGTCGAGATCGCCAAACAGGTGCGTCTTGCGGTAGTTGCACAGGCGTTGGCCGTTCGCGTCGATCAACTGCACGGCGTTGTAGATCTGGCCGTCTGCGCCGCGTTCCGGGTAGCCATACAGAATTGCCACACCCGAGTTTTTCGCCAGCGCGGCGATGGACTGCGCTGACGGGCCGTCCTGAGCTTCCGCCAGGGCGCCGACCGCCTCCACGCCGATGTTATAGCCGGTGAGAAACATCTCCGGCAGCACCAGCAGGTCGGCGTCGTTGGCCTCTTGCGCCAACTGATGCAGACGCTTGAGGTTGCCCGCCACGTCCAGCGGCAGCGGCGGGCATTGATACAAGGCGATACGCATGGGCAGCTCCTTATTCGGGCAGCGCAATCGGCCCGAGTTCATCGAACACATCCCCCGGGCCCGGGTTCTGCGGGTGAGTACTGCCGCCGAAGTGGGTCATGATGCCCCACACCGCATTCAGCGAGGTCTGCACGGCGCCTTCCACCCACGCAGGCGTCCACGACACGTCGTCACCGGCGATGAAAATACCGCGTTGCTCGGCCGGCATGTCCTTCTGCATGAAGTGCGCATACATCCGCTGGTTGTAGCGATAGTGGCCCGGCAGCGCGCCCTTGAACGCCCCGAGAAAGTGCGGGTCGGCTTCCCACGACACGGTGATCGGGTCGCCGATGATGCGCGCGGCGATGTCGACTTTCGGGTAGATCTTTTTCAATGCGTCGAGGGCCAGTTTCACGCGCTTCTCGATCGGCTGCGGGAGCATTTTCAGGGCGTCGCTCATCCAGGAATAGGACAGGCATATCACCCCCGGCTTGTCGTCACCGTTGTCGAACAGGTAGGTGCCACGGGTCAGGCGGTCGGTCAGCGTCATGCTCATCAAGTCGCGGCCGGTCTCTGGGTCCTTGTCCTTCCAGAATGGCCGGTCGACCATCACGAAGGTCTTCGACGATTGCATGTAGCGGGTACGGTCGAGGGCCATCCACATCTTTTGCGAGAACAGGGTTTCGTCGCACTCGATCTGGGTGGTCAGCAGCCAGCTCTGGCAGGTGGTCAGCACGGCGGCGTATTCGCGGGTATCACCGTAGTTGTCGGTGACGGCGAAACGGCCGTCCGGGGCGTGGGCAATGCGCTTGACCCCGGCCCGCGGCGCGCCGTTGTGCAGCGAGCTGAGGCTGGTGCCTTCGGGCCAGTGGGCGCAACGCTCCGGTACATGGCGCCAGATGCCCATGGGCACTTGGGCCACGCCGCCGACCACCAGGTGCTGGTGATCGTCGCAGTTGGTCATCACCACGCGGAAGATTTCCAGCATCGAGTTGGGGAAGTCCGAGTCCCAGCCGCCGGTGCCGAAGCCGACCTGGCCGAATACTTCGCGGTGGTGGAACGACAACTTGGCGAACGCCTTGGAGGTGGCGACGAAGTCGTAGAAGGTGCGGTCGTCCCACAACGGCACCAGGGTATTCCACAGCGCTTTCAGGCGTGGTACGTCACGGTCGCGGATCGCTTGCTGGATATCGCCGAATTGCGAGCCGGCCTCTAAAGCGTCGGCCCAGGCGTCAGCCACTTCCTGGAACAGTGCAGGCAGGTCGGCAAGTTTCTGTGCGTAGTGAGTCTGGCCTTCAAGGTCGATGACCGTGCTGCCGGAAGCGGGCGTCAGCGGGTTGGGAAATGGCTTGGTCTCAAGTCCCAGCTTGTCCACATAGTGATAGAACGCGGTGGACGACACCGGAAAACGCATGCCGCCCAGTTCCGCGATGATGCCTTCGGCGCCTTCAAACGCCTGGGAGCGCAGGCGGCCACCCATTTTCGAGGCTTCATACACCACGGGCTTCAGGCCCAGCTTCATCAGCTCATAGGCGGCCACCAGCCCGGCAATCCCGGCGCCGACGATCGCCACTTCGGCGCCGTGGTTGGCGGCCGGAATGCTGCCCAGGCCCGCCGGGTGTTCGATCCAGTCATCAAAGGCGAACGGAAAGTCCGGGCCAAAAATGGTGATCGGCTTTTTGCCGTTGGCAGGGTGGCGATTGGGCTTGCTGATGGTGCTGGAAGGAATGCTCATGGCTGACCTTGCTGGCGACTCGGCGGGGCGCGACCCGTTGAGTATAGGAAAAGATGGCAGCCATTCTAGGGATCGTAGCGTTCGTTAATAAGACGCAATGTGTCGTCGTATTGAATTGTTTTTAGTCAGAGTGACGAGCATGGTGGTCAGACTGGTTGGCCGCGATCCAATTTGTTACTGAGGATGATCGAGGTGGTGGTCTTCTCCACGCCGTCGACACTGCCGATCTGGTCGAGCAGTTGATCCAGCTGCTCCGGCGAATCGGTGCGCAGCCAGGCCACGTAATCGAACTCTCCGCTCACCGCACACAACTGCTGAACCTGCGCCATGGCGCTGATCCGGCGCAGCACTTCCTTGCCGGAGCGCGGTTGCACGGTGATCCCCACGTAGGCCTGCAAACCGCCATTCACCACCCGCTGGCTCAGGCGCACGCCATAGCCGGTAATCACCTGGGTTTTTTCCAGGCGTGCCAGGCGTGAGGTAACGGTGGTGCGGGCGATGCCCAGTTGCCGAGCGAGCATGGCCACGCTTTCGCGGGCGTTGATCTGCAAGGCGGCAATCAACTGGCGGTCGATTTCATCAAGGACGGGAGGGTGAGAGGCAGGCAAGGTGTTCTCCGGCGCGGGCATCAATGGGCGAGCATGTTACAGGCTCGTTCCCCTTGATGCTCGCGACGGCGTTTGGCTCAGTTGTGCAGGAACTGCTGGTAGTTTTCCGGGGTGACCAATTGCGTAGGAACCCATACATCGCCTTGTAGGGCGGCGTGCTTGATCAGCATCAGCGCGGCGTCCACCGAGCCCGCACCGATGGCCACCGGGTCGCGGAATACGGTGACTGCCAACTGGCCTTTTTTCAGCGCCTGCAAACCGTCCGGCGTACCGTCGATGCCGCCGACCAGAATGTCCTGGCGCCCCGTCTGGCGCAGGGCCATGGCGGCGCCGATGCCCATCTCGTCATTGTTGGAAGCCACGGCGTTGATGGTTTGGCCCTTGGTCAGCCAATCGTTCATCAGGTCCATGCCTTTTTCGCGCTGCCAGTCGCCGGACTGTTCTTCAACGACTTTGATCTCGGGGTACTTGGCCAGCACGTCCTTGACCCCATTGGTGCGTTTGCCGGTATCACTGTGGGCGAGACGGCCAAGGATGATTGCCAGGTTACCTTTGCCGCCCATCTTCTCGGCCAGGTATTCCATTTGCATCCGGCCAATGGCGCGCTCGTCGGTGCCGACGAAGACTACACCTGGCGGGAAGGTGTCCACCTCGGGACGGCTGTTCATGTACACCAGCGGGATACCGGCGGCGTTGGCCTTCTCGGTGATCTTGCGGGTGGCCGCGGTGTCCGCCGGGTTGACGATGATCGCGTCGACTTTCTGGCTGATGAAGCTTTCGACCTGGTTCAACTGGCGGACTACATCGCTGGCGGAATCTTCCACCTGCAGCTTGACTCCATCAGGCGAGGCCTTGGCCCGATCCTGCATGGCCTGCACCAGGTAGGAAACGTAGTTATCAAACTGTCCGACGGATACCCCGATGCGCAACTCGGCGTGGGCGGCAGTGGACAGCAACAGGGCACAGGCACAGCCAAGCAGACGCTTCATGACAGGTTCCTTTTTATTGTTTTGGTGCGACAAAGTTTCTGACGTAGACATTATTGGAAATAAAATTCCACTTCAAGTAAGCCTCGGAATTTATTTTCGCCGCTGATCGCACACATTGATTTGTGCCAGATTGTTAAAAGTAACTGTTTGGTACATTATTTCCAGTTGGGTATAAACAGGAAGGACGTTTGCGCGATGAATAACTTTGGGGCTGCCACCGGCAGCAAAGTGTTGCTGGCGGGGTTGGGACTGCTGATCGCCTTGATCGGCCTGGGCCTGGCGGGCGGTGGTGGTTACCTGGTGGTGCTGGGCGGAAGTTGGTATTTCCTGCTGATGGGCCTGGCGATGCTGGTCTCTGGCGTGCTGGTCGCCAAGCGCAAGCCTCAGGGTGCATGGCTATACGCCGTGGCGCTGGTACTGACCGCGATCTGGGCGGTATGGGACACTGGCCTGGAATACTGGCCACTGGTCTCGCGGGTACTGACCTTCGCCGTCATCGGCCTGGTGGTTGCGCTGATTTATCCACAGCTCGCCCGCGCGTCTGGATCGTCACCCGGGCGCGGCGCCTATGGGGTTGCCGGATTGCTGGGCCTTGGCGTGGTCGCCACCCTGGCGTACATGTTTGTGCCCACCCACGTGGTCAAGGCCAGCAGTGAGCCTGCGGTCACCCCGGTGAAACCGGGCACCGAGCAAAAAGACTGGGCCCACTGGGGCAATACCACCGCCGGCAATCGGTTTGCCGCGCTGGAGCAGATCAACAAAGGCAACGTCGACAAGCTACAGGTGGCCTGGACCTTCCACACCGGCGACATCCCCGAGAGCAACGGCGCCGGCGCCGAAGACCAGAACACCCCGCTGCAGATCGGTGACAGCGTTTACGTGTGTACCGCCTACGGCAAAGTATTTTCCCTGGATGCCGACACCGGCGCCCAGCGCTGGAAGTTCGACCCGCAGGGCAGCGGCCCCAACTGGCAGCGTTGCCGTGGGCTGGGCTATTTTGACAGCAGCGCCAGCGAGCAACCTGCCAGCGCTAAAGCCTGTGTGAAACGTCTGTTCCTGCCGACCGGCGATGCCCGATTGATTGCGATCAATGCTGAAACCGGTGCGCCTTGCGAAGACTTCGGCGACCACGGCACTGTCGACCTGAAAACCGACATGGGCGAAGTGAAGCCCGGCTATTACCAGCAAACCTCGACGCCATTGGTAGCGGGCAATGTGGTGATCGTCGGCGGGCGTGTGGCAGACAACTTCTCTACCGGCGAACCGCCAGGCGTGGTGCGCGCCTTTGACGTGCACAGCGGCGAACTGGTGTGGGCCTGGGACCCGGGCAATCCGAACACTACCAAACGCCCGCCTGCGGGCGAGACCTACACCCGTGGCACGCCGAACGTGTGGTCGGCCATGTCCTACGACGCCAAACTCGGCCTGGTCTACCTGCCCACCGGTAACGCCACCCCGGACTTTTTCGCCGGTGAGCGCACCGCCTATGACGACAAGTGGAACTCCTCCATCGTCGCCATCGACGTGAAGACCGGCCAGGTGCGCTGGCATTTCCAGACCACCCACCACGACCTGTGGGACTTCGACCTGCCGGCGCAACCGCTGCTCTATGACATTCCGGATGGCAATGGCGGCGTGCAGCCGGCGCTGGCTCAAGTCACCAAGCAGGGCGAAATCTTCCTGCTCAACCGCGAAACCGGCGTGCCCATCGCCCGGGTTGAAGAGCGTCCGGTGCCTCAGGGCAATGTACCTGGCGAGCGTTATTCGCCGACCCAGCCGTTCTCCGTGGACATGCCTTCGATCGGCAATCAGCAACTGACCGAATCCGACATGTGGGGCGCTACACCGTTTGACCAACTGATGTGCCGCATCCAGTTTAAAGGCATGCGCCATGAGGGCGTTTATACGCCGCCGGGTTTGGACCGGGCGTTGCAATTCCCGGGTTCGCTGGGCGGGATGAACTGGGGCAGCGTGTCGGTGGACCCGAACACCCACTATATGTTTGTTAACGACATGCGCCTGGGCCTGGCCAACTACATGATCCCACGCGACAAGATTGCCGCGGGCGCCAGCGGCATCGAAATGGGCGTGGTGCCGCAAGAAGGTACGCCGTTTGGTGCGATGCGCGAGCGCTTCCTTTCGGCGGCGGGCATTCCGTGTCAGAAGCCGCCGTTTGGCACGATGTCGGCCATCGACCTGAAAACCCACAAGCTGATGTGGCAAGTACCGGTGGGCGCGGTGGAAGACACCGGCCCGCTGGGCATCCGCATGCACATGCCGATTCCGATTGGCATGCCGACCCTTGGCGCGTCCCTGGCGACCCAGTCTGGCCTGTTGTTCTTCGCGGGCACCCAGGACTTCTACCTGCGTGCCTTCGACACCGGCAACGGTAACGAGATCTGGAAATCCCGCCTGCCGGTGGGTAGCCAGTCCGGGCCGATGACCTACGTGTCGCCCAAGACGGGCACGCAATACATCGTGCTCACTGCCGGTGGCGCTCGACAGTCGCCGGACCGTGGGGATTATGTGATTGCCTACGCGTTGCCCAAGAAATAGGGCCTGAAAAAGCCGCACGGATGTGCGGCTTTTTTTGGCGTTTCAGGTCACGCCTGCCAACAGGCACCGGGCAAAGAGTTGCGGCACGGGAAGGTTGCGCTGGCTGTAGCGGCTGAGCAGGATGATTTCCCGGTGAAAGGTCAGTTCGCCCAAACGGATGACACGCACCTGCGGTGTGCGATCCAGCCACAGCCCGGCGTGGGGAACCAGTGAAACGCCGAGGCCGCATTCGACCATTTTGACCAGCGCCTCAATCTCGTCCAACTCCAGCGCCACCTGCACGTCCAGGCGTTGATCCCGCAGGAAACGACTGACCAGCCGCCCGCCAAACGAAGCGCGGTCGTAGCGTACATGGGGATGAGCGGCGAGCAGTTGCAGTGGGTCGTCACCCTTGACCGTTTGCGGCACGATCAACACAAACGGCTCCTTGCGCAGCACCTGCACGTGCAGCTCCTTGGGCAAATCAAAGGGCGGGCGAATGATGATCGCCGAATCCAGCTCGCCCGCGTCCACCTGACTGAGCAGCTCCAGGGAAACCCCCGGCACCAATTTGCATTCCACCGTCGGCGCCGCCTGGCGCAAGCGCACCAGGGCTTGCGGTAGCAGGCCGGTCTGGGCGGTGGTAATGGCGCCGACTTTCAACTCGCCACGGTATTCGTTGGCATCCACCGGCACCGCCATGCGGTTGAACGTCTCGAGAATCTCCTTGGCCAGCGGCAGCGCGCGAGTGCCCGCCGCATTCAGCTTGGCCTGGCGCCCGGTGCGGTCGAACAACTGCACACCGAGCAGCTGCTCCAGCTGGCGGATCTGCGCGCTGACCGCCGACTGCGTCAGCCCGATGTGCATGCCGGCTGCCGCGAACGTGCCATGGCGGGTGACGGCGATAAAGGTTTTCAGTTCGCGCAGCATGGGCGTCTCGATTGATCAAAATAATTTGAGCTCGATGCGAAAACTATCGTCTTTCCATCGATGAAAGCAAGGCTAGACTCGCAAGGACTTAATACCCATAGAGGTTAGACCTGATGGCACTGGCACCTTTTCACCTGGCAATTCCGGTATTCGACTTGGCGGCTGCGCGGCAGTTTTACGGCGAGGTGTTTGGCCTCGAAGAGGGGCGCGCCAGTGATCACTGGGTCGACTTCGACTTCTTCGGGCACCAACTGGTGATTCATGAACATCCGAAAACCGCCTCTCAAGAAGCGGCGCACACTAATGCGGTGGATGGCCACAACGTGCCGGTGCCGCATTTTGGCGTGGTGCTGAGTTGGGATGATTGGCATGCGTTGGCGGAGCGTTTGCAAGCGCGCAACACTCAGTTTGTGTTGGAACCGCACATTCGCTTCAAGGGCCAGGTGGGTGAGCAGGCGACGTTGTTTCTGTTTGACCCGTGCGGCAATGCGCTGGAGTTCAAGGCCTTCAAGGACATTGGGCAGTTGTTTGCCAAGTGAGGGCGCGCTGATGAACGACCTCGACGCGACGGGCATTGCCGAGTCGGTGTGCTCTGGTGCGGGTACACCTGCCTCGATTGCAGAGCATTTTCTTGGACGGATAGGTGTCGACGAGCCGCAGATTCAGGCGTTTGTATCTTTCGATCCTGAAGCGGTACGCGAGCAGGCAAGGCATCTTGAAGGCCGTGCCGGGTTGCTGGTGGGCGTGCCCGTGGGTATCAAGGACATCTTTGATACCGCCGACCATCCAACCGAGTTCTATTCGCCGATTTACCAGGGCAATCGTCCCTCGCGGGATGCCCATGTGGTGACGCTGCTGCGCCAGGCGGGCGCGATCATCATGGGCAAGACCCACACCACTGAATTTGCCTACATGAACACGGGGCCGACGCGTAACCCGCTTGATCTGTCTCGTACGCCGGGTAGCTCCAGTGCGGGTTCTGCGGCGGGCATGGCGGCCGGGTTTTTCCCGTTGGCGTTGGGTACCCAGACGGCTGGGTCGCTGCTCAAGCCGGCGGCTTATTGCGGGCTGTATGCCTTCAAGCCATCGTTTGGACTGGTCTCGCTGGAAGGCGTGAAACCGCTGGCGCCGAGCTTCGACACGGTGGGCTGGTATGGGCGTTCGGTGCGCGACCTTGAGCGGGTGGCGCGGGTTTTGATTCCAGGGTTTCCGACTGTTGAGGCCGGGCGCCGGCCTTTGCGGCTGGGTTTTTGCCGTACCTCTCGCTGGCCGGATGTGCAGCCGGTGGTGGCCCAGGCTATCGAGCAAGCGATCGCTGGGTTGGGCCCTCTAGTCAGTGAGGTCGTGTTGCCCGAGGCGTTCGACAGTGTTTTCGATGATCACCAGGTGATCAACGATTGCGAAGGTGCCCGCTCATTGGCCAAGGAATTTCAGTCTCATCCCGAGTTACTCAGTGATTCGACGTTGGCCATGATCGAGCGTGCCAAGGCGACGAGTTGGGAGCAGGAGTCGGCGGCCAAGGCACGCCTCGCACAACTGGCCCCGCAGCTCGCGCAAATCTGCCAGCCGTTTGATGCGATGTTGAGTGTTTCCTGCGGGATGCTGGCGCCGGCGGGGCTGGAGACCACGGGCCCGTCGGACTTCATCAAGTTCTGGGGCGCGTTTGGTTTGCCGCAGGTGAATGTGCCGGTGCCACGTAGTGAAGGGGAGTTGCCGGTGGGGTTGCAGGTGATTGGGGCGTTTAGAGGGGATGCGCCGCTGCTGGGTACGGCGCAGGTCATTGTTGATGCGTTGGCGTGATCGGCGAGATTAAGACCCCTTGCACACCTTCGCAGCGGCAGGATCGTTCGGGATAAACGAATCCGGCGCGCCCGGCTTCAGCACCACGTACCCACGCCGCCACGGTTGATCGTCCACCAGATTCCAGCGATGCCCTGTGCCGGTATTGTCTTCGGCGATCAGTACTTCACCCGGATGCAACGTGAATTTCTCGCCGCCACGCGTCACGAACGCCAGGGTGCCGGACAGCGTCATGACGTACTGTGGCTCCGGGTCGTTATGCCAGCTATACGAGGAATGCGCCGCCGTTTGCTTGAAGTGAATGGCGGTCACGTCATTGCGCATGCTCTGGTCTATGGTGCCTTCCAGTACGTGGGAGGCGTTGTCGGCGCCCGTGCACAGCTTGAATGCCTTGATGGTGTCAGTGGCAGCGGGCGCGGCTTGTGCGCAGCTTAAGGTGGTGAGGGTGATTGCGACGGCGGCTGCGGCACGCATGCCCAGGTTGTGGATTACGTGGCGCGGCGTACGTTTCTTCGGAGGCATGGAACAAATTTCCCTCGTGCTGGAGTGGCGTTGACTGGGAATCATGGTCTTCGCCGTAGCCGTTCGGGACAACTAACTAATGTTTCATTGCTGCACGACTCAGGCGCCAGAAACGACAAAGCCGCGCAGTGCGCGGCTTTGAGTATGGTGGGCCCAGTAGGACTCGAACCTACGACCAAGGGATTATGAGTCCCCTGCTCTAACCAACTGAGCTATAGGCCCTCAGTAGGCCGCGGATTATAACGATGGTTTCTTCGCTGTGCCATCCGAAAAGTCCGAAACACTCATACGAAGGAAAGTCGCGGCAAAAAGGTCCGGCGGCAGCGGCAGGCTGACGATGTAGCCTTGCATCTGTTCGCACCCTTCAGCCGCCAGGAACGCTTGCTGCGCAGGCGTTTCCACCCCTTCGGCAATGATGGTGAATTGCATGCTGTGCCCCAGGGCAATAATCGCGCGCACGATCGCGGCATCGTGCGGGTCGTCGGGCAGGCCGCGCACGAACGATTGGTCGATCTTCAGGAAGTCCAACGGTAGGCGCTTCAAATAGCTGAGGGACGAATAGCCGGTGCCGAAGTCATCAATGGCCAGTTGTACGCCCAGGCGCTTGAGTTGGTGCAGCACCTCCAGCGCTTCTTCGGCCTGGCTCATGATGAAGTTTTCGGTGATTTCCAGTTGCAGGCAACTAGGCTCCAGGTGGTTGTCGCGCAGCAATTGCTCGATGCGTGCCAGCAGGTTGGGGTGGCGCAATTGCGCGCCGGCGAGGTTGACGGACAATGTGCCGAAGTCGTCAAAAACCTCTCTCCAGTCGTGCATCTGCCGGCACGCCTGTTCCAGTACCCAGTCGCCAATTTGCAGGATCATGCCGTTTTCTTCGGCCAGGGCAATGAAGTGCTCGGGCGGCACGTCGCCGAAGGTGGGGTGGCGCCAGCGGATGAGCGCTTCGGCGCCGATCAGTTGTTGGGTGTCGAGGCTCAGTTTCGGCTGGTAATAGAGGGTCAATTCGTCGCGCTCGATCGCCCGGCGCAGTTCATGTTCCAGCGCCACGCGTTCGTTGGCCTGTGCGGTGAGGTCCTGGGTGTAGCTTTCGACGCGGTTGCGGCCTTTGGCCTTGGAGCGGTACATGGCGGCGTCGGCGTTTTTGACCAGGGTGGCTACGTCGACGCCATCCCGTGGGTACAGGCTGGTGCCGATGCTCGCGCTGATAAAGAACTCGTGTTCGCCCGCCTGGAACGGTGGGGTGAAGCAGGCCAGCAGTTTATTGGCCAGGTGTTCGGCGTCGCTGGCTTGTTGCAGGCCGGGCAGCAGGATGATGAATTCGTCGCCACCCAACCGCGCCACGGTGTCGACGTCGCGCAGTTGGTCCTTGAGGCGCACGGCGATGTCCTTGAGCAGCAGGTCGCCGATCGGGTGGCCGAGGCTGTCGTTGATGTGTTTGAAGCGATCGAGGTCGAGGAACAGTACGGCGCCCTGGCTGCCGGTTTCCTGTTGGTTATTGAGAGCGGCTTGCAGGCGGCTTTCGAACAGGGTGCGGTTGGGCAGGCCGGTCAACGGGTCGTGGTGTGCCTGGTAATCGAGCCGCGCCTGGGCGTGCTTGAGGCTGGAAATGTCGGCAAACACGGCGACGAAGTGGGTAATTGACTGCTCGCGGTTACGCACCGCGCTGATGGTCAGCCAGCTGGGGTACAGCTCGCCGTTCTTGCGCCGGTTGGAGATCTCGCCCTGCCAGTGGCCGTTGGCCGTCAGCTGGTGCCACATCGCTGCGTAGAACGCGCTGTCGTGCAGGCCGGAGGCGAGCAGGCGTGGGGTATGGCCGAGGGCTTCTTCTTCGCTGTAGCCGGTAATTTCGCTGAACGCGCGGTTGACGGCGCTGATGTTTTGCCGGATATCAGTGATCAGTACACCTTCGGCGGTGCTCTCGAACACGGTGGCGGCCTGTTGCAGTTTTTCCTGCATCAGCTGGCGCTCGGTGATGTCCCGGGCGATGGTCAGCATGCAGTCTTCGTCGCCGATGGGCAGCGGGCGGCTGGAGACTTCACACAGGCGGATCGCGCCGTCGCTGCGGCGGATGTGGCACACAAAGTCGTGCACCAACCCATCCCGTTGCAGCAACTCCAGCATGTGCTTGCGTTCGTTCAGGTCGACCCAGATGCCGAGGTCCAGGGTCGACTGGTCCAGTGACAGCACGCTGTTGAAGCCGGTGATGCGGCTGAACCCTTCGTTGACTTCAATCAGCAAGCCGTCGCTTTGACGAGACAGCAGCAGGCCGTCGGGAGAGGCGTGGAAGGCCTTGGCGAATTTCTCTTCGGAGGTTTGCAGGCGCTGCTGGGTTTCTTTCAGTTGGGTGATGTCACGTACCACCACGACCAACGCTTCGGTGGTATCCAGTTGGAACGGTTCGGCAGAAATCAGCCCGGTAAAAGCCTGGCCGTTGCTGCGCAGGAACGGCATCTCCAGGTTGCGGATGCTGGTGGTTTGCACCCGTTGCAACAGGCCCGGGCCTACGCCCTGGATGCCCCATATATTCAGTTCGGTGGCGGTTTTTCCCACGACTTCGTCGGCGCTCAGGCCGATCTGGTCCTCGAACGCCTTATTGACCTCCATCAGGCAGCCATCGGACAGCCGGGCGATGACCAAGATGTCCGGGCATTGCTGGAACACCGAGGCGAACTTCTGTTCCGAGAGCTGCAAGGCTTCTTCAGTGCGCTTGGCTTCGCTGATGTCGATCATCAGGCCGCGCAGCACTGGCTCATGGCCGTGTTCAATCAGGCTGACGATATCCCGTACCCACAGGCAGCGACCGTCGGCGGTAATCACCCGGTAGTCGACGCTGTGGTCGCGGTTGGCTCGGGTTTCTGCGTAGCAATAGGATTCGGTGCGGGTCAGGTCGGCCGGGTGGATGATGTTGCGCCAGAAGCCCGGGATCAGCCAGTGGGCGCGGGGGTAGCCAAGCAGTTCTTCGGCGTGGGGCGACACGTAGCTGTAGGTGAAATCGCTGATGCGCGCTTCCCAGGCAATGGCGGAAAGGCTCTCCACCAGGCCGCGGTAATGGTATTCGCTGCTGCGCAGTTCCTGTTCGAGGGCGACTCGGCGGGAAATCTCCGAACTGAGCCGGCGATTGATCCGGATAACCACGGCCAGCACGATGCTCAACAACAGGACCGCTGGCAGGCCGTAGAGCAGCACATCGGTCCAGAGGGTGCGGTGGTCGATGACATTGCCGACCCAGCGTTGCTGGATGGCCTCGGTTTCGGCCGGGCTTATATCAGCCAGGACTTTATCGAGGATGCCCACCAGCATCTTGTCGTCCTTGGGTACGCCCATGGCGAGTTGATAGCGGTAGGGCGTTTCGCCGCTGATGTACAGGCCCTCCAGCTTGAGTTGGCGCAGGCTCCACACGCTGGATGCCAGGTCGCCGACCACCGCATCAACCTTGTCGGTGGCCAGGGCCTGCAGGGTTGCGCTGACATTGGGCATGGCCACCAGGTTCAGGTCCGGGTGGTGCGTGCGCAGCAGTTCGTGAGGTGCATAGTTTTCCACCACGGCCACCTTCAACCCATACAAGTCCTTGAGGCTGCGTGGCTGGGGGCCGCCTTCATGGGCGAGGATGACAATGGGGAAGTCGAGATAAGGCCGGGTAAACGACAGGAAGCCCTGGCGTTCCGGGGTGGACATGATGCCCGGCAGCAGGTCGAGTTGGTTATTGCGGGCTTGTTCCAGCACCGCGCTCCAGTTCACCGGCTCGATCAGTTTGATCCTGAGCCCCAGGCGGTCCTGCATCAGGCGCACGTAGTCTGCGGCCAGGCCTTGGTAACGACCTTCTTCATCGCGGTATTCAAAGGGCGGCCAGGACGCATCGACGCCCAGGCGCAACTCTTGGTGGTCCGCCAGCCAGCCACGCTCTTCATCGGTGAGAGTCAACGCGCCAGCCGTTGCGGTCCAGGTCAGCAGCGACAGCAGTAACACGGTCGGCAATCTGGGCATAACGGTCTCGTTATGGCACGGGGAATGTTTCGAGTGTAGACGGGCATTACGAGGGGGGTAGGGCGGGGAGGATTTAATCCTGTAGAAAGCAAAACCCCCGGCCTGGGCCGGGGGTTCTGTGATCACTCGTCGAGGAAGGAGCGCAAATGCTCGCTTCTCGTCGGGTGGCGCAGCTTGCGCAGCGCCTTGGCTTCGATCTGGCGAATCCGCTCACGGGTAACGTCGAACTGCTTACCGACTTCCTCAAGGGTGTGGTCGGTATTCATGTCGATGCCGAAGCGCATGCGCAGTACCTTGGCTTCACGGGCAGTGAGGCCGGACAGTACGTCGCGAGTCGCTTCTTTAAGGCTCTCAACGGTAGCAACATCGATTGGCGACTGCATGGTCGAGTCTTCGATGAAGTCACCCAGGTGGGAGTCTTCGTCATCACCGATCGGGGTTTCCATGGAGATCGGCTCTTTAGCGATCTTCAATACCTTACGGATTTTATCCTCAGGCATTTCCATGCGTTCGCCCAGCTCTTCCGGGGTCGGTTCGCGACCCATTTCCTGCAACATCTGCCGGGAAATACGGTTGAGCTTGTTGATCGTCTCGATCATGTGCACCGGAATACGGATGGTGCGGGCCTGGTCGGCGATCGAGCGAGTGATCGCCTGACGGATCCACCAGGTGGCATAAGTCGAGAACTTGTAGCCGCGACGGTATTCGAACTTGTCCACAGCCTTCATCAAGCCGATGTTGCCTTCCTGGATCAGGTCGAGGAATTGCAGGCCACGGTTGGTGTACTTCTTGGCGATGGAGATCACCAGACGCAAGTTCGCTTCAACCATCTCTTTCTTCGCGCGGCGGGCTTTGGCCTCACCGATCGACATGCGACGGTTGATGTCCTTGATCTCGGCAATCGTCAGACCGGTTTCGGTCTGCAGCGCAGTCAGCTTCTGCTGGCAACGAACGATGTCGGCCTGGAAGCGACCAATGGCTTCAGCGTATTTGCTTTTGCCCTTGGCCAGTGCGTCGGTCCAGCTTTCGTCGACTTCGTTGCCCGGGAACTGGCGCAGGAAATCGGCACGCGGCATGCGCGCATCACGGACACAGAGCTGCATGATCGCACGCTCTTGTGCACGCAGACGCTCAAGGGCGCTACGAACCCGCTCAACCAGGCCTTCGAATTGCTTCGGTACCAGTTTGATCGGCATGAAGAGTTCAGCCAGGGCCAGCAGTTCAGCAGTTGCCTGCTTGCTGCCGCGACCGTGCTTCTTCAGGGCCTTGCGAGCCAGTTCCATCTGATCGGAGACCGCGCCAAAACGCTGGGCTGCGATGATCGGATCCGGACCGCTTTCGACTTCTTCTTCGTCATCGGTGCTGGCTTCGGCTTCTTCGTCGTCGGTGTCGTCGTCTGCTTTCGCAGCCTTGGCATCGATCGGCGGAGGAACTTCAGCCGCAGGTGGCGCAATGCCGTCATCCGGGTCGATATAACCGCTCAGGACGTCGGACAGGCGGCCACCTTCGGTGGTGACGCGAGTGTACTCGGAGAGAATGTGGTCAACCGTGCCTGGGAAGTGCGCGATTGCGCCCATCACTTCACGGATGCCCTCTTCGATACGCTTGGCGATTTCGATTTCGCCTTCACGTGTCAGCAGCTCTACCGTACCCATTTCGCGCATATACATGCGCACAGGGTCAGTCGTGCGACCGATGTCGGTCTCGACCGCTGCCAGCGCGGCAGCTGCTTCTTCAGCGGCTGCCTCGTCGGTATCGGCGTCGGCCAACATAAGGGCGTCCGCATCCGGAGCACTCTCGTGTACGGGGATCCCCATGTCATTAATCATGCGGATGATGTCTTCCACCTGCTCTGGATCTGAAATATCCTCAGGCAGGTGGTCGTTGACCTCTGCGTAAGTCAGATACTTCTGCTCACGACCAAGGGTGATCAACTCTTTGATACGAGACTGCTGTTGCGCTTTTCCGGACATAACACCCTATCCACTGAAGGTCTTGGCGGGCAAAAAACAAGCCGAGGATTATACCCGAGCTATGACCTCACACGCCAGCTGAGGTCGGGTTTGATGCGGAAACATTGCGACTTAAAAGGTCGCGCAGTTGATTTTTCTCTTCGGCGGTCAATTCACTCTGACGCGCTTTTCGAAGAAGTTGTTCCAGGTTTCGCTCGCGTTGACGAGCTACCAAGCTAGTAATGGTGTCGAAAAACTGTTGTTCAAGGTTATCGCCATCAATCAGCCATTCCTTTTCTGCCAATGCCTTGAGCAAACGGCCCTGTTCGGTGCCGTGCCAGCGTGCAATCAGCTGGAATGAGTTTAGCTTAGGATTCTTCTGTACGGCTTCGAGCAGGGCCACCAACAATTGCGTATTGGTGTGGTCCTCGGCCGCAAAGTGCCCCGCATCCTCGACTTTTTGGGCCAGTTGCGGGTGGTGCAAAAGTGTACGCAGGGCTGCCATGGTGGGCGGCTCTACTGCTGCTGGGACGCGTGGGCCGCGCGGTTCGTCACGGTCGCCGCCACGTTTGCCGTTTTTGTCCCAGGGTTTCTTGTCCCATTTCTTGCCGCCGGCGCCGGGTTTCTTCGGTGTCCACTCCTGCTGGGGCGTGTAGGCCTCCTGCGGTTGGTGGAAGTCGGAATAGTCCGGCATGGCGTCGTAATCCATGCCCGGGTCGTAGGCGGGCGGCGCCTCTTGCGGCGCGCTGCGCGCCAGCTGGCTGACGGCCTCGCCACTCAAACCGGTGATTTCCAGCAAGCGCTGACGCATCAGGGTCCGCAGGTTGGCGCCCGGGACCTTGTCGATCAGCGGGGCCGCGAGGGTGACCATATGGGCCTTGCCTTCGAGGGAGCGCGGGTCGGACTCTTCGGTCAATTGCTGGAAAAAGTAATCGGCCAGCGGTTGTGCGTGTTGGTTGATGCGCGCGCGGAACGCGTCGGTGCCTTCGGAGCGGACCAGGGTGTCCGGGTCTTCGCCCTCGGGCAGGAACAGGAAGCGTGCGCGCCGCCCGTCCTGCAGGCTCGACAGAGTCGACTCAAGGGCGCGCCATGCAGCATTGCGGCCGGCCTGGTCACCGTCGAAGCAGAACAGTACGTTGGGCACCACGCGAAACAGGCGCTTGAGGTGTTCTTCGCTGGTGGCGGTGCCAAGGGTGGCCACCGCATTGCGCAGCCCTTGCTGGGCCAGGGCAATCACGTCCATATAGCCTTCAACCACGATGATTTCGTCGAGGTTGCGGTTGTTTTTGCGCGCTTCAAACAGGCCGTACAGCTCCTGGCCTTTGTGAAACACCGGGGTTTCCGGTGAGTTCAGGTATTTGGGCTTGTCGTCCCCCAGCACCCGGCCGCCGAACGCGATGATACGGCCGCGACTGTCGCGGATCGGGAACATCACCCGGTCACGGAAACGGTCGTAACGCTTGCCGGTCTCGGCGTTTTCCACCAACAGGCCCGCGTCGATCATGGCTTTTTGCTGCAGAGTGTCGCTGCTCAGGTGCTTGTACAGGTTGTCCCAGCCGGGCGGCGCGAAGCCGAGGCCGAAGTCGCGGGCAATTTCACCTGTCAGGCCGCGGCCCTTGAGGTAATCGACGGCGGCTTTGCGCTGCGGGTGGCTCTTCAGCGCCTGGCGGTAAAAGTCGGCAGCAGCGGTAAGCAGCGGGTACAGCGGCGAATCGGTGGGTTGGCGCGGTTTGTGCGGGCGGCCACTTTCTTCGCGAGGGATTTCCATGCCGGCGGCTTTTGCCAGTTCCTCGACAGCCTGGGGGAAGTCCAGGTTGTCGTGGTCCATGATAAAGCCGAGGGCGTTGCCGCCAGCGCCGCAGCCAAAGCAATAGTAGAACTGCTTGTCGGGGCTGACGCTGAACGAGGGGGTCTTTTCCTTGTGGAACGGGCAGCAGGCGGTGTAGTTCTTGCCGGCCTTTTTCATTTGCAGGCGCGAGCTGACAACATCGACGATGTCGGTGCGGTTCAGAAGGTCGTCAATAAAGCTCTGGGGAATTAGCCCGGCCATGGCGTTCTCGTCATCACTGCGTGTAAAAGAGGGCCCGCAAAGTGCTCAAGGCGCGCGTAGTGTGCGGCTCGATCAACTGTCGTCTGCTTGGTCTGCCAGGAAGTGTATCTGCCGAACATTCACTGACGTTAGTTCCGATCAGTGCCCGGCGTAGAAATGTTGCCCGGGAGTCCGGTCTTGGCCGTATGCGGGCCTCGGAAGCTCATCGGTGGGCGCAGCCGACCTGTTGATCGCCTGTTGAAAAATAAGTGTGCTCGTCAGTAGCCTTGTTAGGCTCGTCAGAAGAGACGCGCACCGCTGGCAGAAGAGCCAGTCCTGACGTGTGAAGCAGTTCGTTTCAGTCGCGTGTGCGGCGTCAACGGTGAAGCATCAAGCGATATCCGCAAATGCCAACAGCCCGGCTGAGGGCCGGGCTTGGCAGAAGCTTGCTACGAACGTCTGTGTATTAGTACAGACGAACGGCGCGGCGCTGCTCGCGCTGAACTTTCTTGGCGTGACGCTTAACAGCGGCTGCTGCTTTACGCTTACGCTCAGAAGTTGGCTTCTCGTAAAATTCGCGGCTACGAACTTCAGCCAGAACACCGGCTTTTTCGCAGGAGCGCTTGAAACGACGCAGAGCTACGTCGAAGGGTTCGTTCTCTTTTACTTTGACGGCTGGCATCCAGAGCTACCTTCTTTCATTACCGGGAATCAACGTTCTCGTCGCAAAAAATTCGCGGCTGAGGTCGTCGGTTTTTAAGGGTTGCGGATGTTAACCCCTCATTGCCCGGAATGCAAAGCCTCTGATCGAAAACCGCTAGTCGGGAGGGGGAGCGACGACTATTATGCGCGCCTTCGAATTCAGCCTCTACAAGGCGCAAACCCATGCTAGTTCTGGGATTAGAAACCTCGTGCGACGAAACCGGTGTCGCACTTTACGACAGTGAACGCGGGCTTTTGGCCGACGCACTGTTCAGTCAGATCGACCTGCATCGCGCCTATGGTGGCGTGGTGCCGGAGCTGGCCAGCCGTGATCATGTGAAACGCATGTTGCCCTTGATTCGCCAGGTGTTGGACGAGGCCGGCTGCGTGCCGACCGAGATCGACGCCATTGCCTATACCGCCGGCCCAGGATTGGTCGGAGCCCTTCTGGTTGGGGCTTCTTGCGCCCAGGCGCTGGCATTTGCCTGGGGCATTCCCGCCCTCGGCGTGCACCACATGGAAGGCCATTTGCTGGCGCCGATGCTGGAAGAAAACCCGCCACAGTTCCCGTTCGTCGCTTTGTTGGTTTCAGGCGGCCATACGCAGCTGGTTCAGGTCGACGGAATCGGTCAATACGCGCTGCTGGGCGAAAGCCTGGACGACGCCGCCGGTGAGGCTTTCGACAAAACCGCGAAGATGATGGGGCTCAATTATCCAGGCGGTCCGGAAATCGCCCGATTGGCGGAAAAGGGCGTGGCGGGGCGTTTCACCTTCCCGCGTCCGATGTGCGATCGCCCGGGCCTGATGTTCAGCTTCAGCGGCCTGAAAACCTCTGCGCTGAACACCTGGCAGCAGAGCGTCAGCGCCGGAGACGACAGTGAGCAAGCCCGTTGCGACATCTCTCTGGCGTTCCAGCAGGCTGTGGTGGAGACTTTGACCATCAAGTGCAAGCGGGCCCTGAAACAGGCAGGCATGAAGCGGCTGGTGATCGCTGGCGGCGTCAGCGCCAACAAGGCGTTGCGCCTGTCGCTTGAGAAAATGCTCGGCGACATGAAGGGCGACGTGTTTTATGCGCGTCCCGAATTCTGTACCGATAACGGTGCGATGATCGCCTATGCCGGTTGCCAGCGTTTGCAGGCCGGGCAGCATGAGAGCCTGGCCATCAGTGTGCAGGCGCGCTGGCCGATGGAGCAGTTGCCGCCGCTGTAGTCGGCCAGCGCGAGGCGGGTTGATCGGGTGTTTTTAAAAATGCCGTTCGCGCCCGGCAAACAGGTCGCGTAAATTGCCCCGGTGGCGCCAGACGATCAGCAGCGTAAGCACGCTCATCGGCACCAGCGCCGCCGGCTCCTGCCAGGCCAGCAATGGCAGGGTCAGGGGCGTAGCGATCAGCGCCGCCAGCGAGCTGGTGCGGGTGAGGTAGAAGGTCAGCAGCCAGGCCAGGATGGCCAGCAGCGCCGCCGGAGGGTAAATCCCCAGTAGCATGCCGGCCGCCGTCGCAACACCCTTGCCACCGCGAAAGCGGAAGTACAGCGGGAACAGGTGGCCGAGCACCGCGCAGACGCCGATCCAGGCTTGCTGCTGAAGCGACAGCCCGGCGAAGTCGGCGATCAGCACGGGCAACAAGCCTTTGCAAACGTCGCCGAACAGCGTCAATACGGCGAGTTTTTTGCCGGCCAGGCGTAACATATTGGTGGCGCCGGCATTGCCTGAGCCACTCATTCGCGGGTCGGGATTTCCCGTCAGGCGGCTGAGCAAAATGGCGAAGGACAGCGAGCCGAGCAGGTAGGCGAGAGTCGCCAGTAACCAAAACATGCTAACTATTCCGGGCGAGGACGCCTTGATTCTAACGGGGCATCGCGCCCTTGTCGTGCAGCGGAGAAGAGTGCTTGGACAGAGTGTTTATCGAAGGCCTGGAAGTCGACACCGTGATCGGGGCCTACGACTGGGAGCGCGGTATCCGGCAATGCCTGCGTCTGGACCTGAGCTTCGCCTGGGACAACCGCCCGGCCGCTGCCGGTGACGACCTGACTCTGGCGCTGGATTACGCCAGCGTGTCCGCACGCATCCAGGCCTTTGCCGAGCAGGCACAGTTCCAGCTGGTGGAAACCTTCGCCGAGCGCCTGGCCGAAGTATTGATGAGTGAGTTCCAGATTCCCTGGCTGCACCTCAAGCTGACCAAGCCTGGCGCCGTTCCGGCCGCCAAGGGCGTTGGCGTGGAGATCGAGCGCGGATGTCGCTAACTCAGGTTTACCTCGGCCTTGGCAGCAATATCGAGCGCGAGGCTCATCTGTGTGGAGGCCTCGATGCGCTGGCGGGTTTTTTGACGGATATGCGCTGTTCGGCGGTGTTCGAAAGCCAGCCAGTGGGCATCAAGAGCGGGCCGTTCTTCAATCTGGTGGTGTCGGCGTATACCGACCTACCGTTGATTGAGCTGGACCGCCGCCTGAAGTTCATTGAGGCCGACAACGGCCGCTACGCCCCGGATCGCAAGGGCTTGCCGCTGGACATCGACGTGCTGCTGTACGGCGAGCTGGTGGGTAACTTCGATGGCCTGGTTCTGCCTCGGGCCGAAATCCTGAAAAACGCGTTTGTGCTGTGGCCGCTGTCGTTGATGGCGCCGGAGCGTGTGCACCCCGAGGCTGGCAAGACGTTTGCCGCGCTGTGGAGGGATGCACACATAGATCAGGTATTGGCGCCGGTCGCATTCGAGTGGCGGGATCAGCCATTAACGCCGGATGCGCTCTTGTAAGCTTTCAGCGCCTTGAGCCGTTCACGTTTCAGCGCTTCACCCAGCTCGGGGCCTTTGAAACCTTGTTCCAGCAGTGGGGCGACGGCCACACCTCTGGCAGCCAGCGCCGCGCCGCGCAAATAATCCGCCTGTGGATAACTTCTCTGCTCAAGGCCCTTGCGGCCGCGGGCGTCCATTTCGCACGCCACTACAAATTCCTCAAAGCGCTGCGGGCGACGGTAGACGTCAAAGCTTTGCAGTAACTCCAGCAAAGTCGAGGGTCTCAGCTCCAGCGCACGATGGCCATGGGTGTGATATTCGCCCACCAGTAACGCCAGTTCCTGGCAATCCCTTGGCACCTTGAAGCGCTCGTTCACCGCTTTGATCAGCTTCAAACCGCGTTGCTCGTGAGCAATGTGCTGCGGCAACTTATCCACAGGCGTCAGCCCTTTGCCCAGGTCGTGCAGCAGGCAAGCCCAGCGCACAGTCAGCGGTTGGGAATGGATGGCCGCTTGTTCCAGCACGCTCAAGGTGTGCACGCCGGTATCAATCTCGGGGTGATGGGCTTCAGGTTGCGGCACGCCGAACAAGGCGTCGATTTCCGGCATCAGGGTTTTCAGTGCGCCGCAATCACGCAGCACCTGGATAAATACTTGTGGCTGATTTTCCATGAGCGCGCGGGAAATTTCTTTCCAGCTGCGCTCAGGCGTCAGCGCTTCCAGTTCGCCGGAATCGCTGAGTTCGCGCATCAACTCCAGGGTTTCTGGCGCAACACTGAAACCGAGGTTGGCATAGCGTGCGGCGAAGCGCGCAACGCGCAGCACCCGGAGAGGATCTTCGGCGAATGCGGGGGAAACATGGCGCAAAACTCGTGCTTTCAAATCTTGCTGGCCATGATACGGATCGGTCAAATTACCGTCGTCGTCTTCAGCCATCGCATTGATGGTCAGGTCACGGCGGATAAGGTCTTCTTCCAGTGTGACTTCGGGGCTGGCATGAAAAACGAAGCCGCCATAACCCCGGCCGCTCTTGCGTTCCGTGCGAGCAAGGGCGTACTCGTCGCCGTTTTTTGGGTCAAGGAATACCGGGAAGTCCGAGCCCACGGGCTTATAGCCCAGAGCGAGCATTTCTTCAGTGGTAGCGCCGACTACGACGCGGTCGACATCGGTAACGTCAATGCCCAGCAGGCGATCGCGTACCGCACCGCCGACTTTGTAGATTTGCATGAAAAAGCCTCCATTAGCGGCACAGGATAACGCCTGTGGCCCGCCAATGGAGGCTTTGCCGTTTCACAGATGCACGACGGCCAGGTCGAGGCGCCCGTAATCGTTGTCGCTGTGTTCGGTGCGAGGCGGAACATGGTGGGTTTTCATCACCTGGTCGCCTTGCAGCGTTTCCAGGTGAATATCGAACCCCCACAAACGGTGCAGGTGCTTGAGGACTTCGTCAGTGGACTCGCCCAGCGGTTTGCGGTCGTGTTGCTGGTGGCGCAGGGTCAGCGAGCGATCGCCGCGTACGTCGATGCTGTAGATCTGCACGTTGGGTTCGCGGTTGCCCAGGTTGTACTGCGCCGCGAGGGTTTCGCGGATCGTACGGTAGCCCGGTTCGTCATGAATGGCGGGCACCAGCAGATCGTCCTTCAAGTCATCATCCATGATGCTGAACAGCTTGAGGTCACGAATGACCTGAGGCGACAGGTACTGCAGGATGAAGCTCTCATCCTTGAAGCTGCTCATGGCGAACTTGATGGTCGACAGCCAATCGCTGCCGGCAATGTCCGGGAACCAGCGGCGGTCTTCTTCGGTTGGGTGCTCGCACATGCGCCGGATATCCCGGTACATGGCAAAGCCCAGTGCATACGGGTTGATGCCGCTGTAGTAAGGGCTGTCGAAACCCGGCTGGTAGACCACGCTGGTGTGGGACGTCAGGAACTCCATCATGAAGCCATCGGTCACCAGGCCTTCATCGTAAAGGTCGTTCATCAGGGTGTAATGCCAGAACGTGGCCCAGCCTTCGTTCATAACCTGGGTCTGGCGTTGTGGGTAGAAGTACTGGGCAATCTTGCGCACGATCCGCACGATTTCGCGCTGCCAGGGCTCCAGCAGCGGTGCGTGTTTTTCGATGAAATACAGGATGTTTTCCTGAGGTTCGGCGGGAAAGCGCGCATTGTCCTTGTCGCTGTTCTTGCCGGCGCGCTTGGGAATGGTGCGCCACAGGTCGTTGATCTGTTTTTGCAGGTGCTCTTCACGGTCCTTCTGGCGCAGCCGTTCTTCTTCGGCGGAAATCGGGTAGGGGCGTTTGTAGCGGTCCACACCGTAGTTCATCAGCGCATGGCAGGAGTCGAGCAAGTCTTCCACCGCATCGATGCCATGGCGCTCCTCGCATTGCATGATGTACTGCTTGGCGAACACCAGGTAGTCGATGATCGAACTGGCATCGGTCCAGGTACGGAACAGGTAGTTGCCCTTGAAGAAGCTGTTATGCCCGTAGCACGCGTGGGCCACCACCAGTGCTTGCATGCAGATGGTGTTTTCTTCCATCAGGTAGGCAATGCACGGGTCGGAGTTGATGACGATTTCGTAGGCCAGGCCCATCTGCCCGCGCGTGTAGGATTTTTCAGTGCTGAGGAAGTGTTTGCCGTAGGACCAGTGGTGATAGCCCAGGGGCATGCCCACGGACGCATAGGCGTCCATCATCTGTTCGGCGGTGATCACTTCGATCTGGTTGGGGTAGGTATCCAGGGCATAACCCGCCGCGATGCGGCTGATTTCCCGGTCATAGGCCTGGATGAGTTCGAAGGTCCATTCGGACCCCGTGGACAGGGGTTGGCGCTTATGCTCTTTGGCGGTCATGTCACTAACCTGCGCTGGAAGAGTTCACGGAAGACCGGATAGATATCGCCGGCCGAGACCAATTGTTGCTGGGCGAAGGTGTCAGCAAAGGCTTCGCTGATGCGCTCGTATTCAAACCACAGTGCCTGATGCTCGCGCGGGGTGATTTCGACGTAGGTGTAGTACTGCACGAACGGCATGATCTGGTTGATCAGGATGTCGCGGCAGATGGGCGAGTCGTCGTTCCAGTTGTCGCCGTCGGAGGCCTGGGCGGCGTAGATATTCCACTCGTTGGCCGGATAACGCTCGGCCATGATTTCCTGCATCAGCTTCAATGCGCTGGAGACGATGGTGCCGCCGGTTTCCCGCGAATAGAAGAACTCCTCTTCATCGACTTCCCGGGCGCTGGTGTGATGGCGGATGAACACCACATCGATCTTGTCGTAGTTACGTTTGAGAAACAGGTACAGCAGGATGAAGAAACGCTTGGCGATGTCCTTGGTTGCCTGGGTCATGGAGCCGGACACGTCCATCAGGCAGAACATCACGGCCTTGGAGCTGGGGTTGGGTTGCTTGACCAGCAGGTTGTACTTCAGGTCAAAGGTATCGAGAAACGGCACGCGGTGAATTCGCGCACTGAGTTTGGCGATTTCGGCTTCGATTTCCTGAATATCGCCGAAGTTGTCTGGCTCTTCGCGTTTCAGGCGCTCCAGTTCAGCCTTGGCGTCCCGCAATTTTGCCCGGCTGCTGCCAGACAGCGCGATACGCCGCGCATGAGCCGAACGCAGGGTGCGGATGATGTTGATCCGTGACGGGTTGCCTTCGTTGCTGATCCCGGCGCGCACAGTCTTGAAGGTGTCGGTACCGGTCAGGTTGCGTTTGACCAGGTTGGGCAGTTCCAGGTCTTCGAACATGAATTCGAGGAATTCTTCCTGGGTAATCTGGAACACGAACTCGTCCATGCCTTCGCCAGAGTTGCCGGCCTTGCCCGGGCCTTTGCCGCCCGCACCGCCCTGAGGGCGCTGGATGTGTTCGCCGCTGGTGAATTCCTTGTTGCCGGGATGCACGACGGTCTGTTTGCCGCCGCGGCCGTGGTGCAACACGGGTTCATCGATGTCGCGTCCGGGAATGCTGATCTGTTCGCCATGCTCCATGTCGGTGATGGAGCGACGGCTGACGGCCTCCTCGACGGCCTTTTTGATGTGGTCACGGTAACGCCGCAGGAAACGCTGGCGGTTTACCGTGCTCTTGTTCTTGCCATTAAGACGTCGGTCGATCACATAGCTCATGTAGGAGCCCTCCGGGCAGCTTCACGTTACAAGCTTCAAGCCGCGAGCTGGAAGCTTAGAGACAAGCGGTCGACTGCCAGGCTAGCCGGTGTGCCGGGAGCCTGGCATTTCACGCCTGTCGCTGCCTTACTGCGATTTGCGCACCCGCAGGTACCACTCGGAGAGCAGTCGTACTTGTTTGTCGGTGTAGCCGCGCTCGACCATTCGAGTAACGAAGTCGTTGTGTTTTTGTTGGTCCTCCTTGCTGGCCTTGGCGTTGAAGCTGATGACCGGCAGCAGATCCTCGGTGTTGGAGAACATTTTCTTCTCGATGACCACCCGCAGCTTCTCGTAGCTGAGCCAGGTAGGGTTCTTGCCGTTGTTGTTGGCCCGGGCGCGCAGCACGAAGTTGACGATTTCGTTGCGGAAATCCTTCGGATTGCTGATGCCGGCGGGTTTTTCGATCTTTTCCAGTTCCTCGTTGAGGGCCACGCGGTTGAGGATTTCGCCGGTTTCCGGGTCGCGGTATTCCTGGTCCTGAATCCAGAAGTCTGCGTACAGCACGTAGCGGTCGAATATGTTCTGGCCGTATTCGCTGTAAGACTCCAGGTACGCGGTCTGAATTTCCTTGCCGATGAACTCGATGTAGCGCGGTGCCAAGTATTCCTTGAGGAAGCGCAGATAGCGCTCGCGGGTCTCGGCCTGGAATTGCTCCTGTTCGATCTGTTGTTCCAGCACGTAGAGCAGGTGCACCGGGTTGGCGGCGATTTCGTGCGGGTCGAAGTTAAAGACCTTAGACAGGATCTTGAACGCAAAGCGCGTCGACAGGCCGTTCATGCCCTCGTCCACGCCCGCGGTGTCGCGGTATTCCTGGATCGACTTGGCTTTCGGGTCGGTGTCCTTGAGGTTTTCGCCGTCGTATACGCGCATTTTCGAGTAGATGTTGGAGTTTTCTGGCTCCTTGAGGCGCGACAGCACGGTGAACTGGGCCAGCATCTTCAGGGTATCGGGAGCGCAATGGGCCTTGGCCAGGGAGCTGTTGAACAGCAGCTTGTCGTAAATCTTGATTTCATCGCTGACTCGCAGGCAGTACGGCACCTTGACGATGTAGATCCGGTCGATGAAAGCTTCGTTGTTCTTGTTGTTGCGGAAGGTGTGCCACTCCGATTCGTTGGAGTGGGCCAGCAGGATCCCGGTAAACGGAATCGCCCCCAGGCCTTCGGTACTGTTGTAGTTGCCTTCCTGGGTGGCGGTGAGCAGTGGGTGCAGCACCTTGATCGGCGCCTTGAACATCTCCACGAACTCCATCAGGCCCTGGTTGGCCCGGCACAGTGCGCCCGAGTAGCTATAGGCGTCGGCGTCGTTCTGCGGGAATTCTTCGAGCTTGCGGATATCAACCTTGCCCACCAGCGCCGAGATGTCCTGGTTGTTCTCGTCACCCGGTTCGGTCTTGGCCACGGCGATCTGGTTGAGGATCGACGGATAGAGCTTCACCACCCGGAACTGGCTGATGTCGCCGCCGAACTCGGCCAGGCGCTTGGTGGCCCAGGGCGACATGATGGTGTTGAGGTAGCGGCGAGGGATGCCGAAGTCTTCTTCCAGGATCGCACCGTCTTCCGTGGCGTTGAACAGCCCCAGAGGCGATTCGAACACCGGCGAGCCCTTGATGGCGTAGAACGGCACCTTCTCGATCAGTTGTTTGAGTTTCTCGGCCAGGGACGACTTGCCGCCACCGACGGGACCGAGCAGGTAGAGGATTTGTTTCTTCTCTTCCAGGCCTTGGGCGGCATGGCGGAAATACGAGACGATCTGGTCAATGCATTCTTCCATGCCATGGAAGTCTTCAAAGGCCGGGTAGCGGCGGATCACCTTGTTGGAGAATATTCGCGACAGGCGAGAATTCGCCGCGGTGTCTACCAGCTCCGGCTCGCCGATCGCCAGCAGCAGGCGTTCAGCGGCAGACGCGTAGGCGCTGCGGTCCTTTTTGCACAGTTCGAGATACTCCTGAAGCGAGAGCTCTTCCTGGCGGGTGGACTCGAAGCGTTGTTGGAAGTGGCTAAAAATACTCATGACGTCGTCACCTCGCTCGATACGTGGAGCCGACGCCGGATCAATCAGTCGATGCTGGCAGTCATTGGTGGACACCAATGGCCGTTTTCCCCCCAGAACACCCTGAAACGCTACCGATGACCCGCACGCCGGTGTACCGGCTCTCCCCTGTTTTGGATGGCCTGCGCTTAAGGATAGTTCGGAATCCGGGAGGTCAAGGCGCGATACGTAATTAGTTTGGTCGCGCCGTTCGTCAGAAACGGTGCGAAGCCAAGCGTCACGCGGGGTAGCGGGGTTTGAAAAAAATTATTGCGCGTCGCCTGCGGCAATTTCTGCCGGATACGTCGTACGCCATAGCTCAAAGCCACCGTCGAGGCTATAGACGTCAGAGAAGCCCTGGCTGATCAGATAGGCCGCTGCGCTTTGGCTGGAGTTGCCGTGGTAGCACGCCACGATTACCGGTGCGTCGAGGTCGGCGGCGCGGATGAAATCGGCGATGCTGTGGTTGTCCAGGTGCCGGGCGCCACTGATGTGGCCTGCGCTGTAGGTCGGTTGGTCGCGGATGTCGACCACCACCGCGCCTTGCTCGCGCAGGGCCTGGGCTTGTTCGGGAGGGATACGTTTGAATTCAGTCATGGCGGGCTCCTAGGGCTTGGCGGCCGGCAGTGTCGTGGTGGCGGGAGATTCGCACTGGCAGCTTGAGCGCTCGCCGGTGTCGATGTTCATCAGGGTCATGGCGCCGCCCCACACGCAGCCGGTGTCGAGGGCGAATACACCGGGTTCATCACATTTGCCTTCCAGGGCTGCCCAGTGGCCGAAGATGATCTTCGTCTCACGGGTCTTGCGCTCCTTGTGGGCGAACCAGGGCTTGTAGCCGGGCAGGGCGGTGTCGGCGCCTTCCTTGCTCTTGAGGTCCAGCTTGCCTTCGGCGGTGCAGAAACGCATGCGGGTGAAGTAGTTGGTGATCACCCGCAGGCGGGCGACGCCGGTGAGTTCGTTGTCCCACTTCACAGGGTCGTTGCCGTACATGCCATCCAGGTAAGCCGTGTACAGGTTGTCGTCGGCCAGGGCGGTCTCGACTTCGCCTGCACACTTGAGGGCTTTTTTCAGCGTCCACTGGGGTGGAATCCCGGCATGCACCAGTGCGATGTTACGGCTCTCGTCGTAATGCATGATTTTTTGCCGACGTAGCCAGTCAAGCAACTCGGCGCGGTCTGGCGCCTCGAGGATTTCCCGCAGGGTGTCGCCTTTTTTCAGGCGCTCGATGTTGTTGCCGGCGGCCAGCAGGTGCAGGTCGTGGTTGCCCAGCACGCACACCAGGGAATCGCGCATGCCATAAAGGAAGCGCAGGGTTTGCAGGGATTGCGGGCCGCGGTTGACCAGGTCGCCGACGAGCCACAGGCGATCCTTGGCAGGGTCGAAGGCCACGCGGTCGAGCAGGCATTTGAGCGGCTCCAGGCAACCTTGCAGGTCGCCGACAGCATACGTCGCCATCAGTGCAGGGCCCCGGGCACCGCCAGGCGGAACGGCGCGATGACGGCGTCGAAGTGTTTGCCGTCGTCGGCGAGCATCTGGTAGCTACCCTGCATGTTGCCTACGCGGGAGGTCATGACGGTGCCGCTGCTGTAGGTGTGGCTCTTGCCGGGGGCGATCAGCGGCTGTTGGCCGACTACGCCGGCGCCGCGCACTTCCTCCACCTGGCCGTCACCGTCGGTGATGACCCAGTGGCGCGACAGCAGCTTGGCTGGCAGCTCGCCGTTGTTTTGCACGGTAATGGTGTAGGCGAACGCAAAGCGGTTCTGCTCGGGTTGCGATTGTTCCGCCAGAAAGCGGGTGACGACGCTGACGTCGATCTGATAACGAGGATCGGACATGCAAGAGGCCTTAAAAGCAAAAGCGGGGGAACAGCGGATGCCGGTCAGTCTAGGCCCGTAGGCGCTGGCTTGCCAGCGATGGCGATCGTGAGTGCGCCATCGCCGGCAAGCCGGCTCCCACTCTTTATTCGGCCGCAGGCGCAGGCTGAATGGCGAGCTGGTCAGCCAGGCGTACGAAGGCGGCCAGGTCCAACTGCTCGGGGCGCAAGCTGCCGTCGACGCCGGCGGCTTCGATTTCAGCGTTACTGAGCAGAGCCTTCAGCGTATTGCGCAGGGTCTTGCGGCGTTGGTTGAACGCTTCGCGTACCACCCGCTCAAGCAGCTTGTGGTCTTTGGCGGGGTGCGGCAACACCGCGTGAGGCACCAGGCGCACAATGGCAGAGTCGACTTTTGGCGGCGGGTTGAACGCGCCCGGGCCGACGTTGAACAAGTGCTCTACACGACAATGGTACTGAACCATGATCGACAAGCGGCCCCAGTCACCGCCACCAGGGCCGGCAGCCAGGCGCTCGACCACTTCTTTTTGCAGCATGAAGTGCATGTCGCGGATGATGCCGGCGTTGTTCAGCAGGTGAAAAATCAGCGGGGTGGAGATGTTGTACGGCAGGTTGCCGACCACCCGCAGGCTGTTGGGCGCCGCATTGAGGCTGGTGAAGTCAAACTTCAGCGCATCACCCTGGTGCAGGTTGAAATTGGGCATGCCGGCGAACTGTTGGTTGAGGATCGGGATCAGGTCCTTGTCCAACTCAACCACATCCAGCTGGCCGCCGCTGTTCAGCAGGCCCTGGGTCAGGGCGCCCTGGCCCGGGCCGATTTCCAGCAGGCGGTCGGAGGATTTGGCGTGGATGGAGCGCAGGATGCGATCGATCACGCCAGCGTCGTGCAGGAAGTTTTGCCCGAAACGCTTGCGCGCCCGGTGTTGGTAATGCTCGGTCATATACGGGTCTCGGCCATCTGATAGGCGGTTTCCAGGGCCACGTGCAGGCTGCCGGTATCGATCTTGCCGCTGCCCGCCAGGTCCAGGGCGGTGCCATGGTCGACGGAAGTGCGGATGATCGGCAGGCCCAGTGTCACGTTGACCGCGGCGCCGAAGCCTTTGTACTTCAGCACAGGCAGCCCTTGGTCATGGTACATCGCCAGCACTGCGTCGCAGTGCTCCAGATATTTGGGGGTAAACAGAGTGTCGGCAGGCAATGGGCCGCGCAGGTCCATGCCTTCAAGGCGCAGACGCTCCAGGGTTGGTTCGATGATGTCGATTTCTTCATGGCCCAGGTGGCCACCTTCACCGGCGTGGGGGTTGAGCCCGCAGACCAGGATACGTGGTTGGGCGATGCCGAATTTCTGTTGCAGGTCGGCGTGCAGGATGCGTGTTACACGCTCCAGGCGCTCGGGGGTAATGGCATCGGCAATCTCGCGCAGGGGCAGGTGAGTGGTCACCAGGGCCACTCGCAGGCCACGGGTTGCCAGCATCATCACGACTTGTGCGGTATGGGTCAGTTCGGCGAGGAATTCGGTATGGCCGGAAAAGGCGATCCCCGATTCGTTGATCACGCCCTTGTGCACCGGTGCGGTGATCATCCCGGCGAAATCCCCGTCGATGCAGCCTTGGCCGGCTCGCGTGAGGGTTTCCAGGACGAAGGCCGCATTGGCCTTGTTCAGTTGCCCGGTGACGACCTTGGCCTGCAGCGGGGTGTCCCACACGTACAGGCTGTTGGCCCGTGCCGGCAGATCAGGCCAGTTGCCCGGGCCCACCGACAGCAGGTCGACAGCCACGCCCAACTGCGCGGCCCGCTCCAGGAGCAGGTCGCGGCTGGTAATGGCGATCAGGGGGTGTGGCTGGGGCTGCGAGGCGAGCAGCAGGCACAGGTCAGGACCAATGCCGGCCGGCTCGCCGGGTGTCAATGCGAAACGCTTGGGTTTCACTGCGCTGCCTGGTCGGTGCCTGTTTGGTCGGCGCCAGGAAGCTTGTTCTCTACGTAGGCTTCGTCACGGATCTGACGCAGCCAGGTTTGCAGCTCTTCGTCGTACTTGCGGTTACGCAGTACGGTCAGCGCTTGTTGCTCGCGAGCCTGGCTGGTGTTGTCAGTGGCGCGACGGCCAAGGACTTCGAGTACGTGCCAGCCGTATTGGGTCTTGAACGGCTTGGACAGTACGCCTTGCGGCGTCTTGGCCATGACTTCCTGGAACTCGGGAACCAATGCTTTCGGGTCGATCCAGTTCAGGTCGCCGCCGTTAAGTGCCGAACCCGGGTCTTCGGAGTAGCTCTTCGCCAATTCGCCGAAGTCTTCGCCCGCTTCGATGCGGTCATAGAGCTTCTGGGCCAGTTCCTTGGTCTGGGCTTCGGTGCGGATCTCGCTTGGCTTGACCAGGATGTGACGAACATGAACTTCGTCCTTCATCTGGGCTTCTTCGCCGCCACGTTTGCCGAGCAATTTGAGGATGATGAAGCCGCCTGGCGTACGGGCAGGTTGGGTGATGCCACCCACTTCCATCGAACTCAGCTCGCGGTCGAACGGAGGCGGCAGTTGCGCGGCTTTACGCCAGCCCATGTCACCGCCTTCGAGGGCGTTGTCGCTGCCGGATTGCGCAATGGCCATCTGGGCAAAGTCAGCACCTTGCTTGAGACGGTCATACACAGCCTGGGTTTTCGCCGCTGCAGCATTGAGCTGTTCAGCGTTGGCGCTGTCTGGTGTAGGAATCAGGATATTGGCCAGGTGCAGTTCTTCGGAAAGCTGCATTTTGCCAAGGTCAGAGGCCAGGAAGTTTTTCACTTCCTGCTCGGACACCTGAACCCGCTCGGCCACGCGGCGCTGACGCACACGGCTGATGATCATTTCACGGCGAATCTGGTCACGGGCGTCCTCATAGGACAGGCCGTCGTGGGCCAGGGCGGCGCGGAACTGATCAACACTCATGTTGTTGCGCTGGGCAATGGTGCCGACAGCCTGGTTCAACTCTTCGTCGCTGATACGGATACCGGAGCGATCGCCGATCTGCAGTTGCAGGTTTTCCACGATCAGGCGCTCAAGCACCTGCTGGTCCAGCACGCTGGTAGGCGGTACGCCGCCGCCACGCTTGGCGATGGTTTGCTGAACTTCCTTGACCCGTTGGTCCAGTTGGCTCTGCATGATCACGTCGTTATCGACGATGGCCACTACCTTGTCCAGCGGTTGGACCGCAGCGTGAGCTGCGGCGGTACCCAGGAACAGCGCGCCCAGCATCAGCGGGCGCAGACAATCAGAAAGCTTGGTCTTCACGTTCACGATAACCTTCAATGCCTTTGTCGAGGAAGCTCTCTACCTTGGCGCCGGTCAGGCCGCCGAGTCCTTTGAGGACAACTTGGAAGAAGAGCCCGTGGTCACCCTTTTCGTTCAGCGGGGCGATCTGGCTGTATTCGTCGTTGGAAACCCAGTAACGGTTGATGACGCGCAGTTTCCAGCAGCAGTTGTCGTACTCGAAACCACCGAAGGCTTCCAGGGTACGGTTGCGGGCATAGTCATACTGCCAGCGGGTGATCAGGTTCCACTGCGGAACGATCGGCCACATCATCGAGAAGTCGTGTTGCTGGATTTTGTAGTAATCCTTCACAAAGGTGCTTGGATCCGCTGCACTGCCATAGTCGCCGCCAAACTGCCATTTGCCGGTCAACTGGTTGTAGACAACCTGGTCGTTGCGATAGCGATAACCAACGTTGATAACCTTGTTTGGGTTGTCTTCCGGCTGGTAGTGGAACATCGCACTGCCGGAGCGTGGGCTGTGGCTTTCGGTGTCCCAGTTGTAGTCGGCAGTGGCGCGCCAGTCGCGGTTGAAGCGGAACTCGTAGTCCAGGGCGATAGGCGAGACGTTCGACTGTGCGTCTGCACGGTCAGCGGCCAGGATGCCAGGCAACTGAACTTCGCGATCCTTGAAGTACAGCGCTTGGCCAACGCTGACGCGTTGACGTTCGAAGCCATTGTCTTCGATCCAGCGGCTGGTCACACCCAAGGACAGCTTGTTCTCGTCGCCGATACGGTCAGAGCCGCTGAAGCGATTGTCGCGAAACAGCGACGCGTAGCTGAACGAGTACTCGCTGGTGTCGAATACCGGGATATCGCTCTGGTCCTTGTTCGGTACATACAGGTAGTACGCGCGCGGTTCCAGGGTCTGGCGGTAGTCTTTGCCGAACCAGTTGGTATTGCGGTCGAAGTACAGGCCGCTGTCGACACTGGCGATCGGAACTGCACGGTCTTGCGAACTCTTGAACTCGTCTCCGGGGGCGAGGCTGTTTTTACCTATGGAGTCGAGGTCGAGGTCGTATTTGGTGTAGACGTATTTGAGTTTCGGTGTAACAAAACCATAGGTCCAGTTCATCGGGTAATCGACGGCTGGCGCAACGTTCAGGCGGGTACCGTTTGCACGGGTAAGCCCAGTCACGTTGGTGTCCAGTCGCTTAGTTGTCACGTTATCCTCGTCCGTGAACGTGCCGCTTTCCAAGTCTCGGTCAAAGCGTACCGCTTCGGTCTCATAAGTGAAATTCAAGCCGCCAGGGTGGTATGGCAGCGCACCATTGAAGGTGATCTGTGGCAGCCGGTTGTACGGTGTGATCTGAGAAACGGTCGCCAACTGGTAAGCCTGCAGGTTCAACCGCGCCTGGTAGCTATCACCACGATAGGTCACGGAACCCTGTTGGTTCACGTAGTCCTGGCTCTTCACGCCTTCCTGGTAGGACTTCAAATCCTGGAAGTAGTAAGGATCGCTGATATTGGTGTAGTCGACCTGGGTCAACAAGCGCGAATCCAGGCCGCCCTTGTGTTGCCAGTTGAGCATGTAGCGGGTCTTTTCGTTATCGGTCTGACCCTTGCGCTCATCGCTGTCATCGTTCAGGTACGCGCCGCCAAACTGACCTTCGCTGGACTTGGTGAGGTAGCGGAATTCGCCTTCCATCAACAGGCCGCGCTTGGTCATGTATTGCGGGTACAACGTGGCATCGTAGTTCGGCGCCAGGTTGAAGTAGTACGGCGTAACCAAAGTGAAGCCAGTCTCGCTACCGGTGCTGAAGCTCGGCGGCAGGAAGCCGGATTGACGACGGTTGTCGATCGGGAAATAGATGTACGGGGTGTAAAGGATCGGAATGTCCTTGACCCGCAACGTCACGTTGGTCGCCGTACCGAAACCGGTGGCCGGGTTGAGCGTGATGTTGTTGCCCTTGAGCTGCCAGGCGTTGCTGTTCGGCTCACAGGTGGTGTACGTACCGTCCTTGAGACGGATGATCGCGTTCTCGGCGCGCTTGGCGTACAGCGCGTTACCGCGGATGCGCGATTTGTGCATCACGTATTCGGCGTTGTCGACCTTGGCGGCGCCGGTGTCCAGTTGGACTTCAGCGTGGTCGCCTACCAGCAGGGCGCCGTTGTCGCGCAGACGGACATTGCCGTTCAGTTCGCCACGGTTCTCGGCCTGGTACAGGTTGGCCTCGTCGGCCTCGACCTGCATGCTGCCCTGGCGCATGACGACGTCACCGGCCAGGGAAGCAACCTGTTGTTCCTGCTCGTAACGAGAGACCTTGGCACCGATGAAGGTCGGCGCATCGCTCTTGTTCGTCTTGTCGTTCATGCCAGGACGGGTCGGCTCGATGTACGCGCCGGAGCAATACGGGCCGGTCTCGGCCAGTTGCGCGGCGGTGAGCTTCTCGCGAGGGACCCAGTCCAGGTGGCTGTAGTCAGCGCTGCGCGAACGCAGGCCGCGGCCCTTGGCTTCAGTGACCAGTGCGGTCTGCGGCACGGCCTCGGCACTGCCGCCGGACTCGCCTTGCGGCGTGCCACTGGCAGAGCTGACGGCACTGCCGTCATGCACCGGGCGCGGTGGCAGCGGGGCTGCGGCCGTCTTCGGCGCGCAATCCCAGGCACCCGAAGCAGAGACTGAGCAGTCATACTGTTCCGCGGCGACCACGAATGAGGTGGCGAAAGGTTGCATGGCCAGCAGACTGCCGGTTACCAGCAACGGAAATTTTCTACGAAACGCGGGGGATTTCAATGCCATCTTATTAGTCCGGGCTTCCTGCGTGCCATCTGCCCGCGGTGTGGGCCGCACGCCTCTCGATGGTCTGAAAAAGATGCGTGATAATAAAGCATGACCCGCTTGACGGCTAGCGCCGTCGGAGACCCTTGTAATGCCCGACCAAGATCTACGTTTGCAACAGCTGCAAGTCTGGCTTGATGAGCAATTGCCTCGCCTTTTTACCGCGCAGGGCTGGGGTGTCGTACCCCCGGCCACGTTGACTGCGGCCAGCAGTGACGCGAGTTTCAGGCGTTACTTCCGGTGGGACGGAGGCGGTCGCAGTTTCGTCGTAATGGACGCTCCACCCCCCCAGGAAAACTGCAAACCTTTCGTCGATATCGCTCATTTGCTCGAACAATCGGGAATAAATGTTCCGAAAATTTATGCGCAAGATCTGCTTCGCGGCTTTCTTTTGCTTAATGACCTGGGGAAAAAAACCTATCTGGACGTGATTGACGAACAAAATGCCGCCCCATTGTTCGCCGATGCCATCGACGCGCTGCTGGCTTTCCAGCAATTGCCGATGGAGGCGCCATTGCCCAGCTATGACGTCGCGCTGTTACGGCGAGAGCTGGAATTGTTTCCCGAATGGTACGTTCGCCAGGAGTTGGGCATTGAGTTCGACGCTCGGCAACTTGCGTTGTGGCAGCGCGTCAGTGACCACCTGATCGACAGCGCCCTGGCCCAGCCCAAGGTGCTGGTACACCGCGACTACATGCCGCGCAACCTGATGATCAGCGAACCGAACCCCGGTGTGCTGGACTTCCAGGACGCGGTCTACGGCCCGGTGACCTATGACATCACCTGCCTGTTCAAGGACGCCTTCATCAGTTGGCCCAAGGCTCGTGTGCGGGAATGGCAGCGCGGTTACTGGCAGCGCGCCGGCGCGCTGGGTATCCCGGTGCAGTCGGACTTCGAGGAGTTCCTGCGGGCCAGCGACCTGATGGGCGTGCAGCGTCACCTGAAGGTGATCGGTATCTTTGCGCGCATCTGCCACCGTGATGGCAAGCCACGCTACCTGGCGGACGTGCCGCGTTTCTTTGCTTATATAGAAGCGGTACTGGCAGACCGGCCAGAGTTGAGCGAACTGGGTGAGTTGCTGGCGAGCCTGCGCGTCAAGGCGGCCGTATGAAGGCGATGATCCTGGCAGCGGGCAAAGGCGAGCGGATGCGCCCGCTGACCCTGCACACACCCAAGCCGCTGATCCAGGCCGGCGGCAAGCGCCTGATCGAGTACCACCTTGAGGCGCTGGCGAAAGCGGGCTTTACCGATATCGTTATCAACCATGCCTGGCTCGGTCAGCAGATCGAAGGCTACCTGGGTGACGGTTCGCAGTACGGCGTGCGCATCCAGTACTCGGCCGAAGGCGAGCCGCTGGAGACCGGCGGCGGGATTTTCAAGGCCTTGGCGCTGCTGGGGAACGAACCGTTCCTGGTGGTCAATGGCGATATCTGGACCGACTACGACTTCGCCAGCCTCGACCGGCCACTGGAGGGGCTGGCCCACCTGGTGATGGTCGACAACCCGGCGCATCACCCATCCGGCGGTGACTTCTATATAAAGGACGGTGTGCTTCATGATGCTGCCCCGGGTGCCGATAACCTGACCTTCAGTGGCATTTCCGTGCTGGACCCGAAATTGTTCGAGGGTTGCAGCGCAGGTGCCTTCAAGCTGGCGCCGCTGTTGCGCGACGCCATGGCGAAAGGTTTGGTAACGGGAGAGCACATGGGCGGACGCTGGATCGATGTCGGGACGCTGGAGCGCCTGGCGCAGGTAGAAACCCTGCTGACAGCGGGGCACTAGGATGTTGTGGCCAGGGACTCTGATTGGAGCCGGGGCGGGCTTTGCCATTGCCAGCATTCCGGGGGCCATGTTGGGCGCGTTGCTCGGCCAGGCGCTGGACCGGCGTCTGGAGTTGCAAAGCTGGGCCCAGCTACGCGAGCGCCTCGGCGGTCGAGCGGCACTGCGTAATGACGAATTGCTGTTCGTGTTGCTCGGCCGCCTGGCCAAGAGCAACGGCCGGGTAGTGGACGGGCATATCCAGCAGGCGCGCCAGGAGATGCGCTCGCTGGACATGGCCGAGCCGGCCCAACGTCGCGCGATTGCCGCATTCAACCGGGGCAAGTCGGGCTCGGACCGGGTACGCAGTTACTTGCGCCTGCTCAAGGCCCAGCCCCATGCGGCGGAAGGTGTGCTGCGCGCCTGCTGGCGCATGGCCTGGGCGGACGGCAAGGCCGGCACGGCCGAACGCGAGTTGATCGTGCAATGGGGCAAATGGCTGGGCTGGACTGTCCAGCAGGTGCAGGCGCTGGCGGCTGACTACGAGCCTGAGCGCAAGCCGTTGGCCAATCGTGGTGGCGCGTATCAGGAGGCGCTGCGGATTCTGGGGGTGACCTCGACCACCGAACCGTCTGTGATCAAGCGTGCCTACCGGCGCCTGCTCAGTCGGCACCACCCGGACAAGATTGCCGGCAGTGGCGCCAGCCCCGCGCAAGTGCGCGAGGCGACCGAGCGTACCCGTGAGCTGCACAACGCCTACGCGCTGATTCGCGAAAGACGAGACTTTCGCTGACGCTGGGAGCTGGCTTGCCTGCGATGGCCTCACCTCGGCGCATCAGTGAGACCGAGTTGCCTGCATCGCAGGCAAGCCAGCTCCCACCGTTGATCTTCATCAGTATCAAAAGCGGCGATCAGTCCCCGGGATTTTGCGGGCTCAACCAGCCGCGAATCCGCCGGTATAGCTGTTCTGCCCCGGCCGGGCTGTTGTCGGGGAAGGCCTTCAGGGACACTTGCTTGTAGTTGCCATTCTTCAAACGCTTACTGGCCTGGGAACGTTCCTGGGCAGTTTTGCGTGCCTGGGCGTTGTCCTGATAGAAGAAGTCTGCCGTGGGCAGTTTCAAGGTAGGGGCCAGTTGTAGCAGATCGGGTTGCCGACTCGCGGGCGTCTGCGCGGCCACCATGACGAACTTCTGCACCTGCGCCGGTTGTTTTTCACTCAGGTAACGCGCTGCCCACCAGGCACCTGTGCCGTGGCCGAGCAGCACAATGCTGCGGGCGTTCTGGGTTTGGGCGAAAGCGAGGGCGGCATCAATACGCGCGAAGATGCGCGTGGCGTCGGTCTTGTCTTGTTCATCGCTGCCCGGCACCACGACAGGGTCGGTGCCTTCAGCTTCGGCGCTGGCGGCTTGCTCCACGGGTTTGGCCACGGTGCTGGCGTCTTTGCTGCTGGTCTCCACGGCCGCTTTGGGCGATTCGATGACGCGTGGCGGCAGGGTGTCCAGTGTCAGGTCTGGCAGTGACAAGCTCAGAGTGCTCCAGGCAGCGTCGGGCAATTTCTTGCGCAACGGCCCAATTGCTTGAGGCCAGTCAGCACTTTCGCCGTTGCCCGGGACAATAATCACCACGCCTTCAGGTTCGCCACTGTTGGCCGGCTTCCACAGTGCAAGGAAGGAGTCGCTGCCTGCCTGCAATTGTTGCTGTTCCTGCTGCGGGATTTGTCGCTCCAGGGCGTTGGCTTCTTCCTGGCTGCGCTCCGGCAAGGGCTGGCGCACCGGCGGTTTTTCTGGGGCAGGAGCGGGAGTGTCGGCGGCCGCGACACAAAAGGCGCTGGTAAACAGCAGCGACAGGCACAATGCTGGCAGTGCCGAGCGGTGGGAAAGTGGCATCGTTGATTTCCGGCCAGAAGTGATTCCGGCAGCCTAATGGGTTGATCAGTATTTGTCAGTGATATGAGACGTGGATCATGGGTTTTCGCTACCTGCTGGTTATCGGCTGTTTATGCTTTCCCTTGATCGCGGGTGCGGTGCCTGCGCCTGCCACTCATCAGGCGCAGCTCGATGACGGCCAGCGTGAATGGCTGGGCCAGCACCCGGGCCTGCGGGTCGGCCTGGTGTTGCAGGCGCCCTATGCCCAATACGATCGACGCTTGCAGCGGTTGTCCGGGGCCAACGTCGAGTTGATGCAGTGGCTGGCCAAGGCGCTGGGCATTGAGCTGACCTGGCGCAACTTCCCCAACCAGGAGCAACTGGAAGCGGCGGTGCGTGATGGCGAGGTCGATATTGCTCCTGGCCTGGTACAAACCCCCGCCGGCCTGCGCCTGTGGTTGTTCTCCGACCCCTACATGCGTGTGCCCCAGCACATCGTCGGCATTCGTGACGGCGGCACATCGGTAGACCTGGAAAAACTCGACGACCAATCCCGCGTCGCCGTGCGCATGCCCAGCGCCGTGGCGGATTACCTGCGCAGCACCTACCCGAGCCTCAACCTGCAAGGCGTGCCCATGGAGCGCCAGGCCCTGCAACTATTGGTGAGCCAGCAAGCGCGGTATGCGGTGGTGGACGAGGCGCAATTGAGCCGCTTGTCTGGCGAAAACGAGTTCGCCGGCCTCGCCGTGGTGGGCGATATCGGCCTGCCGCAATTGCTGCGAGTGGCGACGCGGCGCGACTGGCCGGAGTTGGCCGACATCATGCAAAGCGCTCTGCGCACGATTCCCGCCCGCGACCTGGACCAGTTGCACACACGCTGGCTGCAACCCAAGTACCCACGGGTGACCGAGTCTGCGGGGTTCTGGCAAAACCTCACGCTGCTGTTGGGCCTGTTGCTGCTCGCCAGCCTGGCCATAGTGTTCTGGCAGCGCCGCCAGCAACGAGGCCTGGAACACAACCTGCTGGCCGCCCGCGAAGAAAGCGCCGCCCGTGCGGCCGGCGCCGAAGCCTTGCGCCTGACGCAGTTTTCCATCGACCAAAGCACCGTCGGCATCCTCTGGGTCAATTGGGACAGCCATGTGCGCTACGCCAACCTGGCGGCAGAAACCATGCTCGGCTACGGCCCCGACGCGCTGATCGAACGGCCGTTGATCGAACTCGACCCGACGCTGACCATGGACCGCTGGCTCAACCTGTGGAAACGCGCCCGGGCCAGCGAAGACGGGCCGCAGAGTTTTGCGACCAGTTGCCTGCGGGCCGACGGCAGCGTGTTGCCGGCAGACGTGTCCCTGAGTTTCCTGCGCTTTGCCGACGGCGAATACCTGGTGGTCTATCTCAACGACGTTACCGAGCGCCGCCGCGCGCTTGCGGCCCTGCAGGAAAGTGAAGCGCGCCTGCAAGGCATTGCCGCCAATGTGCCGGGGCTGGTGTTTCGCCTTGAACGCTTGCCGCGCAGTGAAGCGATCGAATTCGCCTACATCAGCCAGGGCAGCGAGGGGTTGGTGGGTTACGCCCCGGAAGTACTCAGCCACCCGGCCATGGGCATTCGCAGCCTGGTGCACCCCGATGATCGTGCCAGTTATCACCGCACCCAGGACCAGGCCATCGAAACCGAAACTAACTGGGCCTGGCAGGGCCGCATCCTGACCCGCCTGGGCGAACAGCGCTGGGCCGATATCAAGGCCGTGACCCGGCGCCTGGAAGGCGGCGCCGTGGTCTGGGACGGGATTGTCTGGGACATCAGCGAGAGCAAACGCATCGAGCTGGAGCTGGACGCCTCCCGCGCGCAACTGCGGGAATTATCCGCGCACCTGGAAACCGTGCGCGAGGAAGAGAAGGCCCGCATCGCCCGGGAAGTACACGATGAGCTGGGGCAAATGCTCACCGTGCTCAAGCTGGAAACCTCGATGTGCGAGCTGACCTACGCGCAACTGGACCCGGGCCTGCACGAGCGCCTGAACAGCATGAAGCGCCTGATCGCCCAGCTGTTCCAATTGGTCCGTGACGTAGCCACCGCCCTGCGCCCGCCGATTCTCGATGCCGGGATTGCCTCGGCGATCGAGTGGCAGGCCCGGCGTTTTGAAGCCCGTACACAGATTCCCTGCCTGGTGCAGGTGCCGGACAACCTTCCGGCTTTGAGCGACGCCAAGGCCATCGGCCTGTTCCGCATCCTGCAGGAGGCGCTGACCAATGTGATGCGCCATGCCCAGGCGCATACTGTGGAGCTGACGCTGGTGGTGGAGGGCGCACATTTGCGGCTGACCATCAGCGACGATGGCGCAGGGTTCGTCCAGGCTCCCGGGCGCCCGGTGTCGTTTGGCCTGGTGGGCATGCGCGAGCGGGTGCTGATCATGGGCGGGCAACTGAGGCTGGACAGCGAATTGGGCGAGGGCACCACCCTGAGTGTGACCGTGCCGCTGGATTGATAACCAAAAGAAGAGGACATCCACCGTGATCCGTGTACTGGTAGCCGAAGACCACACCATCGTTCGTGAAGGTATCAAGCAACTGATCGGCCTGGCCAAGGACCTGCTGGTGGTGGGCGAGGCGAGCAATGGCGAGCAGTTGCTCGAAACCCTGCGCCACGTGCCCTGCGAGGTGGTGTTGCTGGACATCTCGATGCCCGGCGTCAATGGGCTGGAAGCCATCCCGCGGATTCGTGCGCTGAACAATCCACCGGCGATCCTGGTGCTGTCGATGCACGATGAAGCGCAAATGGCTGCCCGTGCGTTGAAGGTCGGTGCAGCCGGTTATGCCACCAAGGACAGTGACCCGGCCCTGTTGCTGACAGCCATACGCAAAGTCGCGGCGGGTGGGCGGTATATCGACCCGGACCTGGCAGACCGGATGGTCTTTGAAGTCGGCCTCACCGACTCCCGGCCCTTGCACTCGCTGTTGTCGGAGCGCGAGTTCTCGGTGTTCGAACGCCTGGCCCAGGGCGCCAACGTCAACGACATTGCCCAGCAGTTGGCGTTGAGCAGCAAAACCATCAGCACCCACAAGGCGCGCCTGATGCAAAAGCTCAATATCACCTCTCTGGCGGAACTGGTGAAGTACGCCATGGAGCACAAGCTTCTATAACCGCTTATCTGTTTGCGACCACCCGGCGCGCCCGATAAACCCATTCCTGCCAGCTGTAGCTGCCCGACTGTTCTGTGCCCGCCATCCGTGTAGGGCAATCCCTACCCCAAACCTTCCATCCTGCTGATGCCAAACTCTCCGGGCCCCCGATTTTCGTGGGCTTGCGCCTGGACTACGCTTGTTCGATGGCAGTCCAAAACAAAAAGGTGCGGGTATGAGTGAGGCGGATTCGAACGATGTGCTGGTCAGCTTTCGTGGCGTGCAAAAGAGCTACGACGGCGAGAACCTGATCGTCAAAGACCTCAACCTGGAAATCCGCAAGGGCGAGTTCCTGACCCTGCTCGGGCCGTCCGGGTCGGGCAAGACCACCAGCCTGATGATGCTCGCCGGTTTTGAAACCCCCACCGCCGGCGAGATCCAGCTGGCTGGCCGCTCTATCAACAACGTGCCGCCCCACAAGCGTGACATCGGCATGGTGTTCCAGAACTACGCGTTGTTCCCGCACATGACCGTCTCCGAGAACCTGGCGTTCCCACTGTCGGTGCGCGGCTTGAGCAAGACCGACATCAGCGAGCGGGTCAAGCGCGTGCTGAACATGGTGCAGCTTGATGCCTTCGCCCAGCGTTACCCGGCGCAACTCTCCGGCGGCCAGCAACAGCGCGTGGCCCTGGCCCGAGCCTTGGTGTTCGAACCGCAACTGGTGTTGATGGACGAACCCCTCGGCGCCCTCGACAAACAACTGCGCGAACACATGCAGATGGAGATCAAGCATCTGCACCAGCGCCTCGGCGTCACCGTGGTGTACGTGACTCACGACCAGGGCGAAGCGCTGACCATGTCCGACCGGGTGGCGGTATTCCATCAGGGCGAGATCCAGCAGATCGCCGCGCCGCGTACTTTGTATGAAGAGCCGAAAAACACCTTCGTCGCCAACTTCATCGGCGAAAACAACCGCCTCAATGGCCACTTGCACAGCCACACCGGCGACCGCTGCGTGGTCGAGTTGGCGCGCGGCGAAAAGGTCGAGGCGCTGGCGGTAAACGTCGGCCAGGTCGGCGGCCCGGTGACCCTGTCGGTGCGCCCCGAGCGTGTCAGCCTCAATGGTTCCAGCGAAAGCTGCGTCAACCGCTTCTCGGGGCGGGTGGCTGAATTCATCTACCTGGGCGACCACGTGCGCGTGCGCCTGGAAGTCTGCGGCAAGTCCGATTTTTTTGTGAAACAACCGATCGCCGAGCTGGACACAGCCCTGGCGGTCGGCGACGTGGTACCGATTGGCTGGCAAGTCGAGCACGTTCGCGCACTCGACCCACTTCTAGAGGCGAATTAATCGCCCTATGGCTTCACCAACCCTGCACGTGGAGAGAACAACAATGTTGAGATCCCTGAAATATTCAGCCCTGGCGTTGAGCCTGATGGGCGCGACACAGGCCATGGCAGGCCCGGACCTGACGGTCGTGTCCTTCGGTGGCGCGAACAAGGCGGCGCAGGTCAAGGCCTTCTACGCACCGTGGGAAAGCGCGGGCAACGGCAAGATCGTCGCCGGTGAATACAACGGTGAAATGGCCAAGGTCAAGGCCATGGTCGACACCAAGAGCGTGTCCTGGGACCTGGTAGAAGTGGAATCGCCGGAACTGTCCCGTGGCTGCGACGAAGACATGTTCGAACCGCTGGACCCGAAACTGTTCGGCAACCCGGGCGACTACGTCAAAGGTGCGATCCAGCCCTGCGGCGTGGGCTTCTTTGTATGGTCCACCGTGCTGGCCTACAACGCTGACAAACTCAAAGCAGCACCCGGCGGCTGGGCAGATTTCTGGGACACCCAGAAATTCCCGGGCAAGCGCGGCCTGCGCAAGGGTGCCAAGTACACCCTGGAATTCGCCCTGATGGCTGACGGCGTGGCACCCGCGGACGTGTACAAAGTGCTGGCCGGCAAAGATGGCCAGGACCGTGCGTTCAAGAAGCTCGATGAGCTCAAGCCGTATATCCAGTGGTGGGAAGCGGGCGCCCAACCGCCGCAGTACCTCGCCTCGGGCGACGTGGTCATGAGCTCTGCCTACAACGGCCGGATCGCCGCCGTGCAGAAAGAAAGCAACCTGAAAGTGGTGTGGAACGGCGGGATCTACGATTTCGACGCCTGGGCGATTCCAAAAGGCCTGGCGAAGGACCGCGCTGAGGCGGCGAAGAAATTCATCGCGTTCTCGGTGCAGCCGCAGCAGCAGAAGACCTACTCGGAAAACATCGCCTACGGCCCGGCCAACATCCAGGCGGTGCCGTTGCTGGCGAAGGACATCCTGAAGGACATGCCGACTACCCCGGAAAACATCGCCAACCAGGTGCAGATCGACGTTAGCTTCTGGGCGGATAACGGTGAGCAACTGGAGCAGCGCTTTAACGCGTGGGCGGCCAAGTAACTCGCTACACCGCCTGACCCCTTGTGGGAACAGGTTTGTGTGGGAGCTGGCTTGCCTGCGATCGCATCACCGCGGTGCAACTGATACACCGAGGTGCCTGCATCGCGGGCAAACCCGGCTCCCACACACGCCGGTTTCCACATGAGATTTGCTGCGTTTGGCAGATTGCATTCATTTTCAAGTTCCGGAGTTCGCCATGGCCATCGCCATTCCCAGCCCCACCCTGAAACAGCGCCTGGCGCGTGCCGAGCGGCTCAACCGCTGGAAGGCCCAGGCCTTGATCGCGCCATTGGTGATGTTTTTGCTGCTGGTGTTCCTGGTGCCGATTGTGGCGCTGCTGTACAAAAGCGTCGGCAACCCGGAAGTGGTGGGCGGCTTGCCGCGCACGGTGGTGGCGGTGACGGCCTGGGACGGTCGTGGCCTGCCTGGCGAGCCGGTGTACCAGGCGCTCAGCGAAGACCTGGGCGAAGCCCGCAAAAACTCGACCCTGGGCGATCTGTCAAAACGCTTGAACATGGAACTGGCGGGCTATCGCAGCCTGCTGACGAAAACCGCGCGGGCGCTGCCGTTTACCCAAGCGCCTGCCTCTTATAAAGAAGCGCTGGAAAACCTCGACGAACGCTGGGGCGACCCCGCGTATTGGCAGGCGATCCGGCGCAACACCAGTAGCCTCACGCCTTACTACTTGCTGGCCGCTGTCGACCACCGCATCGACGACCTCGGCGAAGTCGCCCCGGCCACGCCGGACCAGGCGATCTACCTCGATATCTTCGCCCGTACGTTCTGGATGGGCCTGGTGATCACCGTGTTCTGCCTGCTGCTGGCCTATCCGCTGGCGTACCTGCTGGCCAACCTGCCGGCGCGGCAAAGCAACCTGCTGATGATATTGGTGCTGCTGCCGTTCTGGACTTCGGTGCTGGTGCGCGTGGCGGCCTGGATTGTGTTGCTGCAGTCCGGCGGCCTGATCAACAGTGCGCTGATGGGCATGGGCCTGATCGATAAGCCGGTGGAGCTGGTGTTCAACCGGCTGGGGGTCTATATCTCGATGGTGCACATCCTGCTGCCGTTCATGATTCTGCCGATCTACAGCGTGATGAAAGGCATCTCGCCCACCTACATGCGGGCCGCCATTTCCCTGGGCTGCCACCCGTTCGCCAGCTTCTGGCGCGTGTACTTCCCGCAGACTTACGCGGGCGTGGGCGCCGGCTGCCTGTTGGTGTTCATTTTGGCGATCGGCTACTACATCACCCCGGCGTTGCTGGGCAGCCCGAACGACCAGATGGTCAGTTATTTCGTGGCCTTCTACACCAACACCAGCATTAACTGGGGCATGGCCACGGCCCTGGGCGGCTTGCTGCTGCTGGCCACCGTGGTGCTGTACCTGATCTACAACTGGCTGGTAGGCGCCAGCCGCCTGCGCCTGAGCTAAGGAGACCGTTGCGATGCTGAACCCTTATATGTCGCCCGTGGAGCGGGTCTGGTTCTACAGCTTGCGGATTCTGTGCGGCCTGATCCTGTTGTTCCTGATCTTGCCGGTGCTGGTGATCATCCCGCTGTCGTTCAACAGTGGAAGCTTTCTGGTATACCCGCTGCAAGGTTTCTCGTTGCACTGGTACCAGGACTTCTTCGGTTCGGCGGAGTGGATGCGCGCCCTGAAGAACAGCATCATCGTCGCCCCTGCCGCGACGGTGCTGGCGATGGTCTTCGGCACGCTGGCGGCGATAGGCCTGACCCGCGGGCATTTCCCCGGCAAGGCACTGGTGATGGCCTTGGTGATTTCACCAATGGTGGTGCCGGTGGTGATTATCGGCGTGGCCAGTTACCTGTTCTTTGCGCCGCTGGGCCTGGGCAACAGCTTTTTCTCGTTGATCGTGGTGCATGCGGTGCTGGGTGTACCGTTTGTGATCATCACCGTGTCGGCGACCTTGCAGGGGTTCAACCACAACCTGGTGCGGGCGGCGGCCAGCTTGGGTGCGTCGCCGTTGACCGCATTTCGCCGGGTCACGTTGCCGCTGATTGCGCCGGGGGTTATTTCCGGTGCGCTGTTTGCCTTTGCCACCTCGTTTGATGAAGTGGTGGTGACGCTGTTCCTCGCCGGGCCCGAGCAGGCGACCTTGCCCCGCCAGATGTTCAGCGGCATCCGCGAAAACCTCAGCCCCACCATTGCCGCCGCAGCGACCTTGTTGATCGCCTTCTCGGTGGTGCTGTTGCTGACCCTGGAATGGCTGCGCGGGCGCAGTGAAAAGCTGCGCACCGCCCAAGTCTAAAGGCCGACTCTCGGTCAAATGTGGGAGCTGGCTTGCCTGCGATGCGGGCGACTCGGTTTTTCAGTTGCACCGAGTTGATGCTATCGCAGGCAAGCCAGCTCCCAAAGGGAACGTGCCATTCAGCTGCTGAATGGCAGACAACCCGCAATCCGACGCTATTCTTGTGCCAGCCCATAACTGATAAGAGGCCGCGCACATGAGTACTTCCTCATTCAAGATCGCCCACAAACTGCTCACCGGCCCAGGCGCCATCGAGCAACTGGCAACTGAGCTGACACGCCTGGATGTCGACAACCCGCTGATTGTCACCGACGCGGCGCTGGTCAAGTCCGGCACCGTGGCGTTGGCGCTGGAGCACCTGGGCGAACGAACCTACGAAATCTTCGACCGCGTGCTGCCCGACCCGGAAATCGCCATCGTCGAGGATTGCATGCGCGTGTACCGCGAAGGCGGGCATGACGGCCTGATCGGCCTTGGCGGCGGCAGCGCCATCGACATCGCCAAGAGCGTGGCGGCCTACGCCGGTTACCACGGCGCCCTGGCCGACCTGTTCGGCGTGGACCAGGTGCCCCGCAAAGGCCCGCCGCTGATCGCCATTCCCACCACCGCCGGCACCGGTTCGGAGGTGACCAACGTGGCGATTCTGTCGGACAAGGTCGCGCAGCTGAAAAAAGGTATCGTCAGCGATTACCTGCTGCCGGACGTGGCCCTGATCAGCCCGCAAATGACCCTGACCTGCCCCCGTAGCGTCACCGCCGCCAGTGGTGTGGACGCGCTGGTACACGCCATCGAATCCTACCTGTCGCTGAACGCCTCGCCGATTACTGATGCGCTGGCGCTTGGCGCAATCAAGTTGATCGCCAAGGCACTGCCCAAGGCCTACGCCAACCCGGCCAACCTGCAAGCCCGCGACGACATGGCCACCGCCAGCCTGATGGCCGGGATGGCGTTCGGTAACGCTGGCGTGGGCGCGGTGCATGCGCTGGCGTACCCGCTGGGCGGGCGCTTCAACATCGCCCACGGCGTGAGTAATGCCTTGCTGCTGCCCTACGTGATGCACTGGAACAAGCTGGCGTGTGTTGAGCGCATGCAAGAGATTGCTCAGGCCATGGGCGTGAATATTACGGGGCTGAGTGCCGTGGATGCGGCCGACCTGGCGGTGGAGGCCATGACGCGACTGTGTGCCGCAGTCGAGATCCCGTCCGGCCTGCGCAGCTTTGGTGTGCCCGAGGATGCCATCCCGGCCATGGCGGTAGAGGCGGCGGGCATCGAGCGCCTGATGCGCAACAATCCGCGCAAGCTCAGCGCCGCGGATATCGAGAAAATCTACCGGGCTGCCTACTAACCATTGAGTCAGGTCACGGTGCGCGTAACAAAGCATGAGGTATACAATGCGCGCCATCGTGATTTAGCTCAAAAAGGTGCGTCATGCAGCCCTTCGTCATTGCTCCATCGATTCTCTCCGCCGACTTCGCCCGCCTGGGCGAAGAAGTGGACAACGTGTTGGCCGCCGGTGCCGACTTCGTTCACTTCGATGTCATGGACAACCACTATGTACCGAACCTGACCATTGGTCCGATGGTGTGCGCCGCCCTGCGCAAGTACGGCGTGACCGCGCCCATCGACGCGCACTTGATGGTCAGCCCGGTGGACCGCATCGTCGGTGACTTCATCGAAGCCGGTGCGACCTACATCACCTTCCACCCGGAAGCCACGCTGCACGTCGACCGTTCCCTGCAACTGATCCGCGAAGGCGGTTGCAAGGCCGGCCTGGTGTTCAACCCGGCCACCCCACTGAGCGTGCTCGAGTACGTGATGGACAAGGTCGACATGGTGCTGCTGATGAGCGTCAACCCGGGCTTTGGCGGGCAGAAGTTCATCCCTGGCACCCTCGACAAGCTGCGCCAGGCGCGCGCGCTGATCGATGCATCGGGGCGGGATATCCGCCTGGAAATCGACGGTGGCGTCAACGTGAACAACATTCGCGAAATCGCCGCGGCCGGTGCCGACACCTTTGTGGCCGGCTCGGCGATCTTCAACGCCCCGGACTATCAGGAAGTGATCGCCAAAATGCGTGCAGAACTGGCGCTGGCGCGTCCATGAGCGGCTTTGAGCAGCTGTTCCCCGGCAAACTGCCACGGCTGGTGATGTTCGATCTGGACGGTACGTTGATCGATTCGGTGCCGGACCTGGCGGCGGCCGTGGACGACATGCTGCTCAAGCTCGGTCGCAAGCCGGCGGGTGTCGAGTCGGTGCGCGAGTGGGTTGGCAACGGCGTGCAGATGCTGGTACGCCGGGCCCTGGCCAACAACATCGACGCCGAGGGTGTCGATGAGGTGGAGGCCGAGCATGCCCTTGAGCTGTTCAACGTGGCTTATGAAAACGGCCACGAGCTGACCGTGGTCTATCCCGGTGTGCGCGACACCCTGAAGTGGCTGCACAAACAGGGCGTGGAAATGGCCCTGATCACCAACAAGCCTGAGCGCTTCGTCGCGCCGCTGTTGGACCAGATGAAGATCGGCCGTTATTTCCGCTGGATCATCGGCGGCGATACCTTGCCGCAAAAGAAGCCTGACCCGGCTGCACTGTTCTTCGTGATGAAAATGGCCAATATCCCGGCGTCCCAATCGCTGTTTGTCGGCGATTCGCGCAGCGATGTGCAGGCGGCGAAGGCGGCGGGGGTCAAATGCGTGGCCTTGAGTTATGGCTACAACCATGGCCGCCCGATTGCCGAAGAATCCCCGGCGCTGGTGATTGATGACTTGCGCCTGTTAATCCCCGGTTGCTTGGGAGCGGGCGCTGAGATAACGTTGCCCGACGCTGTTCCATCCCCTTCTGGAAATCCCATCGTGGTGGTCACTCGCAAACTCTGGATGAAAGTCATCAAGGCCCTGGCCCGCTGGCGTTGGCGCGCCTGACTGATCCTCGCCGCGTTGCGGCACGTTTGCACACCTGACCGTTAGACCCTCAAGCCACGAGGCACCTCATGATCCGCGAAGAATTCCTGCGTTTGGCCGCTGCCGGCTACAACCGTATCCCCATGGCCTGCGAAACCCTGGCCGACTTCGACACCCCGTTGTCGATCTACCTGAAGCTTGCCGACGAGCCCAACTCCTACCTGCTGGAGTCGGTGCAGGGCGGCGAGAAATGGGGCCGTTATTCGATCATAGGCCTGCCGTGCCGCACGGTGCTGCGGGTACATGATCACCATGTAAGCATCACCCTGGACGGCGTCGAGATCGAAAGCCACGACGTGGAAGACCCGTTGGCTTTCGTCGAGGAATTCAAGGCGCGCTACAACGTGCCGACCATCGCCGGCTTGCCGCGCTTCAATGGTGGCCTGGTGGGTTACTTCGGCTACGACTGCGTACGCTACGTGGAAAAACGCCTGGGCAAATCCCCGAACCCCGATCCGTTGGGCGTGCCGGACATTCTGCTGATGGTCTCCGACGCCGTGGTGGTGTTCGACAACCTCGCCGGCAAGATGCACGCGATTGTGTTGGCTGATCCTTCCCGGGCCGATGCGTTCGAGCAAGGCCAGGCCAGCCTCGAAGCGCTGCTGGAGAAACTGCGCCAGCCGATCACCCCGCGTCGTGGCCTGGACCTCAGCCGTCCGCCGGCGGCAGATCCGATTTTTCGTTCAAGCTTCACTCAGGATGACTACGAGCGTGCGGTCGACACCATCAAGGAATACATCCTTGCCGGTGACTGCATGCAGGTGGTGCCGTCGCAACGCATGTCCATCGACTTCAAGGCTGCGCCTATCGACCTGTACCGGGCGCTGCGCTGCTTCAACCCGACGCCGTACATGTACTTCTTCAACTTTGGCGACTTCCACGTAGTGGGCAGTTCGCCGGAAGTGCTGGTGCGGGTCGAAGACAACCTGATTACCGTGCGCCCGATTGCCGGCACGCGCCCTCGCGGTGCCACCGAAGAGGCAGACCTGGCGCTGGAGCAGGACCTGTTGAGCGACGACAAGGAAATCGCCGAGCACTTGATGCTGATCGACCTGGGCCGCAACGACACCGGGCGAGTCTCTGAAATCGGTTCGGTGAAGCTCACCGAGAAGATGGTGATCGAGCGGTATTCCAACGTGATGCACATTGTGTCCAACGTCACCGGCGAGCTGAAGGCCGGGTTGACCGCAATGGACGCACTGCGGGCGATCCTGCCGGCGGGCACCTTGTCGGGCGCGCCGAAGATTCGTGCGATGGAAATCATCGACGAACTGGAGCCGGTCAAGCGGGGTGTGTATGGCGGCGCGGTGGGGTATTTTGCCTGGAACGGCAATATGGACACCGCGATTGCGATCCGTACGGCGGTGATCAAGGACGGCGAACTGCATGTGCAGGCGGGCGGCGGGATTGTGGCTGACTCGGTGCCGGCGCTGGAGTGGGAAGAGACGCTGAACAAGCGCCGGGCGATGTTCCGGGCTGTGGCGTTGGCTGAACAGACCCCGCAGGGCTAACTGTTGAGCTAGATCCGAAATGTGGGAGCCGGGCTTGCCCGCGATGGCGGTGTGTCAGTCGACAGATTAGTTGACTGATCTACCGCCATCGCAGGCAAGCCAGCTCCCACAGTTGTTTGTGAGGGATTTGAGATCGCCTCAGAAATCCAGGCTCACCCCCACACTCACTCCTTGCTGGGTAAAGTTGTCATCCTTTCTCACGTTATAGGCCGCGTTCAGCGCCAGGTCCTTGGTCACCTTGTGGCTAACTCCCAGGTTCAGGCGATCCGAATTGCTGCGCGGTGTGTAGCCGTCCAGTTTGAAATCAATCCCCGGCACGCTGTTAAGGGACATGCCGACTCGCTGCGTATCGTTTTCAAACTCGTGCTCGTGGGCCACTTCGCCAAACACCAGGGTTTGCGGGGTGAAGCGGTAGTTGGCTTGCAGACCAACCCCCAAACGCCTGGAGTCGCGCTGTTGGTCATCAAAGGTCAAGGCCGTGGACCGCGCATCTTTCTCTGAATAACCATTCACCTGCACCCGTGAATAGTCGGCGCTGATAAACGGCGAGAAGTGCCATTCGCTGTTCGGTTCGGCGATGTCATAGCCCACGCGTGCGCTCAGGGCCCACAGCCAGCCGTCGGTGTCGCCTTTTTCGGTACCTTCGCTGACGCCCAGGGCGAACTTGCGCTTGAGGTTGTCGAAGTCCAGTTTGCCGCCGGTCAATGCGGCGTCGGCCCACCAGTGATCTTCCTGATACTGGGCGAACGCGGTGCCCAGGTAGCTATTGAGCTTGTAGTCCGAATCGCTGGCGCCGGCCTCAAGACTCTGGCGATAGAAGCCTGCTGCCACACCCACGCGCCACTCGTCGTTGAGCCTGTAGCTGCCACCGATGTTCAGGTTATAGCCGCTGCCGTCACCGCTGGCCGAGCTGTTTTGATCATCGAAGTCCAGGTGCTGGCCCCCAGCGTCGACAATCGCCCGCCATTGGCCTACGGCCTGCCAGTTACCGGAGTCGGCTTGCCATTGGTTGCGCAATGAATCCTGATGGGCACGCAAGGTGCCTTGGGCCATTTCTGGAAGCAGGGTGATTTCCCAAGGGGCGGCCAGCAGCGAATAGGCGTAGTCGGCGATCAATACCTGGCCGGCTTCGGTCGGGTGGACGCTGTCGTTGTAAATCAGCTTGGTCGGGTCCGGGTTGGTGCCGCCCACGCCATACACCGGATTCCTGCAGGTGGTGCCGCTAAAGCAGGTCTGGTTGAGGTTCTGGTCGGTGGCGAAACCAAAGCGCCCGGGGTCGGCAAAGGTCTCCTTGAGCAGCAACGGAATGTTCAGCGGGATGATCTGCGCGTCGATTTGCGACAGGCGTTGCACCAGGGTCTGGTTGAAGACGCCGGCCAAGGCGCTGACAGCCCCTTGCAGCGGCGTACCATTTACAGCAGGCGTCAGGCCCAGGTCTGGCAGCATCCACACCATCACATAACGGGCGCCTGCCTGTTGCAGAGCCTGGGCGCTGTTGGCCAGGCGCCCGGCTGCGGCCGAAGCCTGGTCGGGGCTGAGGACCAGGCCGTCGAGGAAGTCATTGCCGCCGCCAGAGAGAAAATACAACGCGTTGGGGTCGGCTCGGCCACCCGTCAATGCCAGGTACCCGGGGCGTGTACGCAATACCTGCCCGGTGTCGCTGTCGGTGACAGTGGAGTTACCGGTGATGGCGTCGTAGATTTGCTGGGTGGTGTACCCACCGACGGCCCAGTTGTTGCCGTCTGCCTGGCCTTGCGCGGCGCGCTCCGGCGAGGTGGAGGCGTTCAGGTCGCCCGCCGCGACGCCCAGCTTGCCGCCCAGCAACGTCGAAGAAATCAGCGAGGTGCTTTCGCCGCTGCCGTCGAAGTATTGCGGGCCGGTGCGGTTGGTGAAGCGGTAGGTTGAGCCTGGGGCCCCGGGGTCGGCGAATGTCCCGGCATCGGCCAGGCTGTCACCGAACACGATCATGGTCGAATAGGGCGCGGGTGCGGCAAAGGCGTGTGAGCAGGCCAGCGTTAACAGGCAGCCGGCGAGTGGAGCGAAGTAGCGCGTCTTGGTCATGAGTCCGTCCATGATTTTATTGTTGTGTCAGCACTGTGACTATAACGGTCTTGCAAGGGTTCTGAAAAATTTGACGCCAATTATCGGTCTGGTGCTTTCCCCCGTATTTGCGGCGCCATATTGCACCGCTGGCGAGGCTACGTTACTGTGCTTGGACGTATGAATGAGACCCTTCCCGTGTTGATCATCAGCAAACTCTTGATGCGAGTAGTCAAGGCACACGCCCGTTGGCGTTGGCGCGCCTAACTTTTCCCTACCGGCCACGCCGGACCTGTACCGATTCGCCTTTCTTCACCTTTTGTTTGACGCCCCTTGCCGGCCAACCCCGGCAACCGGAAAGTGCGTCTGGCAGCGGGTCACTCCCTTGGAAGGCCGTCATTAGAAGTCAGTGAATTCAAGAGGTTTTAACCCACATGTTGCTGATGATTGATAACTACGACTCCTTTACCTACAACGTTGTGCAGTACCTGGGCGAGCTCGGTGCCGAGGTCAAGGTGGTGCGCAACGACGAAATGACCGTGGCGCAAATCGCCGCGTTGAACCCGGAACGCATCGTCGTTTCCCCTGGCCCGTGCACCCCGACCGAAGCGGGCATTTCCCTGGAAGCCATCCAGTTCTTCGCCGGCAAGTTGCCGGTCCTGGGTGTGTGCCTGGGCCATCAGTCCATCGGCCAGGCGTTCGGCGGCGACGTGGTTCGCGCCCGCCAGGTGATGCACGGCAAGACCAGCCCGGTGTTCCACAACGACCAAGGCGTATTCCACGGTTTGAATTTGCCGGTGACGGTGACCCGTTACCACTCGCTGGTGGTCAAGCGTGAAACCTTGCCCGAGTGCCTTGAGCTGACGGCCTGGACCCAGTTGGAAGACGGCTCCGTCGATGAAATCATGGGCCTGCGTCACAAGACACTGAACGTTGAAGGGGTGCAATTTCACCCGGAATCGATTTTGACCGAGCAGGGCTACGAGCTGTTCGCTAACTTTCTCAAGCAGAGCGGCGGCACGCGCTAAGGACTTTTCATGGATATCAAGACTGCCCTGAGCCGTATCGTCGGCCATCTGGACCTGAGCACCGCTGAAATGAGCGATGTGATGCGCGAGATCATGACCGGTCAATGCACCGACGCACAGATTGGCGCGTTCATGATGGCCATGCGCATGAAGAGCGAAAGCATCGACGAAATCGTCGGCGCCGTGTCGGTGATGCGTGAGCTGGCGGACAAGGTTGAACTCAAGACCCTGGACGGCGTGGTGGACGTGGTTGGCACCGGCGGTGACGGTGCGAATATTTTCAACGTGTCGACAGCCGCTTCGTTTGTCGTGGCGGCGGCGGGCTGCACCGTGGCCAAGCACGGCAACCGTGCCGTGTCGGGTAAAAGCGGCAGTGCCGACTTGCTGGAAGCGGCAGGCATCTACCTGAACCTGACCCCGGTACAAGTGGCGCGTTGCATCGATAACGTTGGTATTGGCTTCATGTTTGCGCAGTCCCATCACGGCGCAATGAAACACGCTGCCGGCCCGCGTAAAGACCTGGGCTTGCGCACCCTGTTCAACATGCTCGGCCCGCTTACGAATCCGGCCGGCGTGAAACATCAGGTAGTAGGCGTGTTCAGCCAGGCGCTGTGCCGTCCATTGGCTGAAGTCTTGCAGCGCATGGGCAGCAAGCATGTGCTGGTGGTGCACTCCAAGGATGGGCTGGACGAATTCAGCCTGGCGGCACCGACCTTCGTGGCGGAGCTGAAGAATGACCAGGTCACCGAATATTGGGTCGAGCCCGAAGACCTCGGCATGAAAAGCCAGAGCCTGCACGGCCTGGCGGTGGAAAGCCCAGCCGCCTCCCTTGAATTGATTCGCGATGCCCTCGGGCGTCGCAAGACCGAAAACGGCCAAAAAGCCGCAGAAATGATCGTGCTCAATGCCGGTGCGGCGCTGTACGCCGCGGATCACGCCTACAGTCTCAAAGAGGGTGTTGCCCTCGCTCATGATGCATTGCACACCGGGCTGGCGCGCGAAAAGCTCGAAGAACTGGGTGCGTTTACTGCGGTGTTCAAAGTGGAGAATGAAGGATGAGTGTGCCGACCGTTCTGGAAAAAATCCTGGCCCGCAAGGCTGAAGAAGTTGCCGAGCGCCGTGCTCGTGTGAGCCTGGCGGAGCTGGAAGGCCTGGCAAAAAGCGCCGATGCACCGCGTGGTTTTGCCAATGCGCTGATCAAGCAGGCCAAGGACAAACAGCCGGCCGTCATCGCAGAAATCAAAAAAGCTTCGCCGAGCAAGGGCGTGATTCGCGAAATCTTCATCCCTCAAGATATTGCCAAGAGCTACGAGAAGGGCGGCGCGACGTGCCTCTCGGTGTTGACCGATATCGACTTCTTCCAGGGCTCCGACCCGTACCTGCAGCAAGCACGTGCGGCTTGCTCGCTGCCGGTGATCCGCAAGGACTTTATGGTCGACCCGTACCAGATCGTCGAAGCCCGCGCATTGGGCGCCGATTGCGTGCTGTTGATCGTCTCGGCACTGGATGACGTGAAGATGGCCGAACTGGCCGCCGTGGCCAAAAGCGTTGGCCTCGACGTGCTGGTGGAAGTGCATGACGGTGATGAGCTGGAACGCGCACTGAAAACCCTCGACACACCGTTGGTGGGCGTCAATAACCGCAACCTGCACACCTTCGAAGTCAGCCTGGAAAACACCCTCGACCTGTTGCCGCGTATCCCGCGCGACCGGTTGGTGATCACCGAAAGCGGCATCGTCAATCGCGCCGATGTCGAACTGATGGAGATCAGCGGCGTGTACTCGTTCCTGGTCGGCGAAACCTTCATGCGTGCCGAGAACCCGGGGGCAGAATTGCAGCGCCTGTTTTTCCCGGAGCGTGGCGTTGCCGTCAGTGGCTCGACCCTGGATTGATGATGACCCAGCCGGTGGCGATGACGGTCGAGGCAGGCCTTAAGGCCGAGCAGGATTTGCTCGCCGCCGTCTGCGCGGGTGAACAACCGTTCGGCCTGTTGTTCTGGCAACCGAGTGATCAAGCGTTGGTGATGCCGCGCCGCCTGAGCCGGCTCCCGGCATTCGAGACGGCCAGCCAGGTCTCGGCTGACGCCGGTTGGCCGGTATTGCTGCGGGAAACGGGCGGCGAGCCAGTTCCGCAGTCGGCGGCCACGGTCAATATCGCGCTGGTCTACGCGCCGCCGCGCAGTGAAGGCGACCAGGGCCGTATCGAAACGGGCTACCAGCGTTTGTGCCAGCCGATTTGCGACCTGCTTATCGAGCTGGGTGGCAATGCATCGGTGGGCGAGATAGAGGGTGCGTTTTGTGACGGTCGCTACAACGTCAACCTCGACGGCCGCAAAATGGTCGGTACTGCCCAGCGCTGGCGCCAGAGTGGCGGGCGCCCGGTGGGGTTGGTGCATGGCGCATTGTTGCTGGATGACGATCGCGTCGAGTTGATCGGCGCGGTCAATCGCTTCAACGCAGCCTGCGGGTTGGAGCAACGGGTGCGCGCCGAAAGCCACATCGCCCTGCACGAAGCCTTCGCCGCGCCAGACGCGATTGCCCGGCTCGACACGTTATACCGCCAGATGCTCGCGAGCTTCCTGGCGGTTTAACGCGTACCGAACACCACCATGGTCTTGCCTTTGACGTGGACCAGGTTGCGTTCTTCCAGGTCCTTGAGCACCCGGCCCACCATTTCCCTTGAGCAACCGACGATCCGGCCAATTTCCTGGCGGGTGATCTTGATTTGCATCCCGTCGGGATGGGTCATGGCATCCGGCTGCTTGCACAGTTCCAGCAGGCAGCGGGCGACTCGGCCGGTGACGTCGAAGAACGCCAGGTCGCCGACTTTACGGGTTGTGTCCCGCAGGCGCTGGGCGATCTGGCCGCTCAAGGCGTACAGAATATCGGGATCTTGCTGGGCCAATTCGCGAAACTTCGCATAGCTGATCTCGGCGACTTCACATTCAACCTTGGCCCGCACCCAGGCGCTGCGTTGCTGTTCCTTGCCGGCTTGTTCGAACAGCCCGAGTTCACCGAAGAAATCGCCGGTATTGAGGTAGGCGATGATCATTTCGCGGCCATCGTCATCCTCGATCAGGATGGTGACTGAGCCCTTGATAATGAAGAACAGGGATTCCGAGCGCTCGCCCGCGCAGATGATGTTGTGCTTGGCCGGATGACGCCGGCGCTGACAATGCATCAGCAATTTGTCGAGGTTCTTGATTTTGGGTGTGGGAGTAATAGCAACCATGGTTGTATCCCGAAAAGACTGCACGGTGTTGTTGAGCTTGTTTTTTTATCCAGCGCGATCAACGGCCAAGCTACATCATCCAGTGGATGGCAATGCGCCATTGATTTGGCGCCAGCTTAACAGACACATTCTGACTTCATTAGGGAATTTACCCAGTAAACGCGGCTGATGATCGCTTTGGTGGGAAACGCTGACGGCCCAAAGCCCTGTGTTAAGCTGGCGTCCCTTTTTTAGCAGTGGAGTCTGGGCGATGAAGGCACGCATCCAATGGGCGGGCGAAGCCATGTTCCTCGGTGAATCGGGCAGTGGCCACGTGGTGGTCATGGACGGCCCGCCGGAGGCCGGTGGCCGTAACCTGGGCGTACGCCCGATGGAAATGCTCCTGCTTGGTGTAGGCGGTTGCAGCAATTTCGACGTGGTCAGCATCCTGAAGAAGTCCCGCCAGGCGGTGGAAAGCTGCGAAGCGTTCCTGGAAGCCGAGCGTGCGACCGAAGACCCGAAGGTGTTCACCAAGATCCACATGCACTTCGTGGTCAAGGGCCGTGCGCTGAAAGAAGCCCAGGTCAAGCGTGCCATAGAACTGTCGGCAGAGAAGTACTGCTCGGCCTCGATCATGCTGGGCGCTGCGGGCGTTGCCATCACTCACGATTACGAGATCATTGAGTTGGGCTGATTGCTCAATCGGCAGGCAAAAAGAAAGGGCGCTTGCTAGCGCCCTTTTTTGCTTTCTGCTGGAACTAGATGCGGTAAGTGCTCTTGGTCATGACCTTGGCCAGCAGGCTCATGCCAAATTTCACCGGTGCCGGGAAGCGGAACCCGCCCGCGTCCAGCGCGCTTTCGGCGTGATGTTCTTCATCAATACGCATCTGCTCAAGAATCGCCCGGGACTTTTCGTCCTCGGCCGGCAATTGCTCAAGGTGTTCGTTGAGGTGCTTGCACACCTGATGCTCGGTGGCAGCCACAAAACCCAGGCTGACTTTGTCGCTGATCAGCCCGGCCACCGCGCCAATGCCAAATGACAAGCCGTAGAACAGTGGGTTCAAAACGCTCGGGTGGCTGTTCAACTGGCGAATGCGTTGTTCGCACCAGGCCAGGTGGTCGATTTCTTCTTGCGCGGCGTGTTCCATCGCAGCGCGTACTTGCGGCAGCTTGGCGGTCAAGGCCTGGCCCTGGTAGAGCGCCTGGGCACAGACTTCACCGGTATGGTTGATACGCATCAGGCCGGCGACGTGGCGGGTGTCGGTCTCACTCATCTGCGCCTCGGGCTGCACGATGGCGGGCGACGGGCGGTGCGGTTGGCCGCTGAATGGCAACAGCGTGCGCATGGCCGTATCGGCTTGCAGCAACAGGCGATCAATCGGCGAGTAGTGACGTTGGGTAGTCATGCTGACCTCCGGGAATAATCTCGGCGGCCAGTTTACCGCAAGAGAGGGTGAAGCGTTTGCGCTGGGTCAAATTGCTCGCCACCGGCAATGTTCAGCCCGGCGGCCAGTTCATCTGGCGCTGACCCAGTACATGCATATGGATGTGATAAACGGTCTGCCCGCCGTCTTCATTGCAGTTCATCACCACACGGAAGCCTTTTTCACAGCCTTGCTCAACCGCCAGGCGCTGGGCAGTGAACAGGATGTGCCCGGCCAATGCCTTGTCTTCCTCGGTGAGGTCGTTAAGGGTGCGGATCGGCTTTTTTGGGATCACCAGGAAATGCACGGGTGCCATTGGCGCGATGTCGTGGAAGGCCAGGACCTGGTCATCCTCGTAGATGATCTTCGCGGGTATTTCTCTGTTGATGATCTTGGTGAACAGAGTATCCACAGCTGTTTCTCCATTGTGAAAGTGCAGGGTGAGTGTACTCAGGCGATCAGCGTGGGCAATAGGCTTTGTTGATCGCGCCGGCGATTTTGCGGGTCAGCCAGCGCGGGCTCAGGCGCGGGCTGAACGCCAGCCAGCGATTACGCCGGCCGGGAATGATGATGGCTTTGTTCTTGGCCAGGGCGCGCACGGTATAAAGCGCGACTTCTTCCGGGCTCATCAGCTGTTGGTTGCGGTCCAGCTTGGCGGTGTCCATTTGTGCGGTGGCGTAGAACGCGGTGCGGGTGGGGCCGGGGCATAGCACGGAAACCTTGATGCCGCAGGTCTTCAATTCTTCGCGCAGGCCTTCGGAGAAGTGCAGCACGTAGGCCTTGCTGGCGTAGTAGGTGCTCATCCACGGCCCGGGCTGGAAGGCGGCGACCGACGCGACATTGAGAATTTGCCCGCCGCCGTGCAGCGCCATGGCATTGCCGAGGGCATGGCACATGCGGGTCAGGGCCAGGATGTTGACCTCTATCAGGTCCTGCTCGGTCATCCAGTCCTGTGCCAGGAACGGGCCACTGGTGCCGATGCCGGCGCAGTTGACCAGCAGGTCGATCTGCCGCTCGCCTTCTTCAAGCTCCAGCAGAAACCCGGACAGCCGCAAGGGCTCGCCCAGGTCGCAGGCACGGAACAGCACCTCGACGCCAAAGCGTTGAGTCAATTCGATTGCAATGCTTTCCAACTGATCACGCTGGCGGGCCACCAGAATCAAGCTGCGGCCGCGACGGGCCAGTGCTTCGGCCAAGGCCAGGCCGATGCCGCTGGAGGCACCGGTGATCAGAGCGTAACGGGTCATGCGTTTCTCCATCGCAACGCTACCGGGCCTGTGACAGAGGCGTCACAGGCGTCGGGCGTTTTTCACTGTTGCGTAGAGTCTACAGGTTCGGCTGCGTCGTCAGCACTTTGCACATCGACTTCATCGACGGTGGTGGCCTGGTCGCTGTCGTCATCGGAATTGATGGAGCTGCTTTCGTAGCTGCCGCCGACTTCGCTTTCCAGTTGATCAAGGTAGCCGCTCATGCCCACTAACACTGCGCCGGCAAACACCAGCGGAATGAATGCGAGCCACAGCGCGGAGAGGATTTTCACCGCAGTGGAGTTGCGCGGTGGCGGCGCGCCGTACTGGTTGGCACCTGTATTACCCGGGAGAACCATCAGCAGGATCGGGAAGATGCTGCCTACGAACGGCACCAGGTGCAGGAGCCACAGCCAGCCGGACCAACCCAGGTCATGCAGGCGCTGCACAGTGATCTGCACGCTGACCCACACAGCGGCCACGAGTAGGGCAATGCCCACCAGGAAGCCAATGACCATGGCAATCGTCGGGGACACGGCGGCGATGCCCAGCCCGACAGTGAAGAATACGCCCGAGATAAGGAGCATCACCGCGCTCAATACCAGTGTCCACGCCAGGAAGCGCAGGCGCCCGATACGCCCGTTGACGGTGAATACCTTAAGGGTGGAGAACTCTGGCAGGTTCTCGCCAACGGCTGCCCGGGGCGGGGCATAAGGCGAAGCGGCGGGGCGGGAGTAGTCAGTCGAGCTGCCGGAGTCTGTTTCATGGGTTTCGGCAAGGCTGAAGGCCACGGGCTGCTCTTCTTCTATACGCGCATCGACCCCGGCGTTTTTCAACGCTTGCAGATAAGTTTCGGCATCTGCGCGGGAAAGGTCGCGCTTCAGGGCGACGGGGCGGCCAGTGAAGAGTTTTTCGATTGCTTCAACGTCGCTTTTGAACAGTTCGGCGAGGTTCAGCTTGGCAGTGGTGCTCTCGACACCCGGGAGCAATGCGCCATCAAACACAATCTTGAAACGGTTGTCGCTCATGCGGGCATCCTTGTCACTTAAGAGGGGTACGCCTGCTTCGATCAGCAGGCTTTACATCGCGGATCAGCGAGGCCAGCGTTTAGGCAATTGTGCCGCATGCTCGAGCGCCTTGCGGTATTCGGCATCCAGGCGGGCCACGAGTTCATCGACGCTGGGCAAATCATCAATCTCACCGACACCTTGGCCGGCCGACCACACGGTCTTCCAGGCTTTGGCTTCGTCATTGAGTGGCTTGAGTTTGGAGCCGAAATTGACTTCGCCCTTGCCTTGTAGCGCAGCGAGGTCGAAACCGGCGTTTTCCAGGCTTTGGCGCATGAAGCTTGCGGGAATGCCAGAGACGGCTGGAGTGTGCACGATGTCGGCTGCGCGCGATGTGAGCAGCATCTCTTTATAGGCATCCGGTGCGTGGCTTTCGGTGGTGCCGATAAAGCGGGTGCCAAAATACGCCAGGTCTGCGCCGAGCAGTTGCGCGGCAAGGATTTCGTGGCCGTGATTGAGGCAGCCGGCGAGCAGCAGGGTTTTGTCGAAGAACTGCCGGATTTCTGCAATCAGCGAGAAGGGGCTCCAGGTTCCGGCGTGACCACCGGCGCCCGCTGCTACGGCGATCAGGCCATCGACGCCGGCCTCGGCGGCTTTCTCGGCATGGCGCCGGGTGGTGACATCGTGGAATACCAGGCCGCCGTAGCTATGTACGGCGTCCACCAATTCTTTCACCGCGCCCAGGCTGGTGATGATGATCGGCACTTTGTGTTCCACACAAATCGCCAGGTCTGCTTCTACACGCGGGTTGCTGTTGTGCACGATCAGGTTGACGGCATAGGGCGCCGGGTTGTCCAGCAGCGCGAGCCCCGCTTCGATCTCTTCCAGCCACGCCTTGAAGCCACTGCTTTCACGTTGGTTGAGGGCAGGGAAACTGCCGACTATTCCATTACGGCAGCAGGTCAGGACCAGTTGCGGGTTGGAAATCAGAAACATCGGCGCAGCCACTACGGGCAGGCGCAGACTTTGTTCGAGCGAAGCGGGCAGCGACATTGGAAGTACCCCGAGTAATAGAAATTAGAACGGTTTGACCACGACCAAAATTACGATAGCCAGCAATATCAGAACTGGCACTTCATTGAACCAGCGATAAAAGACATGGCTGCGGGTGTTTTCGCCACGGGCGAAACGTTTTACCTGCGCGCCGCACATATGGTGGTAGCCGATCAGCAATACGACGAGCGTCAACTTGGCGTGGATCCACCCGCCGGATTGAAAGATGGCGGGGTTGAGGTAGATCAGCCAGCCGCCGAACACCAGGCTGGCGATCATTGCCGGGCCCATGATGCCGCGGTACAGCTTGCGCTCCATCACGCTGAAGCGTTCCTTGCTGACGGTGTCCTCGCTTTGGGCGTGGTAGACGAACAGGCGCGGAAGGTAAAACAGCGCGGCAAACCAGCAGACGATGCTGACGATATGAAAGGCTTTGACCCATAGATAAAGCATTTTTAGTTATTCCCAGGTTCACGGTAGCTGAAGATAGTAGTGGCTCAAGCGTCTACACGTCACGTTGACGGTTGTCGCAGGACGATACGGCCCCTATTATCGACGGCTTTCCAGTGGGTTCGTTGAGGGCAGGTTTATGGTCAAGGTCGGTATCGTCGGCGGCACGGGTTACACCGGTGTCGAATTGCTGCGTCTGTTGGCTCAACATCCGCAAGCTGAGGTGGTGGTAATCACTTCCCGATCCGAGGCCGGCCTGGCTGTGGCCGACATGTACCCGAACCTGCGAGGCCATTACGATGGCCTGGCGTTCAGCGTGCCGGACATCAAGACGTTGGGCGCCTGCGATGTGGTGTTCTTCGCCACCCCCCACGGTGTTGCCCATGCCCTGGCGGGTGAGTTGCTGGCCGCCGGTACCAAGGTGATCGACTTGTCGGCGGACTTCCGCTTGCAGGATGCCGATGAATGGGCCAAGTGGTACGGCCAGCCTCACGGTGCACCGCAATTGCTGGAAGAGGCGGTGTACGGCCTGCCGGAAGTCAATCGCGAGCAGATCAAGCAAGCGCGCCTGATCGCGGTGCCGGGTTGTTATCCAACCGCTACGCAGTTGGGGTTCCTGCCATTGCTGGAAGCCGGGCTGGCGGATACATCGCGGCTGATTGCTGACTGCAAGTCGGGCGTCAGCGGTGCGGGGCGTGGTGCTGCTGTAGGTTCGCTTTACTCCGAGACGTCGGAAAGCATGAAAGCCTATGCGGTCAAAGGCCATCGTCACTTGCCGGAGATTCGCCAGGGGCTGCGTCGCGCAGCAGGCAAGGACGTCGGCCTGACGTTTGTGCCGCACCTGACGCCGATGATTCGCGGCATCCACTCCACACTGTATGCAACCGTCGTTGATCGTTCGGTGGACCTGCAGGCACTGTTTGAAAAGCGCTATGCCAATGAACCGTTCGTCGATGTGATGCCGGCGGGCAGCCACCCGGAAACCCGCAGCGTGCGCGGTGCCAATGTATGCCGTATCGCGGTACATCGCCCGCAGGAGGGTGACCTGGTGGTGGTGTTGTCGGTGATCGATAACCTGGTCAAAGGCGCTTCGGGCCAGGCAGTGCAGAACATGAACATCCTGTTTGGCCTGGATGAGAAGCTGGGCCTGTCCCACGCGGGCATGCTGCCGTAAGTTTTCTGCTGTTGCGCAAAGGCCCGTTGATCGGGCCTTTCGTGTTTTTAATGGCCGCTGCGCAGATTGATATACCGTAACAATAGTTGACCGCTTTTCTAGGAGAAGCGGATAATGCCCGCCATCACGCATATGGCGGCGCTACGCCGGGAGATTATCAGCATGAGCGTTGAATCCTTCACCCCCACGGCTTTGCAATTCACCCACGGTGCTGCGCACAAGGTGAAGAGCCTGGTCGATGAAGAGGGTAATGATCGCTTGAAGCTGCGCGTATTTGTTACGGGCGGCGGTTGTTCAGGGTTTCAGTACGGTTTTACCTTCGATGAAGACGTGGCCGATGACGACACCATCGTAGAGCGCGAGGGCGTAAGCCTGGTCGTTGATCCGATGAGCTTCCAGTATCTGGCAGGAGCCGAGGTGGACTATCAGGAAGGTCTGGAAGGTTCGCGCTTCGTGATCAAGAACCCGAATGCCACCACTACCTGTGGTTGCGGGTCTTCGTTCTCGATCTGATCGACAGCGCATGTAAAAACGCCGCTGGGCCTTGATAGGGCCACGCGGCGTTTTGCTGTGTTGGGTTCAGGCCGGGTAGATCGCGCCGAGTACCCGCAGGCCGCGGGCGCCGGTAACGCTGGGGCGGTTGGCGGCGATGCCTTCGAGGCAACAATGGGCTAGCCAGGCGAAGGCCATGGCTTCGACCCAATCGGGGTCTACGCTATAGGTGGCGGTGCTGCTGACTTGCGTGCTGGGTAGCAGGGCGCTGAGGCGGTTCATCAACGTGGTGTTGTGGGCGCCGCCGCCGCAAACCAGCAGGGTTTCGGTCTGTGGCTGTGCCGCTTGCAAGGATTCGACGATGGTCAGCGCGGTCAACTCCAGCAAGGTAGTTTGCACGTCCTGGGCTGCGAATGGCGGTAACCGTCCCAGGTGATGCTCCAGCCATCCCAGGTTGAAGACCTCGCGACCAGTACTTTTAGGCCCTTTGGTCACGAAGAACGGGTCGCTGAGTAATGCCTTGAGTAGTTGCGGCTCAACCTTCCCGCTGGCTGCCCACTGGCCATCGCGGTCAAAGTTCTCGCCGCGTTGCTGGTGAATCCACGCATCAAGCAGGACATTGCCTGGGCCGCAGTCAAAGCCTGCGACCGGCTTGCCAGTCTCGATCAGGCTGAGGTTGCTGAAGCCGCCGACATTCAGCACGGCACGGTTACCCCTGCGCTCGCCAAACAATGCTTCATGAAATGCGGGGACCAGTGGGGCGCCCTGGCCACCTGCTGCGACATCACGGCTGCGGAAATCACTGACGACGGTGATTCCGGTCAATTCGGTAAGCAGCGCGGGGTTGCCGATCTGAACGGTAAAGCCCCGTGCCGGTTCGTGGCGGATGGTTTGGCCGTGACTGCCAATCGCTCGAATATCCTGGGGCTTGAGTTTCTGCTGATCCAGCAGCGCATGAATGCCCTGTGCGGCAAGTGTTACCCAGTTTTGCTGGGCAATCGCCGAGCGGGCAATCTCGTCCGGGCCGCTGGCGCAAAGGCCAAGCAGCTCTGAACGCAGGGGGTCAGGCATGGGGATGTAGTGGGTGGCGACCAGCTTGATCGCCGGGCCCTGCTCGATCAGCGCAATGTCCAAGCCATCAAGGCTGGTGCCGGACATCACGCCTATATAGAGCGGCATGGCTTAACGTTTCGCCGAAGCCAGGAGGGTAGAGCGCTCCTGGTCCATGCGGGACATCAGTGGCTGGCTCTGCTGCAGGAAGCGAGCGCGCTCGGCCTTGGCGATTGGATCAGCCATTGGCAGTTTTTGGCCCAGCGGGTCGACATGCACGCCATTGACCTGGAACTCATAGTGCAAATGCGGGCCGGTGGACAGGCCGGTGGTGCCGATATAACCGATTACCTGGCCTTGCTTGACGTTGCCGCCCGTCTGGATGCCTTTGGCGAAACCTTGCATGTGGCCATACAGCGTACGGTAAGTGGCGCCGTGCTGGATGATCACGGTGTTGCCGTAGCCGCCACGGCGACCGGCCAGCAATACCTTGCCGTCACCGGCAGCCTTGATCGGCGTGCCACGCGGTGCCGCGTAGTCGACGCCTTTGTGCGCGCGAATTTTGTTCAGAATTGGATGCTTGCGACCCATCGAGAAACGCGAGCTAATACGGGCGAAGTCAACCGGAGTACGGATGAAAGCCTTGCGCATGCTGTTACCGTCGGCAGTGTAGTAGCTGCTGTTGCCTTGTTTGTTGGTGTAGCGCACGGCGGTGTAGGTCTTGCCGCGGTTGGTGAACCGCGCAGACAGAATGTTGCCGGTGCCGACGACCTTGCCGTTGGCGACTTTCTGCTCGTAGATCACGTCGAATTCGTCACCCTGGCGAATGTCCTGGGCGAAGTCGATGTCGTAGCCAAACACGCTGGCCATGTCCATGGTCATGCTATGGGACAGGCCGGCGCGGGCGGCCGATTGTGACAACGAGCTGTTGATCACGCCGTGTACATAGGCAGAGCGCATGACCGGCTTGGTGGTGATGCGATTGAACGCAAAGCCCTTGGCGCCTTTGGTCAGCGTGATGCTTTCCAGGTCGCTGATGTTGCTGTGCAGGTTGTTCAGTTGGCCGTCGGGGGTCAGTTCAAACTCGAGCTTCTGGCCGTGTTTGAGCTGGGTGAATTGCTTGGCCTGCTTGTCGCTTGCCAGCACATCGTTAACGGTTGCAGCGGGGAGCCCGACCTTTTCGAACAGGGTTGAAAGGGTGTCGCCCCTGGCAACAATGACTTCCCGGTGTAGCGGATTCTTGGCGGCTTCTACCGCAGGCTCTGCCTGTGCGGTCTCTTTAGTGTCTTCGGCGCTGCTTTCGATTTGGGCAAACGGTGATTCTGCTGCGCCATTTGTGGCTTGTAGTGCGTCGGAAGCGTCTTGATCTTGTGTCAGTTGCTCAACCGGGCTTTCAAGGTCAAGGCTCAGGGTTGTTCGTTTGGCTTCTACGTCGCTGGAAGGAAATACCAGGAGAGCCAGGCTTAGAAGGGCGGCGATCCCACTTGCGGCGAGCAGGTGGGTCTTCGGGTAAAGCGGCGGCGCCTTAGACGGTTCTGTGGTCATAAGTAATTTTGGCTTTGAAAAGATGAATTGGAAAAGATGAATGACATGATGAAGATGAAATAACTGTATAAAATATAACCAAATCATCTGTGGTGCAAGCTTGCGAACGCTAGGCTTGCTGAACGGTGTCCGTGCGCAGGGCAAAACTTGTAATTAGTCCCTGATCTTGTATGGTTGGTTCCCTTTTGAATCTGAGCCTTGCGGGTCTGTTATGAAGTCGGTTGAAGAGCAGCTAGCGCTGATCAAACGTGGTGCGGAAGAACTGTTGGTCGAAGCGGAGCTGATCGAAAAGCTCAAGCGTGGCCAACCCCTGCGTATTAAGGCTGGCTTTGATCCGACGGCGCCGGATCTGCACCTTGGGCATACGGTGCTTATTAATAAGCTGCGTCAGTTCCAGGAGCTGGGGCATCAGGTGATCTTCCTTATAGGTGACTTCACCGGGATGATCGGCGACCCGAGCGGCAAGAGCGCTACGCGCCCGCCGCTGACTCGTGAACAGGTTCTCGATAACGCCGAGACCTACAAGACCCAGGTCTTCAAGATTCTTGATCCGGCCAAGACCGAGGTGGCGTTCAACTCTACCTGGATGGATCAGATGGGCCCGGCGGACTTCATTCGTCTGACGTCCCAGTACACCGTTGCCCGCATGCTTGAGCGCGATGACTTCGATAAGCGCTACTCCACTAATCAGCCTATCGCTATCCATGAGTTCCTGTACCCGTTGGTTCAAGGGTATGACTCGGTGGCGTTGCGTGCCGACGTCGAGTTGGGCGGTACCGATCAGAAGTTCAACCTGCTGATGGGGCGTGAGCTGCAACGTGCGTATGGGCAAGAGGCGCAATGCATTCTGACCATGCCGTTGCTGGAGGGGTTGGATGGCGTCAAGAAGATGTCCAAGTCCTTGGGCAACTATGTGGGTATCCAGGAAGCGCCGGGCGTGATGTACGGCAAGCTGGTTTCGATTCCGGACGCGCTGATGTGGCGTTACTTCGAGCTGTTGAGCTTCCGCTCGATGGACGAGATCAATGCCTTGCGTGCTGATGTAGAAGCCGGTGCAAATCCGCGTGACGTGAAGATCAAGCTGGCGGAAGAGATCGTTGCGCGCTTCCACGGTGAAGAGGCTGCTGCCAGCGCACACCGTGCTGCGGGTAATCGCATGAAAGATGGCGAGCTGCCCGATGATTTGCCTGAGGTGGAATTGACTGCTGCCGAAGCAATGCCGATTGCTGCAGTCCTTAATAAGGCGGGCCTGGTGAAGAATTCGGCAGTGGCGCGCGACCTTCTGGGTTCTGGCGGTGTACGTATAGATGGTGAGGTGGTCGATCGCACCTTTATATATGAGTTGGGCGCGACCCACGTTTGTCAGGCCGGCAAGAAGGCATTTGCGCGTATTACGCTTAAATCCGAATAAACCTGAAATTAGCGGTTGACGGCGATTTATATCTGTCTATAATTCGCCCCACTTCCGGCGCAGTCGAAACGGAAAACTCCTTGGTAAACAAAGAGTTATGTAGGTTTCGACAGCGAGCTGCTTCAGATCATCGAAGCCCAGAAGGAGTTGGTAGGGCAGTGTTGTTTGGCTCTATTAACGTTTCGATCTTCTCGGTCGAAAGCGGAGAAAAAGAGGTGTTGACAGCAGCGTGTAACGCTGTAGAATTCGCCTCCCGCTAACGAGAGATCGGAAGCGCAAGTGGTTGAAGTTGTTGAAGAATTCTTCGAAAGCTTCTGAAAATAATCACTTGACAGCAAATGAGGCTGCTGTAGAATGCGCGCCTCGGTTGAGACGAAAGATCTTAACCAACCGCTCTTTAACAACTGAATCAAGCAATTCGTGTGGGTGCTTGTGGAGTCAGACTGATAGTCAACAAGATTATCAGCATCACAAGTTACTCCGCGAGAAATCAAAGATGTAACCAACGATTGCTGAGCCAAGTTTAGGGTTTCTTAAAAACCCAAAGATGTTTGAACTGAAGAGTTTGATCATGGCTCAGATTGAACGCTGGCGGCAGGCCTAACACATGCAAGTCGAGCGGTAGAGAGAAGCTTGCTTCTCTTGAGAGCGGCGGACGGGTGAGTAATGCCTAGGAATCTGCCTGGTAGTGGGGGATAACGTTCGGAAACGGACGCTAATACCGCATACGTCCTACGGGAGAAAGCAGGGGACCTTCGGGCCTTGCGCTATCAGATGAGCCTAGGTCGGATTAGCTAGTTGGTGGGGTAATGGCTCACCAAGGCGACGATCCGTAACTGGTCTGAGAGGATGATCAGTCACACTGGAACTGAGACACGGTCCAGACTCCTACGGGAGGCAGCAGTGGGGAATATTGGACAATGGGCGAAAGCCTGATCCAGCCATGCCGCGTGTGTGAAGAAGGTCTTCGGATTGTAAAGCACTTTAAGTTGGGAGGAAGGGCAGTAAATTAATACTTTGCTGTTTTGACGTTACCGACAGAATAAGCACCGGCTAACTCTGTGCCAGCAGCCGCGGTAATACAGAGGGTGCAAGCGTTAATCGGAATTACTGGGCGTAAAGCGCGCGTAGGTGGTTCGTTAAGTTGGATGTGAAATCCCCGGGCTCAACCTGGGAACTGCATTCAAAACTGACGAGCTAGAGTATGGTAGAGGGTGGTGGAATTTCCTGTGTAGCGGTGAAATGCGTAGATATAGGAAGGAACACCAGTGGCGAAGGCGACCACCTGGACTGATACTGACACTGAGGTGCGAAAGCGTGGGGAGCAAACAGGATTAGATACCCTGGTAGTCCACGCCGTAAACGATGTCAACTAGCCGTTGGGAGCCTTGAGCTCTTAGTGGCGCAGCTAACGCATTAAGTTGACCGCCTGGGGAGTACGGCCGCAAGGTTAAAACTCAAATGAATTGACGGGGGCCCGCACAAGCGGTGGAGCATGTGGTTTAATTCGAAGCAACGCGAAGAACCTTACCAGGCCTTGACATCCAATGAACTTTCTAGAGATAGATTGGTGCCTTCGGGAACATTGAGACAGGTGCTGCATGGCTGTCGTCAGCTCGTGTCGTGAGATGTTGGGTTAAGTCCCGTAACGAGCGCAACCCTTGTCCTTAGTTACCAGCACGTAATGGTGGGCACTCTAAGGAGACTGCCGGTGACAAACCGGAGGAAGGTGGGGATGACGTCAAGTCATCATGGCCCTTACGGCCTGGGCTACACACGTGCTACAATGGTCGGTACAGAGGGTTGCCAAGCCGCGAGGTGGAGCTAATCCCAGAAAACCGATCGTAGTCCGGATCGCAGTCTGCAACTCGACTGCGTGAAGTCGGAATCGCTAGTAATCGCGAATCAGAATGTCGCGGTGAATACGTTCCCGGGCCTTGTACACACCGCCCGTCACACCATGGGAGTGGGTTGCACCAGAAGTAGCTAGTCTAACCTTCGGGAGGACGGTTACCACGGTGTGATTCATGACTGGGGTGAAGTCGTAACAAGGTAGCCGTAGGGGAACCTGCGGCTGGATCACCTCCTTAATCGACGACATCAGCTGCTCCATAAGTTCCCACACGAATTGCTTGATTCATTGAAGAAGACGATATAGAAGCAGCCCGAAATTGGGTCTGTAGCTCAGTTGGTTAGAGCGCACCCCTGATAAGGGTGAGGTCGGCAGTTCGAATCTGCCCAGACCCACCAATTTTGTGTGGGAAACGCCTGTAGAAATACGGGGCCATAGCTCAGCTGGGAGAGCGCCTGCCTTGCACGCAGGAGGTCAACGGTTCGATCCCGTTTGGCTCCACCACTAACTGCTTCTGTCACGTAAAGCTTAGAAATGAGCATTCCATCGTTAGGATGGTGAATGTTGATTTCTAGTCTTTGATTAGATCGTTCTTTAAAAATTTGGGTATGTGATAGAAAGATAGACTGGACGTTACTTTCACTGGTAACGGATCAGGCTAAGGTAAAATTTGTAAGTAATTGCGAATTTTCGGCGAATGTCGTCTTCACAGTATAACCAGATTGCTTGGGGTTATATGGTCAAGTGAAGAAGCGCATACGGTGGATGCCTTGGCAGTCAGAGGCGATGAAAGACGTGGTAGCCTGCGAAAAGCTTCGGGGAGTCGGCAAACAGACTTTGATCCGGAGATGTCTGAATGGGGGAACCCAGCCATCATAAGATGGTTACCTTACACTGAATACATAGGTGTATGGAGCGAACCAGGGGAACTGAAACATCTAAGTACCCTGAGGAAAAGAAATCAACCGAGATTCCCTTAGTAGTGGCGAGCGAACGGGGACTAGCCCTTAAGTGGCTTTGAGATTAGCGGAACGCTCTGGAAAGTGCGGCCATAGTGGGTGATAGCCCTGTACGCGAAAATCTCTTAGTCATGAAATCGAGTAGGACGGAGCACGAGAAACTTTGTCTGAATATGGGGGGACCATCCTCCAAGGCTAAATACTACTGACTGACCGATAGTGAACTAGTACCGTGAGGGAAAGGCGAAAAGAACCCCGGAGAGGGGAGTGAAATAGATCCTGAAACCGTATGCGTACAAGCAGTGGGAGCCCACTTTGTTGGGTGACTGCGTACCTTTTGTATAATGGGTCAGCGACTTATTTTCAGTGGCGAGCTTAACCGAATAGGGGAGGCGTAGCGAAAGCGAGTCTTAATAGGGCGTCTAGTCGCTGGGAATAGACCCGAAACCGGGCGATCTATCCATGGGCAGGTTGAAGGTTGGGTAACACTAACTGGAGGACCGAACCGACTACCGTTGAAAAGTTAGCGGATGACCTGTGGATCGGAGTGAAAGGCTAATCAAGCTCGGAGATAGCTGGTTCTCCTCGAAAGCTATTTAGGTAGCGCCTCATGTATCACTGTAGGGGGTAGAGCACTGTTTCGGCTAGGGGGTCATCCCGACTTACCAAACCGATGCAAACTCCGAATACCTACAAGTGCCGAGCATGGGAGACACACGGCGGGTGCTAACGTCCGTCGTGAAAAGGGAAACAACCCAGACCGTCAGCTAAGGTCCCAAAGTTATGGTTAAGTGGGAAACGATGTGGGAAGGCTTAGACAGCTAGGAGGTTGGCTTAGAAGCAGCCACCCTTTAAAGAAAGCGTAATAGCTCACTAGTCGAGTCGGCCTGCGCGGAAGATGTAACGGGGCTCAAACCATACACCGAAGCTACGGGTATCATCTTCGGATGATGCGGTAGAGGAGCGTTCTGTAAGCCTGTGAAGGTGAGTTGAGAAGCTTGCTGGAGGTATCAGAAGTGCGAATGCTGACATGAGTAACGATAATGGGTGTGAAAAACACCCACGCCGAAAGACCAAGGTTTCCTGCGCAACGTTAATCGACGCAGGGTTAGTCGGTCCCTAAGGCGAGGCTGAAAAGCGTAGTCGATGGAAAACAGGTTAATATTCCTGTACTTCTGGTTATTGCGATGGAGGGACGGAGAAGGCTAGGCCAGCTTGGCGTTGGTTGTCCAAGTTTAAGGTGGTAGGCTGGAATCTTAGGTAAATCCGGGATTCTAAGGCCGAGAGCTGATGACGAGTTAACTTTTAGTTAACGAAGTGGTTGATGCCATGCTTCCAAGAAAAGCTTCTAAGCTTCAGGTAACCAGGAACCGTACCCCAAACCGACACAGGTGGTTGGGTAGAGAATACCAAGGCGCTTGAGAGAACTCGGGTGAAGGAACTAGGCAAAATGGCACCGTAACTTCGGGAGAAGGTGCGCCGGTGAGGGTGAAGGACTTGCTCCGTAAGCTCATGCCGGTCGAAGATACCAGGCCGCTGCGACTGTTTATTAAAAACACAGCACTCTGCAAACACGAAAGTGGACGTATAGGGTGTGACGCCTGCCCGGTGCCGGAAGGTTAATTGATGGGGTTAGCTAACGCGAAGCTCTTGATCGAAGCCCCGGTAAACGGCGGCCGTAACTATAACGGTCCTAAGGTAGCGAAATTCCTTGTCGGGTAAGTTCCGACCTGCACGAATGGCGTAACGATGGCGGCGCTGTCTCCACCCGAGACTCAGTGAAATTGAAATCGCTGTGAAGATGCAGTGTATCCGCGGCTAGACGGAAAGACCCCGTGAACCTTTACTATAGCTTTGCACTGGACTTTGAATTTGCTTGTGTAGGATAGGTGGGAGGCTTTGAAGCGTGGACGCCAGTTCGCGTGGAGCCAACCTTGAAATACCACCCTGGCAACTTTGAGGTTCTAACTCAGGTCCGTTATCCGGATCGAGGACAGTGTATGGTGGGTAGTTTGACTGGGGCGGTCTCCTCCTAAAGAGTAACGGAGGAGTACGAAGGTGCGCTCAGACCGGTCGGAAATCGGTCGTAGAGTATAAAGGCAAAAGCGCGCTTGACTGCGAGACAGACACGTCGAGCAGGTACGAAAGTAGGTCTTAGTGATCCGGTGGTTCTGTATGGAAGGGCCATCGCTCAACGGATAAAAGGTACTCCGGGGATAACAGGCTGATACCGCCCAAGAGTTCATATCGACGGCGGTGTTTGGCACCTCGATGTCGGCTCATCACATCCTGGGGCTGAAGCCGGTCCCAAGGGTATGGCTGTTCGCCATTTAAAGTGGTACGCGAGCTGGGTTTAGAACGTCGTGAGACAGTTCGGTCCCTATCTGCCGTGGACGTTTGAGATTTGAGAGGGGCTGCTCCTAGTACGAGAGGACCGGAGTGGACGAACCTCTGGTGTTCCGGTTGTCACGCCAGTGGCATTGCCGGGTAGCTATGTTCGGAATAGATAACCGCTGAAAGCATCTAAGCGGGAAACTAGCCTCAAGATGAGATCTCACTGGAACCTTGAGTTCCCTGAAGGGCCGTCGAAGACTACGACGTTGATAGGTTGGGTGTGTAAGCGCTGTGAGGCGTTGAGCTAACCAATACTAATTGCCCGTGAGGCTTGACCATATAACACCCAAGCAATTTGACTACTCCTGACTTGGAAACAAGCAGAAGCATCAGATTGCGGTGTGTGAAGACGAAACGAACCGAAAGTTCGAGATCTTGCAAAACACCGAAAGCTATCACATACCCAATTTGCTGAAGCGAGGCCAGCTGGCCACGACTCAGTACCCGAATTTCTTGACGACCATAGAGCATTGGAACCACCTGATCCCATCCCGAACTCAGCAGTGAAACGATGCATCGCCGATGGTAGTGTGGGGTTTCCCCATGTGAGAGTAGGTCATCGTCAAGATTAAATTCCAGAACCCCTGATTGCTAACGCAATCAGGGGTTTTGTTTTTGCGCGGTTTGTTGGACAGAGCGTGCTCGCGAAAAACTTCGACGGTTACACGGGCTATCAGATGCCCCCGCGCATAAATGCTAAAGTCCTGCCTTTCTATGCAATGGCCTTATGCATGGCTATCATGCGTGCCTCATTGTGAGGCGAGACTTGCATGCTGACGTTGTTGAAACTTCTAAAAGATGGTCGATTCCACTCCGGGGAGGCGCTTGGTGCTGCCCTGGGTGTCAGTCGCAGTGCTGTGTGGAAGCAGCTTCAGCATCTTGAGGCGCAATTGAATCTACCTATCCATAAAGTCCGCGGCAGGGGGTATCAGTTGGCTTCGCCTCTGGTGTTTTTAAGTGCTGATGAAATTGCTCGGCATGTTCCGGGTCCTGCATGGCCTGTTCATATTTCTGACTCCATTGACTCGACAAATGCCGAGGCATTGCGCCTGGTCGAGGCGGGTCGCACTGCGCCGTTTCTCGTGCTTTCAGAGCAGCAAACTGCTGGAAGGGGAAGGCGAGGCCGGAGGTGGGTCAGTCCCTTCGCTCAAAACGTCTACTACAGCCTGGTGTTGCGTATCGATGGCGGTATGCGCCAGTTGGAGGGCCTGAGCCTCGTCGTCGGACTGGCAGTCATGCAGGCGTTGCGGGATGCGGGTGTTCGCACTGCCGGGTTGAAGTGGCCAAACGACGTTTTAGTAGGGCAGAAAAAGATCGCCGGCATTCTCTTGGAGTTGGTTGGGGACCCCGCTGATGTTTGCCATGTCGTCCTGGGTATTGGCATTAATGTGAATATGCAGAAGGCCGACGAGGTCGATCAGCAATGGACTTCCTTACAGTTGGAGACCGGCAGTGCTGTTGATCGTAACTACCTGGTGGCGCGCCTTGGCGTGCAACTGCAGGCTTATCTTGACCGCCACCAGGCTTCTGGCTTTTGCGCCATTCAGGAGGAGTGGGAGCAGAACCATTTATGGCAAGGTCGGCCTGTATCGCTCATTGCGGGTGTGAACCAGATTGATGGAGTGGTATTGGGGATCGATGGGCAGGGTGCGCTACGGTTGAGCGTGGATGGTGTCGAGAAAATATATAGCGGTGGTGAGTTAAGCCTGAGGTTGCGTGATGATACTTGAGCTCGACTGTGGCAATAGCTTTATCAAATGGCGCGTTATCGAGCCGGATCACGTGCGCATCTTTGCTGAAGGTATCGCTGGTTCGGATGCCTCGCTGATCGACAGCCTGGTTGCGCTTGCGGGGCTCGCGTTAAAGGATTGCCGGCTGGTAAGTGTTCGTGCTTCGGATGAGACGAGCCAGTTGGTATCGGCCCTGGTAGCGGCGTTTGGCGTCAACGTACTCTGTGCGGCTTCAGCAAGGCAAATGGGTGGGCTGCGAAACGGGTACGAAGACTTCGAGCGCCTGGGCCTGGATCGTTGGCTCGCTATGCTGGGTGGGTTTCAATTGGCTTCGGGTGCATGCCTGGTGCTCGATTTTGGTACTGCGGCGACAGCAGACTTCATTACTGCGAACGGTGAGCATCTCGGAGGCTTTATTTGTCCCGGCATGCCGCTGATGCGCAACCAGCTGCGAACGCATACCCGCAAAATACGTTATGACGATATTGCCGCAGAGCGTGCCCTTGAGGTCCTGTCTCCCGGTCGTACGACCGTAGAGGCGGTAGAGCGCGGCTGTACGCTCATGCTGAGAGGGTTTGTGCTGACTCAGTTGGAGTTGGCTCGAAGCTATTGGGGCACGGACTTCACCGTCTTCCTCACGGGCGGGGATGCTGAACTGGTGGCTGACGCTGTGCCGCACGGCAGGCTTGTCCCGGATCTGGTTTTTGTTGGTTTGGCGATGGCGTGCCCTTTGTCCTGAGGTTTTTATGCGTTGGCTGTTTCTGCTTTTGCTGGTCCTCAATGTCTTCTATTACGTCTGGCATCAGCAGGAGGCTCCCTTGCGCGCCAAAGATGTCACGCCACTGGCTCTCTATCGCGGCTCACAGCAAGATATCCGGCTGTTAAGCGAGTCGGCTGACGCGATGGTGCGCAGAGACCGGGCAAAAGCGCCTGAGGCGCAGCCTGCGTGCCTGTATATCGGCGGCCTGGCCGATCAGAAAGAGCTTCAGTCGGTTGAACAGCGCCTTACAAGCCTGGACATCAAGGTCAAGCTGCAATCCCTGAACCTGCCTGATGCCTCCGGATACTGGCTGCGAGTAGCCCCTGAAAGCAGGCGCCTGGCTGATGATCTGCCCTTTGAAAACCTTGCTAATGAATTCAATGAGTTAAAACATAAAATAATGCCGTGCGAAGGCATTGCAACCTTCGAATAGTTTGCATAGAATGGCGCCCGCTTCGCAGTGAAGACCTTTAGGGTCAACAAGGTGAAGCGAAGGTCAACGCAGCTAACCTCATATTTTTAAATGAGAAAGTGGTTGACAGAAGGCTGGCATGATGTAGAATGCCGGCTCGCTTAGGAGGGGTTCCCGAGCGGCCAAAGGGATCAGACTGTAAATCTGACGTCTACGACTTCGAAGGTTCGAATCCTTCCCCCTCCACCATTTTAGCGTGAGCTGCAAGCTCCGCGGGTATAGTTTAGTGGTAGAACCTCAGCCTTCCAAGCTGATGATGCGGGTTCGATTCCCGCTACCCGCTCCAAGTTTGCAGGTTGTGCAAGTTGTTTCGCTCTTGTAGCTCAGTTGGTAGAGCACACCCTTGGTAAGGGTGAGGTCAGCGGTTCAAATCCGCTCAAGAGCTCCATATAACAAGGCAGATATGAAAATATCTGCCTTTGTTTTAACAGCTTCCTCTGGTTGATTCTGCTCTTTCTCACGGTTTGTCTGGGTAGGTTTCAGGTCTGCAGGGGTTTGTTGTTGTAAAGTCTTTTTCAGATCGGCATAATTGTCGGCCTGATTTTGTTTTAGGTCAGTAGCTCAATTGGCAGAGCGACGGTCTCCAAAACCGTAGGTTGGGGGTTCGATTCCCTCCTGACCTGCCAGATTCACTTGGTGTGTCTGGCTTTCTTTTCACAGGATCTTCATAGATGACTCCTAAGGCTGAAGCTCAAGGCTCTCGCTTCGATCTGCTCAAGTGGCTTGTAGTAGTCGCTGTTGTGGTCGTAGGCGTTGTCGGCAACCAGTACTACTCTGCGTCGCCGATCCTGTACCGTGTCCTCGCATTGCTCGCCCTTGCTGCTGTTGCTGCCTTTGTTGGCCTGCAGACTGCCAAAGGTAAGTCGTTTGCGGTCCTGGTAAAGGAAGCTCGTACCGAGATCCGTAAAGTCGTTTGGCCGACTCGCCAAGAAACCACGCAGACCACGTTGATTGTGGTAGCTGTTGTTCTGGTTATGGCGTTGCTGTTGTGGGGGCTTGATTCCCTGCTCGGCTGGCTTGTTTCCTTGATTGTTGGCTAAGGGTGTCCCGTGGCTAAGCGTTGGTACGTTGTGCATGCTTACTCGGGTTACGAGAAGCATGTCATGCGCTCTTTGCTAGAGCGCGTAAAGCTGGCAGGCATGGAAGATGGCTTCGGCGAAATTCTGGTTCCCACTGAAGAAGTGGTTGAAATGCGTAATGGCCAGAAACGCAAAAGCGAGCGCAAGTTCTTCCCTGGCTACGTGCTGGTTCAGATGGACATGAATGAGGGTACTTGGCACTTGGTCAAGGACACTCCTCGCGTCATGGGTTTCATCGGCGGTACCGCTGATAAGCCTGCGCCGATCACCGACAAAGAAGCAGAAGCGATTCTGCGTCGTGTTGCTGATGGTAGCGACAAGCCCAAGCCGAAGACGTTGTTCGAGCCGGGTGAGGTTGTTCGTGTCACAGATGGTCCGTTTGCAGATTTTAACGGCACTGTCGAAGAAGTTAACTACGAAAAGAGCCGGATCCAAGTGGCAGTGCTCATTTTCGGTCGCTCTACTCCGGTAGAGCTAGAGTTCAGCCAGGTCGAAAAAGTCTAGCTGGGCAAGCATCCCAACCCCGCAGTCTTAGGCTGTGGGGTTTTGTCGTCACTGGGATAAACGCGCAAGTAACCGGGGAGCCTTTCGAGGCGTTCGAACCCGTAATTGGAGTGCCTCATGGCCAAGAAGATTACCGCTTACATCAAGCTGCAAGTGAAGGCCGCTCAGGCCAACCCAAGCCCACCTGTTGGTCCAGCTCTGGGTCAGCACGGCGTGAACATCATGGAATTCTGCAAGGCTTTCAACGCCCGTACTCAGGGTATTGAGCCAGGTCTGCCGACTCCAGTGATCATCACTGTATACAGCGACCGTAGCTTCACCTTCGAAACCAAGTCGACCCCGGCTTCGGTTCTGTTGAAGAAAGCTGCTGGTCTGACTAGCGGTTCCGCTCGTCCTAACACCGTTAAGGTTGGCACCGTGACCCGTGCTCAGCTGGAAGAAATCGCGAAAACCAAAAACGCGGATCTGACTGCAGCTGATATGGATGCAGCCGTGCGTACCATCGCCGGTTCTGCTCGTAGCATGGGCCTTAACGTGGAGGGTGTGTAATGGCTAAGCTGACCAAGCGCCAAAAGGCTATCGCCGGCAAAATCGAAGCGGGCAAGTCCTACAACTTTGTAGACGCTGCTGCTCTGCTGACCGAGCTGTCGACTGTCAAGTTCAGCGAGTCTGTTGACATTGCTGTAAACCTGGGTGTTGACCCACGTAAATCCGACCAGGTCGTTCGTAGCGCTACTGTGCTGCCACACGGTACTGGCAAGACTGTACGTGTTGCTGTCTTCACCCAAGGCCCAGCAGCTGAAGCTGCTCTGGCCGCCGGCGCCGATCGCGTTGGCATGGACGACCTGGCTGCCGAAATGAAAGGCGGCGACCTGAACTATGACGTCGTAATTGCTTCCCCGGATGCAATGCGCGTTGTAGGTCAGTTGGGTCAGATCCTCGGTCCACGTGGCCTGATGCCTAACCCTAAAGTCGGCACCGTAACGCCAGACGTAGCCACCGCGGTTAAAAACGCCAAGGCTGGTCAGGTTCGTTATCGCACCGACAAAAACGGCATCATTCACACCTCCGTTGGCAAAGTCGGCTTTGATGCCGTCAAGCTGAAGGAAAACGTTGAAGCCCTGATCGCTGATCTGAAGCGTATCAAGCCAGCTTCCTCGAAAGGTATCTACGTCAAGCGCGTTACCCTGAGCACCACTATGGGCCCAGGTCTGGTCATCGACCAAGGCTCGCTGGACGTATAAGACACAAATTGGCGCAAGTAATTGCGCCAATTGAAAGATTGGGGTCCCTGCCTGGCGGGGGCTATCCAAGACCGTAGGCGACGCAAGTCTTAAACCACAAGCCTACGCAGATGGTGCTCCCGGTTCCTTACCGAATCAGACACCAAAACGACATCCGGCCTAGGCCAGATGAAACGGTAACAAGCAGGAGTTAAACCCGTGGCAATTAATCTCGAAGACAAGAAGGCCATCGTCGCTGAAGTCAACGAGGCTGCCAAAGCTGCTCTGTCCGCTGTCGTGGCTGATGCCCGTGGTGTGACAGTAGGCGCTATGACCGGACTCCGTAAAGAGGCTCGTGAAGCTGGCGTATACGTACGTGTTGTACGTAACACCCTGCTAAAGCGCGCTGTTGCTGACACTGAATACAGTGTCCTCAACGACGTGTTCACAGGCCCGACCCTGATTGCGTTCTCCACCGATCATCCAGGCGCTGCTGCCCGTTTGTTCAAGGAATTCGCTAAGGGTAACGACAAGTTCGAGATCAAGGCAGCTGCGTTCGAGGGCAAGTTCCTCGCAGCTAACCAAATCGACGTACTGGCAACACTGCCGACCCGTAACGAAGCTATTTCTCAGCTGATGAGCGTGATTCAAGGCGCTACCAGCAAGTTGGCTCGTACTCTGGCCGCAGTTCGCGAGCAAAAAGAAGCCGCCGCAGCCTAAGGCTGAGCACTTCCTCTCGCGTATTTTTGTTTATTTCGATGGCCGCGTAGGCCGTCCCCCAATTCAGGAATTACAGCAATGTCTATCTCCCAAGACGATATCCTCAACGCCGTAGCTGAAATGTCGGTTCTGCAGGTTGTTGAGCTGATCAAAGCTTTCGAAGAAAAATTCGGCGTTTCCGCTGCCGCTGCTTCCGCTGGCCCAGCCGCTGTAGCTGCTGTTGCTGAAGAGCAAACCGAATTCAACGTTATGCTGTTGGAATCCGGCGAGAAGAAAGTAAACGTGATCAAGGCAGTTCGTGAACTGACCGGTCTGGGCCTGAAAGAAGCCAAGGCTGTAGTTGACGCTGCTCCAAGCATGGTTCTGGAAGCTGTTGCGAAAGACGCAGCTGACAAAGCCAAGGCTGCTCTGGAAGAAGCAGGCGCTAAAGTCGAGCTGAAGTAAGCATCGACCTTGCGTCTCCAGCCCAAGCGTTAAGCTGAAGGCTGATGGCTGGTGGCTCTTGCCACCGGCCTTTTTCCGTTATTGGCAATCGACTCGGTCGTCGCCTCTAACGTGCTGTAACCACCCGATGCGGTGGCGCAAACCATGGGGTTTGCAAGATTTTCTGGCTGCTCCCGTCGGGAGGGGCCAAACAAGCAGGTGACCAAGCTGGGGAACGCTGATGGCTTACTCATATACTGAGAAAAAACGTATCCGCAAGGACTTTAGCAAGTTGCCGGACGTCATGGATGTCCCGTACCTTCTGGCTATCCAGCTGGATTCGTATCGTGAATTCTTGCAGGCGGGAGCGACTAAAGATCAGTTCCGCGACGTGGGCCTGCATGCGGCCTTCAAATCCGTTTTCCCGATCATCAGCTACTCCGGCAATGCTGCGCTGGAGTACGTCGGTTATCGCCTGGGCGAACCGGCATTTGATGTCAAAGAATGCGTGTTGCGCGGTGTTACGTACGCCGTACCTTTGCGGGTAAAAGTCCGTCTGATCATCTTCGACAAAGAGTCGTCGAACAAAGCGATCAAGGACATCAAAGAGCAAGAAGTCTACATGGGTGAAATCCCCCTGATGACTGAGAACGGTACCTTCGTTATCAACGGTACCGAGCGCGTTATCGTTTCCCAGCTGCACCGTTCCCCGGGCGTGTTCTTCGACCACGACCGCGGCAAGACGCACAGCTCCGGCAAGCTCCTGTACTCCGCGCGGATCATTCCGTACCGTGGTTCGTGGTTGGACTTCGAGTTCGACCCGAAAGACTGCGTGTTCGTACGTATCGACCGTCGTCGCAAGCTGCCGGCCTCGGTATTGCTGCGCGCGCTCGGCTATACCACCGAGCAAGTGCTGGATGCCTTCTATACCACTAACGTATTCCATGTGAGCGGTGAAACCCTCAGCCTGGAACTGGTGCCTCAGCGCCTGCGTGGTGAGATTGCCGTTCTGGACATCCAGGACGAAAAAGGCAAGGTCATCGTTGAAGCCGGCCGCCGTATTACCGCGCGCCACATCAACCAGATCGAAAAAGCCGGTATCAAGACGCTGGAAGTGCCTCTGGACTACGTCCTGGGTCGCACCACCGCCAAGGTCATCGTGCACCCGGCCACCGGCGAAATCCTGGCTGAATGCAACACCGAGCTGAACACCGAGATTCTGGGCAAGATCGCCAAGTCCCAGGTTGTTCGCATCGAGACCCTGTACACCAACGACATCGACTGCGGTCCGTTCGTCTCCGACACCCTGAAGATCGACTCCACCAGCAACCAATTGGAAGCGCTGGTCGAGATCTATCGCATGATGCGTCCTGGCGAGCCACCAACCAAAGACGCTGCCGAGACCCTGTTCAACAACCTGTTCTTCAGCCCTGAGCGCTATGACCTGTCTGCGGTCGGCCGGATGAAGTTCAACCGTCGTATCGGTCGTACCGAGATCGAAGGTTCGGGCGTGTTGTGCAAGGAAGACATCGTCGCGGTACTGAAGACCCTGGTCGACATCCGTAACGGTAAAGGCATCGTCGATGACATCGACCACCTGGGTAACCGTCGTGTTCGCTGCGTAGGCGAAATGGCCGAGAACCAGTTCCGCGTTGGCCTGGTACGTGTTGAGCGTGCGGTCAAAGAGCGTCTGTCGATGGCCGAAAGCGAAGGCCTGATGCCGCAAGACCTGATCAACGCCAAGCCAGTGGCTGCGGCGGTGAAAGAGTTCTTCGGTTCCAGCCAGCTCTCGCAGTTCATGGACCAGAACAACCCGCTCTCCGAGATCACCCACAAGCGCCGTGTTTCCGCACTGGGCCCGGGCGGTCTGACTCGTGAGCGTGCAGGCTTTGAAGTGCGTGACGTACACCCGACTCACTACGGTCGTGTATGCCCGATTGAAACGCCGGAAGGTCCGAACATCGGCCTGATCAACTCCCTGGCCGCTTATGCGCGCACCAACCAGTACGGCTTCCTCGAGAGCCCGTACCGTGTGGTGAAAGATGCTCTGGTCACCGACGAGATCGTGTTCCTGTCCGCCATCGAAGAAGCTGATCACGTGATCGCTCAGGCTTCGGCCACGATGAACGACAAGAAAATGCTGATCGACGAGCTGGTAGCTGTTCGTCACTTGAACGAGTTCACCGTCAAGGCGCCGGAAGACGTCACCTTGATGGACGTATCGCCCAAGCAGGTAGTTTCTGTTGCAGCGTCGCTGATCCCGTTCCTGGAACACGATGACGCCAACCGTGCGTTGATGGGTTCCAACATGCAGCGTCAAGCTGTACCGACCCTGCGTGCTGACAAGCCGCTGGTAGGTACCGGCATGGAGCGTAACGTAGCCCGTGACTCCGGCGTTTGCGTCGTGGCTCGTCGTGGCGGCGTGATCGACTCCGTTGATGCCAGCCGTATTGTGGTTCGTGTTGCCGATGACGAAGTTGAAACTGGCGAAGCCGGTGTCGACATCTACAACCTGACCAAATACACCCGCTCCAACCAGAACACCTGCATCAACCAGCGTCCGCTGGTGAGCAAGGGTGATCGGGTTCAGCGCAGCGACATCATGGCAGACGGTCCTTCCACCGATATGGGTGAGCTGGCACTGGGTCAGAACATGCGCATCGCGTTCATGGCCTGGAACGGTTACAACTTCGAAGACTCCATCTGCCTGTCCGAGCGTGTGGTTCAGGAAGATCGCTTCACCACGATCCACATTCAGGAACTGACCTGTGTGGCACGTGACACCAAGCTTGGGCCAGAGGAAATCACTGCAGACATCCCGAACGTGGGTGAAGCTGCACTGAACAAGCTGGACGAAGCCGGTATCGTTTACGTAGGTGCTGAAGTTGGCGCAGGCGACATCCTGGTAGGTAAGGTCACTCCGAAAGGCGAGACCCAACTGACTCCGGAAGAGAAGCTGTTGCGTGCCATCTTCGGTGAAAAAGCCAGCGACGTTAAAGACACTTCCCTGCGCGTACCTACCGGTACCAAGGGCACTGTCATCGACGTACAGGTCTTCACCCGTGACGGCGTTGAGCGTGATGCTCGTGCACTGTCCATCGAGAAGACCCAGCTCGACGAGATCCGCAAGGACCTGAACGAAGAGTTCCGTATCGTTGAGGGCGCGACCTTCGAACGTCTGCGTTCCGCCCTGGTAGGCCACAAGGCTGAAGGCGGCGCGGGCCTGAAGAAAGGTCAGGACATCACCGACGAAGTACTCGACGGTCTTGAGCACGGCCAGTGGTTCAAACTGCGCATGGCTGAAGACGCTCTGAACGAGCAACTCGAGAAGGCCCAGGCCTACATCGTTGATCGTCGCCGTCTGCTGGACGACAAGTTCGAAGACAAGAAGCGCAAACTGCAGCAGGGCGATGACCTGGCTCCAGGCGTGCTGAAAATCGTCAAGGTTTACCTGGCAATCCGTCGCCGCATCCAGCCGGGCGACAAGATGGCCGGTCGTCACGGTAACAAAGGTGTGGTCTCCGTGATCATGCCGGTTGAAGACATGCCGCACGATGCCAATGGCACCCCGGTCGACGTCGTCCTCAACCCGTTGGGCGTACCTTCGCGTATGAACGTTGGGCAGATCCTCGAAACCCACCTGGGCCTCGCGGCCAAAGGTCTGGGCGAGAAGATCAACCGTATGATCGAAGAGCAGCGCAAGGTTGCTGACCTGCGTAAGTTCCTGCACGAGATCTACAACGAGATCGGCGGTCGCAACGAAGAGCTGGACACCTTCACCGACCAGGAAATCCTGGACCTGGCGAAGAACCTGCGCGGCGGCGTTCCAATGGCTACCCCGGTGTTCGACGGTGCCAAGGAAAGCGAAATCAAGGCCATGCTGAAACTGGCAGACCTGCCAGAAAGCGGCCAGATGCAGCTGTTCGACGGCCGTACCGGCAACAAGTTTGAGCGCCCGGTTACTGTTGGCTACATGTACATGCTGAAGCTGAACCACTTGGTAGACGACAAGATGCACGCTCGTTCTACCGGTTCGTACAGCCTGGTTACCCAGCAGCCGCTGGGTGGTAAGGCTCAGTTCGGTGGTCAGCGTTTCGGGGAGATGGAGGTCTGGGCACTGGAAGCATACGGTGCTGCTTACACTCTGCAAGAAATGCTCACAGTGAAGTCGGACGATGTGAACGGTCGGACCAAGATGTACAAAAACATCGTGGACGGCGATCACCGTATGGAGCCGGGCATGCCCGAGTCCTTCAACGTGTTGATCAAAGAAATTCGTTCCCTCGGCATCGATATCGATCTGGAAACCGAATAACACGTGACGCGAATCGAGAGCGGGGCTGTTTAGCCCGCTCTCTGCTCCGCCAGGAGGAAAGGCCTTGAAAGACCTACTGAATTTGCTGAAAAACCAGGGTCAAGTCGAAGAGTTCGACGCCATCCGTATTGGGTTGGCATCGCCTGAGATGATCCGTTCGTGGTCGTTCGGTGAAGTTAAAAAGCCGGAAACCATCAACTACCGTACGTTCAAACCTGAGCGTGACGGCCTGTTCTGCGCCAAGATCTTTGGCCCGGTAAAGGATTACGAGTGCCTGTGCGGTAAGTACAAGCGCTTGAAACACCGTGGTGTGATCTGCGAGAAGTGCGGCGTTGAAGTTGCACTGGCCAAGGTTCGTCGTGAGCGCATGGCGCACATCGAGCTGGCTTCGCCGGTTGCCCACATCTGGTTCCTGAAGTCGCTGCCGTCCCGTATCGGCTTGCTGATGGACATGACCCTGCGTGATATCGAACGCGTTCTCTACTTCGAGAGCTATGTCGTTATCGACCCAGGCATGACCACCCTTGAAAAAGGTCAGCTGCTGAACGACGAGCAGTACTTCGAAGCGCTGGAAGAGTTCGGCGACGATTTCGATGCCCGCATGGGTGCCGAAGCTGTCCGTGAACTGCTGCACGCTATCGACCTGGAACACGAGATTGGCCGCCTGCGTGAAGAAATTCCGCAAACCAACTCCGAAACCAAGATCAAGAAACTGTCCAAGCGTCTGAAGTTGATGGAAGCCTTCCAGGGTTCCGGCAACTTGCCAGAGTGGATGGTGCTGACCGTTCTGCCGGTTCTGCCGCCAGATCTGCGTCCGCTGGTACCGTTGGATGGCGGTCGCTTCGCGACTTCCGACCTCAACGACCTGTACCGTCGCGTGATCAACCGTAACAACCGCTTGAAGCGTCTGCTCGACCTGTCCGCTCCGGACATCATCGTGCGCAACGAAAAGCGTATGTTGCAAGAAGCGGTCGATGCCCTGCTCGACAACGGTCGTCGTGGCCGCGCTATCACAGGTTCCAACAAGCGTCCTCTGAAATCCCTGGCTGACATGATCAAGGGTAAGCAAGGTCGTTTCCGTCAGAACTTGCTCGGTAAGCGTGTTGACTACTCCGGTCGTTCGGTAATTACCGTTGGCCCGACCCTGCGTCTGCACCAGTGCGGTCTGCCGAAGAAGATGGCTCTCGAGCTGTTCAAGCCGTTCATTTTCGGCAAGCTGGAAATGCGTGGTCTCGCGACCACCATCAAGGCCGCCAAGAAAATGGTCGAGCGCGAACTGCCAGAGGTTTGGGACGTTCTCGCTGAAGTGATCCGCGAACACCCGGTTCTCCTCAATCGTGCACCGACCCTTCACCGTCTGGGTATCCAGGCGTTTGAACCGGTACTGATCGAAGGTAAGGCTATCCAGCTGCACCCTCTGGTCTGTGCTGCGTACAACGCCGACTTCGACGGCGACCAAATGGCCGTGCACGTACCGCTGACACTGGAAGCCCAGTTGGAAGCGCGTGCGTTGATGATGTCGACCAACAACATCCTGTCGCCAGCCAACGGTGAGCCAATCATCGTTCCGTCGCAGGACGTTGTATTGGGTCTGTACTACATGACTCGTGAAGCGATCAACGCCAAGGGCGAAGGTCGTGTGTTCGCGGATCTGCAGGAAGTTGACCGTGTGTTCCGTGCCGGCGAAGCCGCACTGCATGCCAAGGTTAAAGTCCGCATCCACGAAACCATCAACGATCGTGACGGTGGCAGCGTCAAGAACACCCGTATCGTCGACACCACTGTCGGCCGTGCGCTGCTGTTCCAGGTTGTTCCACCTGGCCTGTCGTACGACGTGGTCAACCAGCCAATGAAGAAAAAGGCGATCTCCAAGCTGATCAACCAGTGCTACCGCGTGGTTGGTTTGAAAGAGACCGTTATCTTCGCTGACCAGTTGATGTACACCGGTTTTGCTTATTCGACCATTTCCGGCGTTTCCATCGGTGTTAACGACTTCGTTATCCCGGACGAGAAAGCCGCCATCATCGGTGCTGCTACCGATGAAGTGAAAGAGATCGAGAGCCAGTACGCCTCCGGCCTGGTAACCCAGGGCGAGAAGTACAACAAAGTGATCGACCTTTGGTCCAAGGCCAACGACGAAGTGTCGAAGGCAATGATGTCGAACCTCTCGAAAGAGCGCGTTATCGACCGTCATGGCGTGGAAGTCGATCAAGAGTCGTTCAACTCGATGTACATGATGGCCGACTCGGGCGCACGGGGTTCTGCTGCGCAGATCCGTCAGCTCGCCGGTATGCGTGGCCTGATGGCCAAGCCGGACGGCTCCATCATCGAAACGCCGATTACTGCGAACTTCCGTGAAGGTTTGAGCGTACTTCAGTACTTCATCTCGACTCACGGTGCTCGTAAAGGTCTGGCGGATACCGCGTTGAAAACCGCTAACTCCGGTTACCTGACTCGTCGTCTGGTAGACGTTGCGCAAGACTTGGTTGTGACTGAAGTTGACTGCGGTACCGAACACGGTCTGCTGATGACTCCGCACATCGAAGGCGGCGACGTTGTAGAGCCGTTGGGTGAACGCGTACTGGGTCGAGTCATCGCCCGTGACGTATTCAAGCCAGGTACCGAGGAAATCATCGTTCCTGCCGGCACTCTGGTAGACGAGAAGTGGGTCGAGTTCATCGAGCTCAACAGCATCGACGAAGTGATTGTTCGCTCGCCGATCAGCTGCGAAACCCGCTACGGCATTTGCGCCAAGTGCTACGGCCGTGACTTGGCTCGTGGTCACCAGGTGAACATCGGTGAAGCGGTCGGCGTTATCGCTGCCCAGTCCATCGGTGAGCCGGGTACCCAGCTGACCATGCGTACGTTCCACATCGGTGGTGCGGCAAGCCGGACCTCCGCAGCCGACAGCGTTCAGGTGAAGAATGGCGGTACCGTCCGTCTGCACAACCTGAAGCACGTTGAGCGAGTGGATGGCCACCTGGTTGCTGTGTCCCGTTCCGGTGAGCTGGCAATCGCTGATGACTACGGTCGTGAGCGTGAGCGTTACAAGCTGCCGTACGGTGCTGTGATTTCGGTTAAAGAAGGTGACAAGGTCGACGCTGGCGCAATCGTGGCCAAGTGGGACCCGCACACTCACCCAATCGTTACCGAAATGAAAGGTACCGTGACCTACGTGGGCATGGAAGAAGGCATCACGATCAAGCGTCAGACTGACGAATTGACCGGTATGACCAACATTGAAGTACTCGACGCCAAAGACCGTCCAGCTGCCGGCAAGGATATCCGTCCTGCTGTGAAGATGGTTGATGACAACGGCAAGGATCTGTTGCTGCCAGGCACTGACGTTATCGCTCAGTACTTCCTGCCAGCCAACGCCCTGGTCGGTGTTGCGGATGGTGCGAAGATCGCGATCGGTGATGTTATCGCTCGTATCCCGCAAGAAACTTCGAAGACCCGTGACATCACCGGTGGTCTGCCGCGTGTTGCCGACTTGTTCGAAGCTCGTCGTCCGAAAGAAGCGTCGATTCTGGCTGAAGTCAGCGGCACCATCGCGTTCGGTAAAGAGACCAAGGGCAAGCGCCGTCTGGTCATTACCCCGAACGACGGTAGCGATCCGTACGAAGAGCTGATTCCGAAGTGGCGTCACCTGAACGTCTTCGAAGGCGAACAGGTAAACCGCGGCGAAGTTATCTCCGACGGCCCGAGCGATCCACACGACATCCTGCGTCTGCTGGGTGTGAGTGCGCTGGCCAAGTACATCGTTAACGAGATCCAGGACGTTTATCGTCTGCAAGGCGTGAAGATCAACGATAAGCACATCGAGACCATCCTGCGTCAGATGCTGCGTAAAGTTGAAATCGCTGAATCCGGCGATTCGAGTTTCATCAAGGGCGACCAGATGGAACTGACTCACGTACTGGTAGAGAACGAGCGTCTGGCTGGCGACGAGAAATTCGTTTCCAAATTCACTCGTGTGTTGCTGGGTATCACCAAGGCGTCGTTGTCCACTGAGTCGTTCATCTCGGCGGCCTCCTTCCAGGAGACCACTCGCGTACTGACCGAAGCAGCGGTAACCGGCAAGCGCGATTACCTGCGCGGCCTGAAAGAAAACGTGGTTGTGGGTCGTCTGATCCCGGCCGGTACCGGCTTGGCCTACCACAGCGAGCGTAAGCGCCGCCGTGAACTCGACAAGCCGCTGCGCGTAAGCGCCAGTGAAGTGGAAGCTGCACTGACCGAAGCACTGAACTCAAGCGGTAACTGAGTTCTGCGGTAAATAAGACCGGGCCCTGGCAGCCCCGTTCGTCGGATCGAGACAGAATTGTCCCGGTTCGATGGAGGGGGAGGTCGGGGCCTTGCCTTGACTGGGGACAAGATCCTCTTTAGACTCTTGTACCCCTAAATTTGGCGGGAATTCGTTCCTGCCATTTTGCTTTTCTTGCAAGACAATAGCGTCGCAAGACAACAGTGGAGCTAGTAGATGGCAACTATCAACCAGCTGGTACGTCAGCCGCGTAAGCGTATCGTCGAGAAATCCGACGTGCCTGCGCTGCAGAACTGCCCGCAACGTCGTGGCGTATGCACTCGCGTGTATACCACTACGCCGAAAAAACCTAACTCGGCACTGCGTAAAGTATGCCGTGTGCGCCTGACCAATGGTTTCGAGGTTTCCTCGTACATCGGCGGTGAAGGCCACAACCTGCAAGAACACAGCGTGGTACTGATCCGCGGCGGTCGTGTAAAAGACTTGCCAGGTGTTCGTTACCACACCGTACGCGGCTCCTTGGATACTTCCGGCGTTAAAGGTCGTAACCAGGGTCGTTCGAAGTACGGTACCAAGAAGCCTAAGTAGTAGCGGCTTTTTGTAAAACTGAATCATCTTATTTTCTGAGTCGATAAGAGTAAGGTCGGAGGCGTCCCGAAAGGGCACTAATTCCGAGCGAACCTGAAGACCGTTTGAGGGCTTATCCATGCCAAGAAGACGCGTAGCAGCCAAGCGCGAAGTGCTTGACGATCCAAAATACGGAAGCCAAATCCTGGCCAAGTTCATGAACCACGTGATGGAAAGCGGCAAGAAAGCCGTTGCCGAGCGTATCGTTTATGGCGCGCTGGAAAAGGTTAAAGAACGCAAGAACAGCGACCCCCTGGAAATCTTCGAGAAAGCTCTCGACGCCATCGCTCCGCTGGTCGAAGTGAAGTCGCGCCGTGTAGGCGGTGCTACTTACCAGGTTCCGGTTGAAGTTCGCCCGTCCCGTCGTAACGCTTTGGCAATGCGCTGGTTGGTAGACTTCGCCCGTAAGCGCGGCGAGAAGTCTATGGCCCTGCGTTTGGCTGGCGAACTGTTGGACGCTGCTGAAGGTAAAGGTGCTGCTGTTAAGAAGCGTGAAGACGTGCACCGTATGGCTGAAGCTAACAAAGCTTTCTCGCACTACCGCTTCTAATTCTAGCTTCACTAATTTTGCGAGGGCTTTATGGCTCGTACTACTCCGATTAGTCGCTACCGTAACATCGGTATCGTCGCTCACGTGGATGCTGGTAAAACCACCACCACCGAGCGCGTCCTTTTTTACACCGGCAAAAGTCACAAGATGGGCGAGGTGCATGACGGCGCCGCGACCACAGACTGGATGGTTCAGGAGCAGGAGCGTGGTATTACCATTACTTCTGCTGCTATTACCGCCTTCTGGAAAGGTTCCGAGAAGCAGTACAAGGATGAGCACCGCTTCAACGTAATCGATACCCCGGGCCACGTAGACTTCACCATTGAAGTTGAACGTTCCCTGCGCGTACTCGACGGCGCTGTCGTTGTGTTCTGCGGTACCTCAGGTGTTGAGCCTCAGTCGGAAACCGTATGGCGTCAAGCCAACAAATACGGCGTTCCACGTCTTGTTTACGTCAACAAGATGGACCGTGCTGGTGCGAACTTCCTGCGCGTGATCGGTCAGATCAAGCAGCGTTTGGGTCACACCCCGGTACCAATCCAGTTGGCTATCGGTTCCGAAGACAACTTCCAGGGCCAGATCGATCTGGTAACCATGGAAGCTGTTTACTGGAACGACGCTGACAAAGGTATGGTTCCTGTTCGCAAGCCTATCCCTGCTGAACTGCAGGAATTGGCTGACGAGTGGCGCAACAACATGGTTGAAGCTGCGGCCGAAGCCAACGAAGAGCTGATGAACAAGTACCTCGAAGGTGAAGAACTCACCAACGTGGAAATCAAGGCTGCTCTGCGTCAGCGTACTATCGCTGGTGAGATCGTCTTGGCTGTTTGCGGTTCCTCGTTCAAGAACAAGGGTGTTCCCCTGGTTCTCGATGCTGTGATCGACTACCTGCCGGCACCAGTGGATATTCCTGCCATCAAGGGTACTGACCCGGATGACGAGACTATCGAGCTGGAGCGTCATGCAGACGACGCAGAACCGTTCTCCGCTCTGGCATTTAAAATTGCCACTGACCCATTCGTGGGTACCTTGACCTTCGTCCGCGTTTACTCGGGCGTGTTGAACTCCGGCGACGGCGTGATCAACTCGGTCAAAGGCAAGAAAGAGCGCGTGGGTCGTATGGTGCAAATGCACGCAAACGCCCGCGAAGAGATCAAGGAAGTACGCGCTGGCGACATCGCGGCCTTGATCGGCATGAAGGACGTCACCACTGGTGAAACCTTGTGCAACGCTGACAAGCCAATCATCCTGGTTCGCATGGACTTCCCGGAGCCGGTTATTTCGGTTGCCGTTGAGCCTAAGACCAAGGATGACCAGGAAAAAATGGGTATCGCTCTGGGCAAACTTGCTCAGGAAGATCCATCTTTCCGCGTCAAGACTGATGAAGAGACTGGTCAAACGATCATCTCCGGCATGGGCGAGCTTCACCTGGACATCCTGGTTGACCGGATGCGCCGTGAGTTCAACGTCGAAGCCAACATCGGTAAGCCTCAGGTTTCCTATCGTGAGCGCATCACGAAGAACTGCGAAATCGAAGGCAAATTCGTTCGTCAATCCGGCGGTCGTGGCCAGTTTGGTCATTGCTGGATCCGTTTTGCTCCTGCTGATGAAGGTCAGGAAGGTCTGCAATTCGTGAACGAAGTAGTGGGCGGTGTTGTTCCTAAGGAATACATCCCGGCTATCCAGAAGGGTATCGAAGAGCAGATGAAGAACGGTGTTGTTGCCGGCTATCCGCTCATCGGCCTGAAGGCGACCGTTTTTGACGGTTCTTACCACGACGTCGACTCCAACGAGATGGCGTTTAAGGTGGCTGCTTCCATGGCTACCAAGCAACTGGCCCAGAAGGGCGGTGGTGAGTTGCTTGAGCCAATCATGGCAGTAGAAGTCGTTACGCCTGAAGACTACATGGGTGACGTGATGGGCGACCTTAACCGTCGTCGCGGCATGATCTTGGGTATGGAAGATACGGTTTCCGGCAAAGTGATTCGTGCCGAGGTTCCGTTGGGCGAGATGTTCGGTTATGCGACCGACGTTCGTTCCATGTCTCAGGGTCGCGCAAGCTACTCTATGGAATTCAAAAAATACAACACAGCTCCGGCGCACATCGCTGAAACTGTATCCAAAAAACAAGGCTGATTCAGTCCTTTAGGCAAGGAGTTAATTGTCGTGGCTAAAGAAAAATTTGATCGTTCCCTACCGCACGTCAACGTTGGCACCATCGGTCACGTCGACCACGGTAAAACTACGCTGACTGCTGCTCTGACTCGTGTTTGCTCCGAAATTTTCGGTTCGGCTATCGTTGACTTCGACAAGATCGACAGCGCGCCAGAAGAAAAAGCTCGTGGTATCACCATCAACACCGCTCACGTTGAGTACAACTCGCTGATCCGTCACTACGCTCACGTTGACTGCCCAGGTCACGCTGACTATGTGAAGAACATGATCACCGGTGCTGCCCAGATGGACGGCGCGATCCTGGTTTGTTCGGCCGCTGATGGTCCGATGCCACAAACCCGTGAGCACATCCTGCTGTCCCGTCAGGTTGGCGTTCCGTACATCGTGGTTTACCTGAACAAGGCTGACCTGGTAGACGACGCTGAACTGCTGGAACTGGTTGAGATGGAAGTGCGCGATCTGCTGAGCACTTACGACTTCCCAGGCGACGACACTCCGATCATCATCGGTTCTGCTCGTATGGCTCTGGAAGGCAAAGACGACAACGAAATGGGCACCACTTCCGTACGGAAACTGGTTGAGACTCTGGACAGCTACATCCCAGACCCAGTTCGTGTGATCGACAAGCCGTTCCTGATGCCAATCGAAGACGTATTCTCGATCTCTGGTCGCGGTACTGTTGTGACTGGCCGTATCGAGCGCGGTATCGTTAAGGTTCAAGATCCACTGGAAATCGTTGGTCTGCGTGACACTACTGTCACCACCTGCACCGGTGTTGAAATGTTCCGTAAACTGCTCGACGAAGGTCGTGCAGGCGAGAACTGCGGCGTTCTGCTGCGTGGTACCAAGCGTGACGACGTTGAGCGTGGCCAGGTTCTGGTCAAGCCAGGTTCGGTTAAGCCGCACACTACCTTCGAAGCTGAAGTGTACGTGTTGAGCAAAGAAGAAGGCGGTCGTCACACTCCGTTCTTCAAAGGCTACCGTCCACAGTTCTACTTCCGGACCACTGACGTGACCGGTAACTGCGAACTGCCGGAAGGCGTTGAAATGGTAATGCCAGGCGACAACATCAAAATGGTTGTCACCCTGATCAAAACCATCGCAATGGAAGATGGTCTGCGTTTCGCTATCCGTGAAGGCGGTCGTACCGTCGGCGCTGGCGTCGTAGCCAAAATCATCGCTTAATAAGTGATGACTTGAAAAAGCCCCGCTTAGCGGGGGCTTTTTTATTGAGTTGACACCCATATGGGGCGTCTATAGAATTGCGCCTCCTTTTAACGGGCGTGTTGCGCTCGCTGGGAATAGCAGCCGGAGTCTGAAATCCAATGGCAAATCAGCAAATTCGTATCAGGTTGAAGGCTTTTGACCACAAACTGATCGACCAATCCACCCAGGAAATCGTGGAAACCGCGAAACGTACTGGTGCTCAAGTGCGTGGTCCAATTCCACTGCCTACCCGTAAAGAACGGTTCACCGTTCTGGTCTCCCCGCACGTCAACAAAGACGCGCGTGACCAGTACGAGATCCGTACTCATAAGCGCGTGCTGGACATCGTCCTGCCAACGGATAAAACCGTTGATGCACTTATGAAGCTTGATCTGGCGGCCGGTGTGGAAGTACAGATCAGCCTCGGCTAAGACTTGGGTCTTAGTCGTGTAACGCTCTGAAATGGGCGGCCATAGCGGGTGAAAGCCCCGTACACTCATGAGGTTTACAACATGACTATTGGTGTAGTCGGTCGTAAATGCGGTATGACCCGTATTTTCACCGAAGAAGGTGTCTCCATTCCGGTCACGGTCATTGAGATCGAACCGAATCGCGTCACCCAGTTTAAAACTGAAGAAACCGATGGCTATCGTGCAGTGCAAGTCACTGTCGGCGAGCGTCGTGCTTCGCGTGTGACTGCTGCTCAAGCAGGTCACTTCGCTAAAGCAAACGTTGCAGCTGGTCGTACTGTCATGGAGTTCCGTCTCGAAGACGGCGACTACCAGGCTGGCGATCTGATCAACGCTGAAATCTTCGCCGCTGGTCAACTGGTTGATGTAACCGGTCAGTCCAAGGGTAAAGGCTTCCAGGGTACGATCAAGCGTTGGAATTTCCGTGGCCAAGACAACACTCACGGTAACTCCGTTTCCCACCGCGTCCCGGGCTCTATTGGCCAGTGCCAGACTCCTGGTCGTGTATTCAAGGGCAAAAAAATGTCCGGTCATATGGGCGCTGAGCGCGTGACCGTGCAGTCCCTCGAAGTAGTGCGCGTCGACGCTGAACGCAATCTGTTGTTGGTCAAGGGTGCTGTTCCTGGCGCTACTGGCGGCAACCTGGTTGTACGTCCAGCGGCCAAGGCTCGCGGTTAAGGGGAAGCTGACATGCAATTAAATGTAAATGACGCTCAAGCGATCGAAGTTTCCGAACTGACATTTGGCGGCGAATTCAACGAGACGCTGGTTCACCAAGCAGTCGTGGCCTACATGGCCGGCGGCCGTCAAGGTAGCAAGCAGCAAAAGACCCGTTCCGACGTTCGTGGTGGCGGTAAGCGCCCTTGGCGTCAGAAAGGTACTGGCCGCGCTCGTGCCGGTACTATCCGTAGCCCAATCTGGCGTGGCGGCGGTACCACTTTCGCAGCACGTCCACAGGATCACACCCAGAAGCTCAACAAGAAGATGTATCGCGCAGCACTGCGCTCCATCCTTGCTGAACTCGTGCGTACTGATCGTCTGGTCGTGGTTCAGGACTTCGCTGTTGAAGCGCCGAAAACCAAAGATCTGCTGAACAAGCTGAACGGCATGGGCCTGACTGACGTCCTGATCGTGTCCGAAGCTGTTGATCAGAATCTGTACCTGGCTGCTCGCAACCTGCCACACGTCGATGTACGTGACGTGCAAGGTTCCGATCCAGTTAGTCTGATCGCATACGACAAGGTGTTGATCACCGTGTCGGCCGTGAAGAAATTCGAGGAGCTGCTGGGATGAACCAGGAACGCGTATTTAAAGTTCTGCTTGGCCCGCACGTTTCCGAAAAGGCTACGGTTCTGGCTGACAAGAAAGGCCAGTTCGTTTTCAAGGTTGCAACTGACGCAACCAAGCTGGAAATCAAGAAGGCCGTCGAAAGCCTGTTCAGCGTGAAAGTAGAGCGTGTTACTACCCTGAATGTTCTGGGTAAGAGCAAGCGCACTGCTCGCGGTCTGGGCAAGCGTAATGACTGGAAGAAGGCAGTTATCTCCCTTCAGCCAGGCCAAGATCTCGATTTCAGCAGCAGTGCTGAGTAAGGAAGGGGTGCATCATGGCAATCGTTAAATGCAAACCGACTTCCCCTGGCCGCCGTTTTGTGGTCAAGGTGGTCAACCAGGAGCTGCATAAAGGCGCTCCTCACGCACCGCTGCTCGAGAAGAAATCGAAGACTGGTGGTCGTAACAACAATGGTCGCATTACCACTCGTCACATCGGTGGTGGCCATAAGCAGCATTATCGTCTGGTCGACTTCCGTCGCAACGACAAAGATGGCATCACTGCCACTGTCGAGCGTATCGAATACGATCCAAACCGTACTGCTCACATCGCTCTGCTGCTGTACGCAGATGGCGAGCGTCGCTACATCATCGCCCCTAAAGGCGTGAGTGCTGGTGACCAGCTGATCGCAGGTGCCTTGGCACCGATCAAGCCGGGCAACGCTCTGCAACTGCGCAACATTCCAGTTGGTAGCACCGTACACGGCATCGAATTGAAGCCGGGTAAAGGCGCGCAAATCGCTCGTTCGGCTGGTGCTTCGGCTCAGTTGATCGCTCGTGAAGGTGTCTATGTGACCCTGCGTCTGCGCTCTGGTGAAATGCGTAAAGTACTGGCTGAGTGCCGTGCGACCCTGGGCGAAGTCTCGAACTCCGAGCACAGCCTGCGTTCGCTGGGTAAAGCTGGTGCCAAACGCTGGCGTGGCGTTCGCCCAACCGTTCGTGGTGTTGCCATGAACCCGGTTGACCACCCACACGGTGGTGGTGAAGGTCGTACCTCTGGTGGTCGTCATCCGGTATCGCCATGGGGCTTCCCGACTAAGGGCGCGAAGACTCGTGGTAATAAGCGTACCGACAAAATGATCGTCCGTCGTCGCAAGTAAATAGAGGGATACGACAGTGCCACGTTCTCTGAAAAAAGGTCCTTTTATTGATCTTCACCTACTGAAGAAGATCGAAGTGGCGGCGGAAAAGAACGATCGCAAACCGGTGAAAACCTGGTCGCGTCGTTCGATGATCCTGCCACAAATGGTCGGCTTGACCATTGCAGTGCATAACGGTCGCCTACATGTTCCAGTTCTCGTGAACGAAGACATGGTCGGCCACAAACTAGGCGAGTTTGCCGGTACCCGCACATATCGTGGGCACGTGGCAGACAAGAAAGCCAAGCGTTAAGGGGTAAGGAACGATGGAAGTAGCCGCTAAGTTGTCGGGCGCTCGAATCTCCGCCCAGAAAGCCCGCTTGGTCGCCGACCAGATCCGCGGGAAGAAGGTGGGCGAAGCGCTCAACCTGTTGGCTTTCAGCAGTAAGAAAGCCGCCGAGATCATCAAGAAAGTGCTGGAGTCGGCCGTAGCCAACGCCGAGCATAACGAAGGCGCAGACGTTGATGACCTTAAGGTCAGCACCGTTTTCGTCAACGAAGGGCGTTCGCTGAAGCGCATCATGCCTCGTGCCAAAGGCCGAGCTGATCGCATCGTCAAGCGGTCTTGCCATATCACTGTCAAGGTTGCTGACAAGTAACGGAGTCGAAGAGATGGGTCAGAAAGTACATCCCATTGGCATTCGCCTGGGAATCGTCAAGGAGCACACCTCCGTCTGGTACGCAGACGGTCGGACTTATGCGGACTACTTGTTCGCTGATCTGAAGGTGCGTGAGTATCTCCAAGACAAACTAAAAAGCGCGTCCGTGAGCCGTATCGATATCCATCGTCCTGCTCAAACTGCACGTATCACCATCCACACCGCTCGTCCAGGTATCGTTATCGGGAAGAAAGGTGAAGATGTTGAGAAACTGCGTCAGGACCTGACCAAGCAAATGGGTGTGCCTGTGCACATCAATATCGAAGAGATCCGCAAGCCGGAGCTCGACGGTATGCTGGTTGCGCAGAGCGTAGCTCAGCAGCTGGAGCGTCGCGTAATGTTCCGTCGCGCTATGAAGCGCGCCGTACAGAACGCCATGCGCATTGGTGCCAAAGGCATCAAAATCCAAGTGAGCGGTCGTCTCGGCGGTGCTGAAATCGCACGTACTGAATGGTATCGCGAAGGTCGTGTGCCACTGCACACCCTGCGTGCCGACATCGACTATGCCAACTACGAAGCTCACACCACTTACGGTGTGATCGGTGTAAAGGTTTGGATCTTCAAAGGCGAAGTAATTGGTGGTCGCCAAGAAGAACTGAAACCACAAGCACCAGCGCCTCGTAAAAAAGCTGCTAAGTAAGGGGTACGCCAAATGTTGCAACCAAAGCGTACGAAGTTCCGCAAGCAGATGACAGGCCACAACCGTGGTCTGGCTCAGCGCGGTAGCAAAGTCAGCTTCGGCGAATATGCGCTGAAGTCTGTAGCTCGTGGTCGTCTCACCGCTCGTCAGATCGAGTCAGCGCGTCGTGCACTGACCCGTCACGTTAAACGTGGCGGCAAGATCTGGATCCGTGTATTCCCGGACAAGCCTATTTCCAAAAAGCCCCTCGAAGTTCGTATGGGTAAAGGTAAGGGTAGTGTGGAGTACTGGGTTGCCCAGATTCAGCCAGGTAAAGTCCTGTATGAAATCGAGGGTGTAACTGAAGAGCTGGCGCGTGAGGCTTTTGCCCTGGCTGCTGCAAAGCTGCCGCTCGCCACCGCCTTTGTTAAACGGACGGTGATGTGATGAAAGCGAATGAACTTCGTGAAAAAGACGCGCCGCAGCTTAACGAGCAACTGCTCGGCCTGCTGCGCGACCAGTTCAATCTGCGTATGCAGAAAGCAACTGGCCAGTTGGGGCAGTCTCACCTGCTCCGGCAAGTTAAGCGTGACATCGCTCGCGTGAAGACTGTGCTCAAACAGCAGGCAGGTAAGTAATCATGGCTGAAGCCGAAAAAACCGTCCGTACGCTGACTGGCCGTGTTGTCAGCGACAAAATGGACAAGACCATCACCGTTCTGATCGAGCGTCGCGTAAAGCACCCGATCTACGGTAAATACGTTAAGCGTTCGACTAAGCTGCACGCGCACGACGAAACCAATCAGTGCCACATCGGCGACAAAGTCACTATTCGTGAAACTCGTCCGCTGGCCAAGACCAAGTCTTGGGCACTGGTTGATGTTCTCGAACGCGCTGTGGAAGTCTAAGGACTAGGGGTCGGAGAAATTATATGATTCAGACTCAATCCATGCTCGATGTGGCCGATAACAGCGGCGCACGCCGCGTTATGTGCATCAAGGTGCTGGGTGGCTCCCATCGTCGTTACGCTGGTATCGGTGACATCATCAAAGTTACCGTGAAGGAAGCAATTCCTCGCGGTAAAGTGAAAAAAGGCCAAGTGATGACTGCTGTTGTAGTCCGCACTCGTCACGGCGTACGTCGTGCTGATGGCTCCATTATCCGCTTTGATGGCAACGCTGCTGTTCTTCTGAACAACAAGCAAGAGCCGATCGGCACCCGTATCTTTGGGCCAGTGACCCGTGAACTTCGTACTGAGAAGTTCATGAAGATCGTCTCGCTCGCCCCAGAAGTGCTGTAAGGAGATCCGACATGCAAAAGATTCGTCGTGACGACGAGATCATCGTGATCGCCGGCAAAGACAAAGGTAAGCGCGGTAAGGTGCTTAAGGTTCTCGCCAATAACCGTCTGGTTATCGGTGGTCTGAACCTGGTTAAGCGTCATACCAAGCCTAACCCGATGTCGGGCGTACAAGGCGGTATCGTCGAAAAAGAAGCTCCACTGGACGCTTCTAACGTCGCCATTTTCAACGGCGAAACCAACAAGGCTGATCGCGTTGGTTTCAAAGTAGAAGACGGCAAGAAAATTCGTGTCTTCAAGTCGACCCAAAAAGCGGTTGATGCTTGAACACTGCTAGGTAGAAGACCATGGCACGACTAAAAGAGATTTACTGGAAGGAAATCGCACCGAAGCTTAAGGAAGAACTTAAGCTTTCGAACGTGATGGAAGTTCCACGCGTTACAAAAATCACCCTGAACATGGGTCTGGGCGAAGCAGTCGGTGACAAAAAAGTCATCGAGCACGCTGTTGCCGACCTGGAAAAGATCACCGGTCAAAAAGTCGTTGTGACTTACGCTCGGAAATCCATCGCTGGCTTTAAAGTCCGTGAAGGTTGGCCGATCGGCGTCAAAGTGACTCTGCGCCGTGAGCGTATGTACGAATTCCTGGATCGTCTGCTGTCGATCTCCCTGCCTCGGGTCCGCGACTTCCGCGGCCTGAATGCCAAGTCCTTCGATGGTCGTGGTAACTACAGCATGGGCGTTAAAGAGCAGATCATCTTCCCGGAAATCGACTACGACAAGATCGATGCTCTCCGCGGTCTGGACATCACCCTGACCACCACTGCCAAGAACGATGATGAAGGCCGCGCTCTGCTGCGTGCGTTCAAATTCCCGTTCCGCAACTGATTGGAGTAGGACCATGGCCAAGATGAGCATGAAAAACCGCGAGCTGAAACGTCAGCTCACGGTTGCCAAGTACGCCAAGAAGCGTGCAGCACTGAAAGCAATCATCGTTGATCTGAACGCAAGTCCAGAAGCACGTTGGGAAGCGACAGTTGCTCTGCAGAAGCAGCCACGTGACGCAAGCGCTTCGCGCATGCGTAACCGCTGCCGCCTGACCGGTCGTCCACACGGCGTTTACCGCAAGTTCGGCCTCGGCCGTAACAAACTGCGTGAAGCGGCAATGCGTGGTGACGTACCAGGTCTGGTTAAAGCCAGCTGGTAAGTACTTTCGAAGTCGCGGTGGCCAGGATCGCAAGATACTGACCGCCGGTGGCCTAGAATCTGGAACAAGCCCCTTTTGGGGCTTGTTTCATTTCCGGAGTGTGTCTAAAATACGCGGCTCGCCTGAGCCCGTGTGTTTTGTGCTCGGAGATTCTCGGCGACACGTAATGGCCGCAAGGCTAATTTTTTTGTATTAGGAGCGTCTAGCCATGAGTATGCAGGACCCGTTAGCGGACATGCTAACTCGTATCCGTAATGCCCAGATGGCTGAAAAGTCCGTCGTAAGCATGCCATCTTCCACGTTGAAGGTAGCTGTTGCCAAAGTCCTGAAAGACGAAGGCTACATTGCGGGTTATCAGATCAGCAGCGAAATCAAACCACTGCTGTCCATCGAGCTGAAGTACTTCGAAGGCCGTCCGGTCATCGAAGAAGTGAAGCGCGTTAGCCGTCCAGGCCTGCGTCAGTACAAGTCCGTCGATGATCTGCCAAAAGTTCGTGGCGGTCTCGGTGTGTCTATCGTCTCCACCAACAAAGGTGTGATGACGGATCGTGCTGCGCGCGCTGCCGGTGTCGGCGGCGAAGTTCTTTGCACTGTGTTCTAAGGGGGGATAAGCATGTCACGCGTCGCTAAGAACCCCGTTAAGCTGCCAGCCGGTGTCGAAGTAAAATTCGCAGGCCAACAGCTTTCGGTGAAGGGTGCCAAGGGCACTCTGGAACTGAACATCCATTCGTCCGTTGAGATCGTTGAAGAAGCTGGTGAGCTGCGTTTCGCTGCTCGCAATGGCGATCAACAAACTCGCGCAATGGCCGGTACCACTCGTGCGTTGGTAAACAACATGGTCCAAGGCGTAAGCCAAGGCTTCGAGCGTAAGCTCCAGCTGGTCGGTGTTGGTTACAAAGCGCAAGCAAAAGGCACGGTTCTGAACCTGGCCCTTGGCTTCTCGCACCCAGTGGATTACGAACTGCCGGAAGGCATCACCGCTGAGACCCCAAGCCAAACCGATATCCTGATCAAGGGTATTGATAAGCAGCTGGTAGGTCAGGTGGCCGCTGAGATCCGCGACTTCCGTCCACCAGAGCCGTACAAAGGCAAAGGTGTGCGCTACGCGGACGAAGTCGTCCGTCGTAAAGAAGCCAAGAAGAAGTAGGGCATAGCAAATGACCGACAAAAAAGTTACTCGACTGCGTCGCGCTCGCAAAGCACGCCTGAAAATGCACGAACTCGAAGTCGTGCGTCTCTGCGTGTTCCGCTCGTCGCAGCACATCTACGCCCAGGTCATCTCGGCCGACGGCAACAAAGTCCTGGCAAGCGCCTCGACTTTGGATAAAGAACTGCGTGATGGTGCCACTGGCAACATCGACGCGGCCACAAAGGTTGGCCAGCTGGTCGCTACGCGTGCTAAGGCCGCTGGCGTCTCGCAAGTGGCTTTCGACCGCTCTGGCTTCAAGTACCACGGCCGCGTGAAAGCGCTGGCTGATGCTGCTCGTGAAGCTGGGCTGGAGTTCTAAGTTATGTCAAATAACGACCAAAAGCGCGACGAAGGCTACATTGAGAAGCTGGTTCAAGTTAACCGCGTAGCCAAAACCGTTAAAGGCGGCCGTATCTTCACTTTCACCGCGTTGACCGTGGTTGGTGATGGTAAAGGGCGCGTTGGCTTCGGCCGTGGCAAGTCACGTGAAGTGCCTGCCGCGATCCAGAAGGCAATGGAAGCTGCTCGTCGCAACATGATCCAAGTTGATCTGAACGGCACCACGCTGCAGTACGCAATGAAGTCCGCTCACGGCGCTTCGAAGGTGTACATGCAGCCTGCTTCTGAAGGTACCGGTATCATCGCTGGCGGCGCTATGCGTGCTGTCCTCGAAGTTGCTGGCGTTCAGAACGTTCTGGCCAAGTGCTACGGCTCGACTAACCCGGTAAACGTGGTTCACGCCACTTTCAAAGGTTTGAAGGCTATGCAGTCTCCTGAATCCATTGCCGCCAAGCGTGGCAAAAGCGTCAAGGAGATCTTCTGATCATGGCTACCGTTAAAGTAACGCTGATCAAAAGCATGACCGGCCGCATCCCTAACCACAAATTGTGCGTTAAGGGTTTGGGTCTGCGTCGCATCGGTCACACTGTAGAAGTACTTGATACTCCCGAGAATCGCGGGATGATCAACAAGGCTTACTACATGCTGCGTGTCGAGGGTTAATCGATGAAACTCAATGATCTGAGTCCAGCGCCGGGTTCCCGTCGCGAAAAGCATCGTCCGGGCCGTGGTATCGGTAGTGGTTTGGGCAAGACCGGTGGCCGTGGCCACAAAGGTCAGTCTTCCCGCTCCGGTGGCACCATCGCTCCAGGCTTTGAAGGCGGTCAACAGCCGCTGCATCGTCGCCTGCCGAAGTTCGGTTTCGTTTCCCTGAAAGCCATGGACCGCGCAGAAGTGCGTCTGTCCGAGCTGGCCAAAGTGGAAGGCGACATCGTTACCGTGCAGACCCTGAAAGATGCCAACGTGATCAACGTCAACGTACAGCGTGTGAAAATCATGCTGTCCGGTGAAGTGACTCGCGCTGTCACTATCGGCAAGGGAATCGGCGCCACCAAAGGTGCGCGTTCGGCTATCGAAGCAGCTGGCGGCAAGTTCGAGGAATAAATGGCTAAGCAAGGTGCTCTCTCAGCGCTCGGCAAAGGCGGTATGTCTGAACTTTGGGCTCGTCTGCGTTTTCTGTTCCTGGCGATTATCGTCTACCGAATAGGCGCACACATCCCGGTTCCAGGTATCAACCCGGACCGACTCGCAGACCTGTTTCGACAGAATGAGGGGACCATTCTTAGCTTGTTCAACATGTTTTCCGGCGGCGCGCTGGAACGGATGAGCATCTTTGCACTGGGGATCATGCCGTATATCTCGGCATCGATCATCATGCAACTGATGACCGCCGTCAGCCCGCAGTTGGAGCAGTTGAAGAAGGAAGGTGAAGCTGGCCGTCGCAAGATAAGCCAGTACACCCGCTACGGCACTGTCATCCTCGCCCTGGTTCAAGCTATCGGCATGTCCGTTGGCCTGGCCGGGCAGGGTGTTGCGTTCACTGGTGACTTTGGCTTCCATTTCGTCGCGGTATCCACGTTTGTGGCTGGTGCGATGTTCATGATGTGGCTGGGTGAGCAGATTACTGAGCGTGGTGTTGGTAACGGTATCTCGATGTTGATTTTCGCAGGTATCGTTGCCGGTCTTCCGAGAGCGATTGGGCAGTCTTTCGAGTCTGCACGTCAGGGTGATATCAATATCTTCGCCCTGGTTGCCATCGGTTTGTTGGCAGTAGCGATTATCGGTTTTGTGGTGTTCATTGAGCGTGGCCAGCGTCGTATTGCTGTTCACTACGCCAAGCGTCAGCAGGGCCGCAAGGTCTTTGCTGCGCAGACCAGCCACTTGCCGCTGAAAGTGAACATGGCCGGGGTTATTCCTGCCATTTTCGCGAGCAGCATTTTGCTGTTTCCGGCTTCGTTGGGTGCCTGGTTCGGTCAGTCTGAAGGTATGGGCTGGTTGCAGGACATCTCGCAGTCGATCGCTCCTGGTCAGCCGTTGAATATTCTGCTGTTTAGTGCAGGGATTATTTTCTTCTGCTTCTTCTATACGGCGTTGATGTTCAATCCGAAAGACGTAGCGGAAAACCTGAAGAAGTCCGGTGCCTTTATTCCGGGTATCCGTCCAGGTGAGCAGTCTGCGCGCTACATTGATGGCGTTCTGACTCGCTTGACCATGTTCGGTGCTCTATATATGACGGCCGTGTGCCTGTTGCCCCAGTTCCTGGTGGTTGCAGCAAACGTTCCGTTCTACCTTGGCGGGACCTCGTTGCTGATCGTCGTCGTGGTTGTGATGGACTTCATGTCCCAAGTACAATCGCACCTCGTTTCGCACCAGTACGAATCCCTGATGAAGAAAGCCAACCTGAAGGGTTACGGCAGCGGCATGTTGCGCTGAGTACCCATAAGGTTCGAGGAGTTGGTGATGAAAGTTCGTGCATCGGTGAAAAAGCTGTGCCGTAACTGCAAAATTATTCGCCGCGAAGGTGTTGTTCGAGTAATTTGCAGCGCGGAACCGCGTCACAAACAGCGCCAAGGCTGAGTGTGATCCGCTTGAAGCCCGGCAGCTAGTGCGCTGCCGGGTTGATTATTTGTTATTACAGCGATATTATCTCGCGCCCTATTTCTTGGCTTCCGGGGCGTAGGTAGCTGTCAATTGGAGTCCCACTGAATGGCCCGTATTGCAGGCGTTAACATTCCAGATAACAAGCACACTGTTATCTCGCTGACCTACATCTATGGTGTTGGTCGCACTACTGCGCAGAAAATTTGCGCAGACACTGGGGTAAACCCAGCCGCAAAGATCAAAGATCTGAGCGACGAGCAGATTGAGCTGTTGCGTGGCGAAGTGGCGAAGTTCACCACTGAAGGTGACCTGCGTCGCGAAATCAACATGAAAATCAAGCGTTTGATGGACCTCGGTTGCTACCGTGGTCTGCGTCATCGTCGTGGTCTTCCAGTACGCGGTCAGCGTACCAAGACTAACGCGCGTACCCGTAAAGGTCCGCGTAAGCCGATCCGCAAGTAATCGCCCACGCGAATCGACAGGAAATTAATCATGGCAAAACCTGCTGCTCGTCCTCGTAAAAAAGTTAAAAAGACAGTGGTTGATGGCATCGCCCACATCCATGCATCTTTTAACAACACAATCGTGACCATCACCGACCGTCAAGGTAACGCGCTTTCTTGGGCTACCTCCGGTGGTTCGGGTTTCCGCGGTTCTCGCAAGTCCACCCCGTTTGCTGCTCAAGTAGCTGCTGAACGTGCTGGTCAAGCTGCGCTGGAATATGGCCTGAAAAACCTCGACGTCAACGTCAAAGGTCCAGGTCCAGGTCGTGAGTCTGCTGTCCGTGCTTTGAACGGCTGTGGCTATAAGATCGCCAGCATCACCGACGTGACGCCAATCCCGCACAACGGGTGCCGTCCGCCGAAGAAGCGCCGCGTGTAATCCAGGAGATTGTAAAGAATGGCTCGTTACATTGGTCCAAAATGCAAACTCGCTCGTCGTGAAGGCACCGATCTCTTTCTGAAGAGCGGCGTGCGCGCGATCGAATCGAAGTGCAACATTGAAGCAGCACCTGGTATCCACGGCCAACGCCGCGGTCGCCAGTCCGATTACGGCACCCAACTGCGTGAAAAGCAGAAGGTCCGTCGTATTTACGGCGTTCTCGAGCGTCAGTTCAGCGGCTACTACAAAGAAGCTGCTGGCAAGAAAGGTGCAACCGGTGAAAACCTGCTGCAACTGCTCGAATGCCGTCTGGACAACGTTGTATACCGTATGGGCTTTGGTTCGACTCGTGCCGAATCCCGTCAGCTGGTATCGCACAAATCCGTCAGCGTAAACGGCCAAACCGTTAACGTCCCGTCGTACCAGGTTCGTGCTGGTGACGTGGTCGCGATTCGCGAGAAAGCAAAAAATCAACTTCGCATTGTCCAAGCTCTCGATCTGTGTGCCCAACGTGGCCGCGTAGAATGGGTAGAAGTAGACACTGAGAAGAAGTCGGGCGTTTTCAAGAACGTTCCTGCTCGCAGTGATCTGTCCGCCGACATCAACGAAAGCCTGATTGTCGAGCTCTACTCCAAGTAAGGGCTAGAAAATAGGTGCATCCATGCAGATTTCGGTAAATGAGTTCCTGACACCCCGTCACATTGATGTGCAGGTTGTCAGTCCAACCCGCGCCAAGATCACTCTCGAGCCTCTCGAGCGTGGTTTTGGCCACACCCTGGGCAACGCGCTGCGCCGCATCCTGTTGTCCTCAATGCCCGGCTGTGCAGTAGTCGAGGCCGAGATTGACGGTGTGCTCCACGAGTACAGCGCCATCGAAGGTGTACAGGAAGACGTAATTGAAATCCTGTTGAACCTTAAAGGTCTGGCTATCAAGCTGCACGGCCGTGACGAAGTTACGCTGACCTTGTCGAAGAAGGGTTCGGGGGTGGTTACCGCTGCCGATATTCAGCTGGATCATGATGTCGAGATCGTTAATCCCGATCACGTAATCGCTAACCTGGCGTCTAACGGCGCCCTGAACATGAAGCTCACCGTAGCTCGTGGTCGTGGTTATGAACCGGCCGACTCGCGTCAGAGCGATGAAGACGAAAGCCGCAGCATTGGTCGCTTGCAGCTTGACTCTTCGTTCAGCCCGGTTCGCCGTATCGCATACGTGGTGGAAAACGCCCGTGTCGAACAGCGTACTAACCTGGACAAGCTGGTTATTGATCTGGAAACCAACGGTACTCTGGACCCTGAAGAGGCTATCCGCCGCGCTGCAACCATTCTGCAACAGCAGTTGGCTGCGTTCGTCGACCTCAAGGGTGACAGCGAACCAGTGGTAATCGAGCAGGAAGACGAGATCGATCCGATCCTGCTTCGCCCGGTTGACGATCTGGAACTGACTGTACGTTCGGCTAACTGCCTTAAGGCGGAAAACATTTACTACATCGGCGATCTGATTCAGCGCACCGAAGTAGAACTGTTGAAGACTCCGAACCTAGGCAAGAAATCCTTGACTGAAATCAAGGACGTTCTGGCCTCCCGCGGTCTGTCCCTCGGCATGCGCCTCGACAACTGGCCGCCTGCAAGTCTTAAGAAGGACGACAAGGCGACTGCCTGATCGTCGTAATCACCGAACGTGAGTTTGGTAAGGAATGAACCATGCGTCATCGTAAAAGTGGTCGTCACCTGAGCCGTACCAGCTCGCACCGTAAGGCTATGTTCCAGAACATGGCGGTGTCGCTGTTCGAGCACGAGCTGATCAAAACTACACTGCCGAAAGCTAAAGAACTGCGTCGCGTTGCTGAGCCGCTGATCACTTTGGCCAAGACAGACAGCCTGGCTAACCGCCGTCTGGCTTTCGACCGTACTCGTTCGAAAGCTATCGTTGGTAAGCTCTTCAACGACCTGGGCAAGCGTTACGCTACCCGTGAGGGTGGCTACCTGCGCATCCTCAAGTGCGGTTTCCGCGCTGGTGACAACGCGCCTATGGCGTACGTTGAGCTGATCGATCGTCCAGTTGGCGGTGAAGCTGTATCCGCTGAGTAAGACGTCAGTCTGTAACGAAGAACCGGGCCTAGTGCCCGGTTTTTTGTGCGCGTTAGAAAACCGGAAACACCCCGGCCAAACACGTCTCAACTCATAAAACTGTCATGGCTATCTGTTTGGATGGTTCGTTAGTTAAATTCTATTGAAGCTCATGATTTAATGAATTTGATGGTGACACCTTACTGGTCAATACTCCCCCCAGGCCGATTAGCCGGCAGTTCCATGACTGACCTGAGGAAGATTGAGCATGAGCCAGAATAAAACCCTTACGACCGCCAGCGGCGCTCCCGTTGCCGACAACCAGAACTCCCGTTCTGCCGGCCCGCGTGGGCCGTTGCTGCTCGACGATTTCCACCTGATCGAGAAGCTTGCCCACTTCAACCGCGAAAACATTCCTGAGCGTCGCGTGCACGCCAAAGGTTCGGGGGCTTTCGGTACCTTTACCGTCACTAAAGACATCACGCAGTACTCCAGCGCCAAGCTGTTTGAGTCCGTGGGTAAACAAACCCCGACGTTCCTGCGCTTCTCCACCGTGGGCGGTGAGCGTGGTTCGGCTGATACCGAACGCGACCCACGTGGTTTCGCGTTGAAGTTCTACACCGAAGAAGGCAACTGGGATATCGTTGGCAACAACACCCCGGTGTTCTTCATCCGTGACCCGCTCAAGTTCCCGGATTTTATCCACACGCAAAAGCGTCTGCCGCAAAGTAACCTGAAAAGTGCGCAGATGATGTGGGACTTCTGGTCGCACTCCCCCGAGGCGCTGCACCAGGTCACCATTCTGTTCTCGGACCGTGGCATCCCGGACGGTTACCGTCACATGCACGGCTTCGGCAGCCACACCTATAGCCTGATCAACGCCCGCGGCGAGCGGCACTGGGTTAAGTGGCACTACAAGACCAAGCAAGGCATTAAGAACCTGGCGCCGGCCGACGCTGCACGCCTGGCGGGTACCGACCCTGATTACGCCCAACGTGATCTGTTCGGTGCTATTGAGCGCGGTGACTTCCCGAAATGGCGCGTGTGCATTCAGATCATGACTGAGGCCCAGGCCAACGCTCACTACGAAAACCCGTTCGACGTGACCAAGACTTGGTCGCAGAAAGAGTTCCCGCTGATTGAAGTGGGTGAGTTGGAACTGAACCGTAACCCGATGAACTACTTCGCTGAAGTTGAGCAGGCGGCTTTCGGTCCAAGCAACATGGTTCCAGGTGTGGGCTTGTCGCCAGACCGCATGCTGCAAGGTCGTGTGTTTGCGTACGCTGATGCCCACCGCTACCGTGTAGGCACCAACCACCAGCACCTGCCGGTGAACGCGCCACGCAGCCCGGTCAACAGCTACCAGCGTGACGGTTCGATGGCATTCGGCACTAATGGCGGTGCGGCTCCCAACTACGAGCCAAACAGCTACGCTGACGCACCGAAGCAGGCTCCTCAGTACGCTGAACCGGCATTGGCACTGAGCGGCGCGGCTGATCGCTATGATCACCGCGAAGACACCGACTACTACAGCCACGCCGGTGCGCTGTTCCGCCTGATGAGCGATGAGCAGAAAGCCCTGCTGATCAACAACATCGCCGGCGCCATGGCAGGTGTTTCCAGTGATGTGGTGCAGCGCCAGTTGCAATACTTCTTTAAGGCAGATCCTGCTTATGGAGAAGGGATCGCATCTGCACTGGGTGTATCGCTTAACTAACTCTAAACGATAAGCAGAACCGCCCTCATTTGGGCGGTTTTTGCGTTATTTCAGCTACTTTTCACCGGAAATGTTCACTTTTCTGCCGTTGGTCCCGTGACCTCCGGGTCATCATGGTTCAAACTACAGACTTTCAAGCAGGGAGATGTAGGGCGATGCAAGGTCACCCCGACGTAATCGATTACCTCAACACGTTGCTGACGGGCGAACTGGCAGCTCGTGACCAATATTTCATTCACTCGCGGATGTACGAAGACTGGGGCTTTACCGAGCTCTACGAGCGTATCAACCACGAAATGGAAGAAGAGGCACAGCACGCCGATGCGCTGATGCGCCGTATCCTGATGCTCGAAGGCACGCCACGTATGCGTCCCGACGACCTGGACACCGGCACCACGGTGCCTGACATGCTCGCCAGCGACTTGCGCCTGGAGTACAAGGTGCGTGCCGCGCTCTGCAAGGGCATCGAGCTCTGCGAGCAGCACAATGACTACGTTACGCGGGAAATCCTGCGGGTGCAGTTGAATGATACCGAAGAAGATCACACCTACTGGCTGGAAAAGCAGTTGGGCCTGATCAAGTTGATTGGCCTGGAGAATTACCTGCAATCGCAGTTCTGATTCCGCCGGCTACAAAAAAGCCCCTGCCACTTACACAGTGACAGGGGCTTTTTCATGCACAGAACGATCAGTCCTTATCGCGGGCCAGCAGCGGCTTGAGGTAGAAGCCCGTGTGAGACTGCTTCATCTCCGACACTTGCTCGGGTGTGCCGACCGCAATGATCTGCCCACCTTTGGAGCCGCCTTCCGGCCCCAGGTCCACCAGCCAGTCGGCGGTCTTGATCACGTCCAGGTTGTGCTCGATCACCACCACCGTGTTGCCGTGGTCACGCAGGCGATGCAGCACGTCCAGCAGTTGCTGGATATCCGCGAAGTGCAGGCCTGTGGTCGGCTCATCGAGGATGTACAGCGTCTTGCCGGTATCGCGCTTGGACAGCTCACGAGACAGCTTGACCCGCTGCGCCTCACCACCCGACAGCGTAGTCGCCGACTGCCCCAGCTTGATGTACGACAGGCCAACATCCATCAGCGTCTGCAGCTTGCGCGCCAGGGCCGGTACGGCGTCAAAGAATACCCGGGCTTCCTCGATAGTCATCTCAAGGGTTTCGTGGATGCTCTTGCCCTTGTACTTGATCTCCAGGGTTTCGCGGTTGTAGCGCTTGCTCTTGCACACGTCGCATGGCACGTAGATGTCCGGCAGGAAGTGCATCTCCACCTTGATCAGGCCATCGCCCTGGCAAGCCTCGCAGCGCCCGCCCTTGACGTTGAACGAGAACCGGCCAGGCCCGTAGCCACGGGAGCGCGATTCCGGCACGCCGGCGAACAGCTCGCGAATGGGTGTGAACAGCCCGGTGTAGGTTGCCGGGTTGGACCGCGGCGTGCGGCCAATCGGGCTCTGGTCGATATCGACCACCTTGTCCAGGAGCTCCAGCCCCTTGATGCTGTCGTGAGCGGCGGCTTCCAGAGTCGTCGCGCCGTTCAGCGCGGTGGCGCTCAACGGGAACAGTGTGTTGTTGATCAGCGTCGACTTGCCCGAACCGGATACACCGGTCACGCAAGTCAGCAGGCCCAACGGGATTTCCAGGTCGACATTGCGCAAGTTGTTGCCACGCGCGCCCTTGAGGTGCAGTGCCATCTTCTTGTTGCGCGGAGTGCGTTTGGCCGGCACGGCGATCTTCACACGGCCCGACAGGTATTTGCCGGTCAGCGAATCAGGATGCGCCATCACTTCTGCCGGGGTGCCCTCGGCGACAATATGCCCACCGTGCACACCCGCTCCCGGGCCGATGTCGACCACATAGTCGGCCAGGCGAATCGCGTCTTCATCGTGCTCGACCACGATCACCGTATTCCCGATGTCCCGCAGGTGCTTCAGCGTTCCCAACAGTCGGTCGTTGTCCCGTTGATGCAAGCCGATCGAAGGCTCATCGAGGATGTACAGCACGCCCACCAGGCCGGCACCAATCTGGCTCGCCAGGCGAATCCGCTGGGCTTCACCGCCGGAAAGCGTATCGGCACTGCGATCCAGCGACAGATAGTCCAGCCCCACATTGACCAGGAATTGCAGCCGCTCACGAATCTCCTTGAGGATCTTGTCGGCAATCTCCCCACGGCGACCGGTCAACTTCAGCGTGCCAAAGTACTCGCAGGCATCGCCAATCGGCAGGTTGGTCACCGCCGGCAAGGTCTTCTCGCCAACCCACACGTGCCGCGCTTCACGGCGCAGGCGAGTGCCACGGCAATCCGGGCAGGGTTGGGTGCTGAGGAACTTGGCCAGCTCCTCGCGCACGCTGGCCGACTCGGTCTCGCGGTAACGGCGTTCCAGGTTCGGCACGATGCCTTCGAACGGGTGGGAGCGTTTGACGATATCGCCACGGTCGTTCAAATATTTGAAGTCGACGTTCTGCGAACCACTGCCGTGCAGGATGAATTTCTGATGTTCGCTCGTCAGCTCGTTGAACGGCACTTCCAGGCTGAACTTGTAGTGCGACGCAAGCGAACCCAACATCTGGAAGTAATAGACGTTACGCCTGTCCCAGCCACGTATCGCGCCTTCCGCCAGCGTGAGGTCGCCATTAACCAGGCGCTTGATGTCGAAGAATTGCTTAACTCCAAGGCCATCACAGGTCGGGCAGGCGCCGGCCGGGTTGTTGAAGGAAAACAGCTTCGGTTCGAGCTCGCTGATGGCATGGCCGCAGATCGGGCAGGCGAAGCGCGCAGAGAAGATGATTTCTTCCCCGGGCTCGTCGTCCATCGGTGCCACCAGGGCAATGCCGTCCGCCAGCTTCAGTGCGGTCTCGAAAGACTCCGCCAGGCGCTGCTGCAAGTCAGCGCGTACCTTGAAGCGGTCGACCACTACATCAATCGAGTGCTTCTTCTGTTTATCCAGCTTCGGCGCTTCGTCCAGCTCATAGAGCTTGCCGTTGATCCGGGCGCGTACGAAACCTTGCGCACGCAGTTCTTCAAAGACCGAAAGGTGTTCACCCTTGCGCTCGCGAATCACCGGCGCCAGCAGCATCAGCTTGGCGCCTTCCGGCTGGGCCAGCACCAGGTCGACCATCTGGCTGACGGTCTGGGCTTCCAGCGGAATGTCGTGGTCCGGGCAGCGGGGGATACCCACGCGGGCATACAGCAGGCGCAGGTAGTCGTAGATTTCGGTGATGGTGCCCACGGTGGAGCGCGGGTTATGCGACGTCGATTTCTGTTCGATGGAAATTGCTGGCGACAGGCCTTCGATGGTGTCGACGTCAGGCTTTTCCATCATCGACAGGAACTGCCGGGCATAGGCCGACAGGGATTCCACATAGCGGCGCTGGCCTTCGGCGTACAGCGTGTCAAACGCCAGGGACGACTTGCCGGACCCGGACAAGCCGGTGATGACGATCAGTTTGTCCCGTGGCAGGGTCAGGTCGATGTTCTTCAGGTTGTGGGTTCGAGCCCCACGAATCAGGATCTTGTCCAAGATGGCCTCGCACGGCGGGCGTAAATAATGCAGGAGTATACGGCTAAAGACTGGATGAATATACACTGTCAAAGTGCCGGGTGCAGCCTTACATGAAAGCTGCGCGGCAAAGCGCCGCATATACCCTCTCAATCGATGGGACTGGTAGAATCGCCGCCGGTTCACACGAGGTTTATCCATGCACGATCCCCACAGCGAACGCATGAGTGGCAGCGAGACCCGCGCAGCAAGCGGTCTGGCCCTGGTGTTCGCATTCCGTATGCTAGGCATGTTTATGGTGTTGCCAGTATTGGCGACCTATGGAATGGATCTCGCAGGAGCGACCCCAGCCCTGATCGGCCTGGCGATTGGCGCCTATGGCCTGACCCAGGCGCTGTTCCAGATTCCGTTCGGGATCATTTCCGACCGCATCGGCCGCCGGCCGGTCATCTACCTGGGGCTGATCGTGTTCGCCCTGGGCAGCGTGCTCGCGGCCAATGCCGACTCGATCTGGGGCGTGATCGCCGGGCGCGTCCTGCAGGGCGCGGGCGCTATTTCCGCCGCCGTCATGGCGCTGCTTTCCGACCTGACCCGCGAGCAACATCGCACCAAGGCCATGGCGATGATCGGCATGACCATCGGCCTGTCGTTTGCCGTTGCGATGGTGGTGGGCCCGTTGCTGACCCGTGCGTTCGGCTTGCATGGCCTGTTCCTCGCCACCGGCGGCATGGCGCTGTTCGGCATCGTGATCGTCGCCTTTATGGTGCCGCGCTCCACGGGGCCGTTGCAGCACCGTGAGTCGGGCGTGGCAAAACAGGCGTTGCTGCCCACGCTCAAGCACCCGGACCTGCTGCGCCTGGATTTAGGTATCTTCGTATTACACGCGATGCTGATGTGCAGCTTCATCGCCTTGCCCCTGGCCCTGGTGCAAAAAGCCGGGTTACCCAAGGAGCAGCACTGGTGGGTCTACCTTACCGCGCTGCTGATCTCGTTCTTCGCCATGATCCCGTTCATCATCTATGGCGAAAAGAAACGCAAAATGAAACGAGTTCTCTTGGGCGCCGTCGCGACATTGATGCTCACTGAGCTATTCTTCTGGCAGTTCGGCGACAGCTTGCGGGCACTGGTGATCGGCACGGTGGTGTTCTTCACGGCGTTCAACCTGCTGGAGGCTTCATTGCCTTCGCTGATCAGTAAGGTTTCACCGGCCGGCGGCAAAGGCACGGCGATGGGCGTGTATTCCACCAGCCAGTTCCTCGGTTCTGCACTGGGCGGGATCATGGGTGGCTGGATGTTCCAGCATGGCGGTTTGTCGGTTGTGTTCCTGGGATGCGCAGGTCTGGCTGCCCTCTGGCTGGCCTTTGCTGTTACCATGCGCGAACCTCCCTATGTGACGAGCCTGCGCCTGCCGTTATCGCCCGAAGCGATCCGCGAAGCCGGTCTGGTCGAGCGCCTGAAGGCCGTCGTTGGGGTTACGGATGCTGTGGTTGTCACTGAAGAAGCCGCCATCTACATCAAATTGGACACCGAATTATTGGATCGCGCGACGCTCGAGCAACTGGTCAACCCAGTGCCGACAGCGCGCCCAGCCTAGGAGAACGTTATGGCCCGTGGGGTTAACAAAGTCATATTGGTCGGTACTTGCGGCCAGGATCCCGAAGTTCGCTACTTGCCGAACGGTAACGCCGTGACCAACCTGAGTCTGGCGACCAGCGAACAGTGGACCGACAAGCAAACCGGCCAGAAGGTCGAGAAAACCGAATGGCACCGTGTGTCGATGTTCGGCAAGGTTGCAGAGATCGCCGGTGAGTACCTGCGCAAAGGTTCGCAGGTCTACATCGAAGGCAAACTGCAAACCCGTGAGTGGGAAAAAGACGGCATCAAGCGTTACACCACCGAAATCGTGGTCGACATGCAAGGCACCATGCAACTGCTGGGCGGCCGTCCACAGGGCGACCAACAGGGCCAGGGCGGCATGTCCAACTCGGCACCGCGTCCACAGCAGCAGTCCCGTCCGCAGCCAACCCAGCAGCCACAGCGTGAGTCGCGTCCAGCGCCACAGCAGGCAGCTCCTCAGCCAGCGGCCGACTTCGACAGCTTTGATGACGATATTCCGTTCTAGGATATAGCCACGCAACACGCTGCAAATATAAGAAACCGCGCCGCCTGACAGGGCCGCGCGGTTTTTTTTGGGCTGGCGGTGCTCATTGCTGCGCGAACCTGAGCATTTCAGCATTGGCTCGCTCTTTGTTCAGTTCTCAACATCAGTGGAGTTACCGAGCAGACCAGCCCCGCCTTGGCCACGCGCGCGATGCCGTGGCGAGCGATATAACGTGCTACTTCGCCACCTCCCGTGGAAAAGCCGAAGAGGATCGCGTTTCTCAGATCCAAATGCTCGATCAACTCCGCCAGATCGTCGGCATAGTGGTCCATATCATTGCCATCCCACGGCTGGCTTGAGCGCCCATGCGGGGCTGACGCCTGCGCAGGTCGACAATAATTTTAGTCGGATTTGGCAAACCGTGTATGGACACCCCAAGGCCTGCAGCTGCCAGGCTCAGGGTCGCGGTCATACGCGGCGCCTCCTGCACCACTGAAACGCCGACAAGGGTTTCCCGGAACAGGCGTAGCACGCTGGGTACAAACGGCCGAGCTGCCTGAGTTCCAGCATAGGAATACTTTTGAGGTATGGGAGGTGATGAATGCTGGCGTTTGTTCTCATGGATCACAAGAATTAGGCTGTTGTCACTCCTCACAGAAGAAGGCATGCCGCGATGACCTGGTCAGCCAAGCAATACTCGATGTTCGAACAACAGCGCACCCGTCCCGTCCGCGACCTGGTGGCGGCCATCCCTGATAGCGATGTGCGCAGCGCCGTCGACCTGGGATGCGGCCCGGGCAACTCTACTGAAGTATTGGCTGATCGTTTCCCGCAGGCATTGGTCACTGGCATGGACAGCTCCGATGACATGCTGGTCGACGCCCGCACGCGCCTGCCCACGCTGAACTTCGAATTGGCCGACATCGGCGCCTGGAACCCCGCGCAGAAGTTCGACGTCATCCTCGCCAATGCCTCGCTGCAATGGCTGCCGGACCACGCCGCGTTGTACCCGCACCTGATCAATCAGTTGAACCCCGGCGGCACATTGGCAGTGCAAACGCCCGACAACCTCGATGAGCCGGCCCACACGCTGGCGCGGGAAGTGGCGGCGCACGGGCCATGGGCTGCCAAGATCAGCGCGGTGAAACACAACGAACGCCATACCGCGAGCTACTACTTTGAGCTGCTGAACAAACACTGTTCCACCGTGGATGTATGGCGCACCACTTACCACCATCCGCTCGCAGGCGCTGCTGCGGTGGTGGAGTGGTTCAAAGGGTCGGCGCTGCGTCCGTTCCTGGCGCCCCTGACTGAAGCAGAAAAAAGCGCCTTCCTCCATGAGTACCTGGCGCGGATCACCAAGGCTTATCCTGCGCTGGACGATGGCGCCGTGCTGCTGCCATTTCCGCGCCTGTTCATCATCGCCACCCGGTAAGCAGCGTAATCAGTCGGCAGCCAGGAACTGGGCCGCCGACACCACGCTCGCATACGCAAACCCCAGCGACGACATAAACGCCGCATGCACCTGGGCCGCCGGTACGGTGGTACCGTTGAATTCCAAGTCCCGCGTGGCGCAGGCATCGTGAATCACGGTCACGCTGTAGCCCAGATCCGCGGCCGCACGCACCACGCCGTCGATACACATATGGCTCATGCTGCCCACCACCACCAACTCGGTGATGCTGCGTTGTTCCAGCAGCTCCCGCAGGTTGGTCTCGCGAAACGCATTGACGAAATGCTTGAGCACCACCGGTTCATCGGCCCGATTCAGAACCTTGGGGTGCAAATGCGCGCCTTGCGAACCCGGGGTGAAGAAGGGCGCATCGTCGGATTTGAATTCGTGGCGCACATGAATCACCGCATCGCCCGCCTGGCGAAACGCCTGGAGCACTTGCTGCGCCTTGTCTGCCGCCGCGTCCACACCGTCAAGCGGCCACTTGCCCTGGGGGAAGTAGTCGTTCTGGATATCGATTAGGATGAGCGCTTGCTTGGCCATGTTTGGTTTCCTTGTGATGGTTGATGCGTCCAGTATCGTGGCTGGCGTAGCGCCTGGGGATTGGCCGCACCGACAATACCAGAGGGAAAACTGACAATGGCGATCGTCGAACTTGGCGTGCTGATCTACAGCGGTGCGCAAATGGCCGCCGTGCATGGCTTGACTGACTTGTTCGCCGTCGCCAGCCGGATTGCCGCCGAGCATCAGTCCGAGCAACTGCCGGCACTGCGTATCAGTCATTGGCAGGCCGAGGCAGGCAGTGCGCCGGCCCGCGTGTTCGACAGCCAGCCGGGCGCCGGGCAGGCGCTGACCGCCTTGCTGATTCCGCCGTCCATCGCGGGCTTCTCCGAGGGGCAGGCTTCTGCCGAGTTGCTCGATTGGCTTCGCCAGCAGCACCGCACGGGGACTATCCTGGGTGGGGTGTGCGTGGGTTCGATCCTGCTGGCGGAAAGCGGCCTGTTGGACGGTCGTAGCGCCACCACGCACTGGACGTCAGCCAAATCTTTCGCTGGCCGTTACCCGGCTATTCGCCTTGAGGCCGACAAACCCATCGTCGATGACGGCGATCTGATCACCACCGCCGGGCTGATGGCCTGGTCCGAGCTTGGTCTGCGCCTGGTAGACCGCTTACTCGGCCCGAGCATCGCCGCCAGCACCGCGCGCTTTTTGGTGATCGAACACAGCGACAGCGCCAGTGAGTGTGGCAGTAACTTTGCGCCGATCCTGGCCCATGGCGACGGTGCGATTCTAAAGGTGCAGCATTGGCTGCAGGCCAGTGGCGCGGTGGATGTTTCCTTGGCCGCGATGGCGCAACAGGCTGGGCTTGAGGAGCGCACATTCCTGCGCCGGTTCCGCGCCGCCACGGGTTTGAAACCCACCGAATACTGCCAGCACCTGCGGGTGGGCAAGGCGCGGCAGATGCTTGAGTTCACCAACGGCACCATTGATCACATCGCCTGGACTGTCGGTTATCAAGACCCCGGCGCCTTCCGCGCTACCTTCAAGAAAATCACTGGGCTGGCGCCAAGCGACTACCGCAGCCGTTTCGGTGTAATGCCCAGCAAGGCCCAAGCCTGAATCGTGCAGAACGCCGCGACTGCCAGAGCACTTCGTGCAGAATAAAACAGGCCAAGTGCTATCGCTTTCCTCGCAACTGATTGATTCTCGAGGAGTTTAAACAAACCTCGCCTTGGCTTGATCCCTGCAACCTTCTCCCTACACACATGGCAGGACAGCCAAGGGGGACGCATGACCCCGATAAAGCGCAAGAAAATCGTAGTGGCACACTCGGTCCGACCGGGCGCGCCGTTGCACGAAGTCGAAACCAACCGCGCCCTGGCCCGCTGGCTGGCGCAGATCCTCGGGCTCAAATATGGCGGCAGCTATGACCCTGAGTTGCACAGTGGGCGCGACCTTTATCTGTTACCTACCCAAACCCTCGTCGGTGCGGCCCAGGCGCGGCAATTGGGCATCAAAGGCCCCGAAGACTTGTGGGGCGGTTACGTCGATCACGACTTCATCTGCACCAAGGCCATCAGCCACGGGCTGCTGAATAAAAATGCGGTGGCCCCTGAAGGCTGGTCGCCGCTGTTTTCCGAGCGTATTCGCAACGTGGTACTTGATGGCCTGAGTGTGCACGCCCTGGAAGACGCGCGGCCGGCGGCCACCCACTTGCTCTACACCGGGCCGATCCGCCTCAAGCCCGTGCACGCGTGCGCCGGTCGCGGCCAGGAAGTGATCCGCAGCCTCGACGAATTCGACGCCATCCTCGCCCGGCCTGACGCGGCGCAACTGTTCACTGACGGTGTGGTACTGGAGCAGGATTTGCACGAGGTGGTCACTCACAGTGTTGGCCAGAGCTTTATCGGCGATCACGTCATCAGCTACTGCGGTGATCAGTACCTGACCCAGGACGGGCAGGGCGAGGAGGTCTATGGTGGTTCTAACCTGCTGGTGGTACCGGGCTACTACGAAGACCTGCTTGAGCTCGAGCTACCTGACGATGTGCGCCTGGCCATCGAGCAAGCGCAGGCGTTTGATACTGCGGCGGATGAAGCCTACCCGGGGTTTTACGCTTCGCGGCGCAACTACGACATCGCCCAAGGCCTGGACAGCGACGGCCAGCGCCGCAGCGGTGTGCTGGAGCAATCCTGGCGTATGGGCGGGGCCAGCAGCGCGGAAGTCGCGGCGTTGCAAAGCTTCGTCAATAACCCCGGGCTGCGGGCGATTTACGTCTCGTCGGTAGAAACCTACGTCGACCAGCCACTGCCGGCTGACGCGATTGAGGTGTACCGCGGCCCGGCAGAAAACAGCGACTTTCTTCTCAAGTATGTGACGGTCAAATCTTATGACGGCTAGAAGCGAAAACATTGCCATTGATATCGACGATGAACAGATGAGCGGGACGTTCCTGAGTCCCAAATCGAAAGTGCCGGGGGTGTTGTTTGTGCACGGCTGGGGCGGTAGCCAGGAGCGTGACCTGGAACGCGCCAAGGGCATCGCCGGGCTGGGTTGCGTGTGCCTCACCTTTGACCTGCGCGGCCATGCTGGTAACGGCATTCCACTGTCGCGCGTCACCCGCGAAGACAACCTGCGCGACCTGCTCGCCGCCTACGACCGCCTGCTGTCACACCCGGCCATCGACACCTCGGCGGTGGCGGTGGTGGGCACCAGTTACGGCGGTTACCTGGCCGCCATCCTCACCTCGCTGCGCCCCGTGCGCTGGCTGGCGCTGCGAGTACCTGCGCTGTACCGCGACCAGGAATGGCTCAAGCCCAAGCGCGACCTGGACAAGGCCGACCTGATGGATTACCGCGGCACGTTTGTGCACGCCCAAACCAATCGCGCCTTGCACGCCTGCGCGGCATTTACCGGGGATGTGCTGATTGTTGAATCGGAAACCGACGATCACGTGCCCCACGCCACCATCATGAGCTACCGCGCGGCCTGCCAGCAGACGCACTCGCTGACCCATCGGATTATCGACGGTGCGGATCACTCCCTGAGTGACCCGGTGTCGCAGCAGGCCTACACCTCGATCCTGGTGGACTGGATCACCGAGATGGTGGTGGGCGAACGCTTGAGCATTATTCAGTCTTAGGCGTCTTTTTCACGCGCAGCGCCTTGGCCTTGGCTTCCACCGCGAGGTACATCACCAGCGCCACCAGCAGCGGCAGGATGAAGTAGATTGCGCGGTAGGCGATCAGGCCCGCGAGCAAACTGCCGCGGGACGCTTCGTGTTGCAACAAGGCAATAAACACCGCCTCCAGCACCCCAAGCCCTGCCGGGATATGCGTGACGACCCCCGCAATGCTGCTGATCAGCAACACGCCGAGCACCACTGGATAATCCAGTTGCTTGGGCAGCAGCGTGAAGATTACCGCCGCCATCAGCGACCAGTTCAGCGCACCCAGTGCCAGCTGCAACACCGCCATGCGTAGCGATGGCAGGCTGATTTCAATCCCGCGTACCGACCACGCGCGCTTTTTCGACAACCGGCACGCCAGCAGATAACCCAGGCTCGCCAGTACCAGCAGCACGCCAACGCCTTGCAGCGCGCCACTGCTGAGCTTCCACCCCGGCGGCAGCGACACCAGCCCGCTGCTGAACACCGCGCCGGCAATCGCCATGTAGCCGAACCAGTTGGTGGCCAGGCTCAAGCCGAGGATTTTCGCGATGTTCCCGCTGCTCACCCCCAACCGGGAATACAGCCGGTAGCGCATGGCGATGCCACCCACCCAGGCACTCAGGTTGAGGTTGAAGGCATAGCTGATGATGCCCACCGGCAGGATCTGCTTCCAGCGCAAAGGCTGGCGGATGTAGGTGCGCCCGATCAGGTCAAAGCACGAATACACCAGGAAACTGCACAGGGTCAGCGCGCCGGCGATAAGCAAGGTGCGCAGCTTGAAACTGCCGAGGGTGTCGAACACCTCGCTCCAGTCGATACGCCGGGCAAGCAGGGTGAACAGCACGATCAACACCAGGAAAAACACCACGGTCAGCGGTTTTTTCCAGCGTTTGAAAAACCCCGGGCGGGCGTTCTGTTCAGCTGTGTGAGCTTGGGTCATGGTCCGCACGCTCCTCATGAACGAAGGGTTTCAGCCTCGGCTTGTGGGCCGGCAGCCAGCCGGTCCACGAGGGAAAATGCCGCAGCACGTGGAACACCACGAAGCCCACGGTTACCCGCCAGAACCAGCCGCGAGGCGAGCGGTTTTCCGGCATGGTCTTGCAGTGGTTCTGGCTCAGGTATTCCAGGCGTTCGAACAGTTGCTGATTGAACCCGCGATCGCGAATCAGCACGTTGGCCTCAAGGTTCAGCGACAGGCTCAACGGGTCGAGATTACTTGATCCCACCGTGCTCCATTGCTCATCCACCAACGCCACCTTGCCGTGCAACGGACGTTGACAGTACTCGTGGATCACCACGCCTTCCTTGAGCAAATAGTCATACAGCATGCGTGCCGCAAGCTTTGCGAGCAGCACATCCGGCTGGCCCTGCATGATCAATTGCACCTGCACCCCGCGCCGCGCGGCATTACGGATTTCCCGCAGCAAACGGTAACCCGGGAAGAAGTAAGCGTTGGCAATTACCACCCGCCGCTGGGCCTTGCGCAGGGCATGCAGGTAGGCTTCTTCGATGTCGGAACGGTGTTGCAGATTGTCCCGGTAAATTAGCCGCACCAAACCATCGCCGTCGCCCGCAGCCCAGGGCGACGGGCGTTGCTCACGCCGCCAGCCGCGACGCTTGCGCACACGCCGGCCACTTTGCGCGAGGGCAAAATGGTGCAAGTCAGCCACCGCCGCGCCTTGCACCTGCACCGCATAATCCTGCTTGGCCTCGGGGCCAAAATCCCCCAGGTGGTCGGCCGAAAAATTGATCCCACCGATAAATGCCACGGTGGCATCCACCACCACAATCTTGCGGTGCAGGCGGCGAAACCAGTTGGTGCGAAAGCCCAGCGTCTTGCTCGCCGGGTCGAACATCTGCACGGTCACGCCGGCCTGACTCAGCTCACTGAGAAACCCTGGCGTCAGCTCGCCACAGCCAAAGCCATCGAGGCTGGCCACCACCTTAACGCCACGCTGCGCGGCCTCGATCAAAATACCTTTGAGTTCATGGCCGACTTTGTCTTCAAACAGAATGAACGTCTCCAGCAGGATCTCCCGCTGGGCCTGGCGCATCGCCTCGAACACCTTGGGGAAGTAAGCCTCGCCGTTCTCCAGCAACTCAATCTGGTTGCTTCCCTGCCAGCCATAATCCGGGTCCCGGGCTGCTGCATCGTCCGGCGGTTGGTCGGTCGCGATATGCTCCACCGCAAGCTTTTCCAGGGGCGCGCTGTTCATAATTCGATCTCCACCAACAGCGGCGCGTGGTCGGATAAATGCGACCACGGGCGGCTGGTCAGCACCTGCGGCTGATGCACCTTGAGGTTGCGCACATAGATGCGGTCCAGAGGCAGCAGCGGCAGGCGCGCGGGGAAGGTGCGGGCCGGCTTGCCCAGGGTTTCGATAAACACTTCCCGCAGCCCGCAATGAGCAAGGTCTGCCTGCTGGCGCCAGTCATTGAAGTCACCGGCGACAATCACCGGCGCGTCGGCGGGGATCTCGGCGATCCGCTGCGCGATCAGGCGCAGTTGCTGCTGGCGGTGCACTTCCCGCAGCCCCAGGTGCACGCAGATGGCGTGCACGTCCTGCACATTACCCGGCAGGCGCAACACGCAATGCAGCAGCCCGCGGCTTTCATGGCCGCTTTGGGAAATGTCGAGGTTGTCATAGCGGATGATCTGGAATTTCGACAGCAACGCATTGCCGTGGTCGCCATGGGGATACACCGCGTTGCGGCCATAGGCGAACTGCGGCCAGATGCTGTCGGCGAGGAACTCGTACTGCGGCATGCTTGGCCAGTTGCTGTAGCGCTTGGGATGGCGCTCGTGGGTGCCGTGGATCTCCTGCAGGAACACCACGTCGGCGGCCACGCTGCGGATCGCCTCGCGCAACTCGGGCAGGATGAAGCGCCGGTTGAGCGCGGTGAAACCCTTGTGGGTATTGACCGTCAGCACCCTGAAGCGGGTGATGGCTTCGGTGGGCGCGGTCGGCATCAGCTCTGGGTGCGTCATGGCAACACCCCAGCGTCCGGCAGCTTGCCGGGTTCGGTAGCCAATTGCTGGTCCAGGCCAAAACGCTGCAGCAATTGGCGCGCATCGAAGGGTGCACGCACCTTGATGTCGTTATCGAAATAACAAAACACCTCGCGCTGCTTGCGGGCACTGGGCTTGTGCTGCGGGTCGATCAACTGCGCATCGGTCGGTTGCTTGCCCTGGCTCCAGCGCTCGATACGATCACCCCAGCGCTTGAGCGCTTCGGGCGTATAGCCGCTGGCGTACAGCGCTTTGTCCCCGTGCAACCGCAGGTAGACAAAGTTCGCCGTGACATCTTCCAGATAGGGCCACTTGCCGGCCGTGTCCGCCACCACCAGGGCCACGCCATACTTGTCGAGCAGCTCGACGAACTCCGGTACGGCAAAACTTTTATGGCGAATTTCCACCGCATGACGCAGCGGCTTTTTGCCGTAGGCCTTCATGCTCGCCTTGCCGTTCAGGCGGGGTTCATGCTGGCGGGCGAGGGCGGCGGCTTGCTGGGTATTGGTAGGTAATTGCGCGAGAAACGCCTCAAACAACGGCGCGTCGAATTTGAAACTGGGCGGGAACTGCCAGAGGATCGGCCCGAGCTTTTCCTTGAGTTCCAGCACGCCGGAGGCGAAGAAATTCGCCATCGGCTTGTGCACCTCCCGCAGCCGCAGGATGTGGGTGATATAGCGCGGCGCCTTGACGCTGAACACAAATCCCTCGGGCGTGTCGCCATACCACTCGGCGTAGCGTTTGGGTGTTTGCAGTGCATAGAACGAGCCGTTGATCTCGATACTGTTGACCGCCCGTGAGGCAAACTGCAGCTCGCGCTTCTGGGTCAGGCCCTCGGGGTAGAAATCCCCCCGCCAAGGCGTGTAGCGCCAGCCGGAAATGCCGATATGAATCGCGGCCATGATGACTCCCGTGGGTTAGCTGTGTGGTGACCTCCGTTTTAGGGTGACTGCGATGATTGGAAGAAAGTTTCGGCGGGCCTACAGACGGTTTGGCGCTGGGCAACACCACACTCCAATGTGGGAGCCGGGCTTGCCCGCGATGTCGGAGTGTCAGCAGAGAGTTATCTCACTGATCCACCGCCATCGCGGGCAAGCCCGGCTCCCACAGTTGTTTTGTGTTTATCCCGGCGGATCAGTGCCCACCAACCACGCGGGTCGAACTCTCGGCATGCACCGGGCCCAGGCGGTCAAGTCGACCGCTCCAGGCCGTCAGCGCCAGGGCCACCAATACCACCGAGCCACCAATCCACGCGGTGTGGATCAAGCCCATGTGGGCGACGATCAAACCACCGGCCCATGCACCACCGGCGATCCCCAGGTTGAAGGCCGCGATGTTCAGGCCCGAAGCCACGTCCACCGCGTTCGGCGTGTGGTGTTCCGCCTGGCGCACCACGTACACCTGCAAGCCCGGCACGTTGCCGAAGGCGACCGCGCCCCACACCAGCACAGTGGCCAGGGCCAGCCATGGGTTGCCGGCGGTGAGGGTCAACACGAACAACACGGCGGCGAGCAGGGCGAAGATGATTTTAAGCGCACTGATCGGGCCGCGTTTGTCGGCCAGTTTGCCGCCCCAGATGTTACCGATGGCCACCGAGATGCCATACACCAGCAGCACCAGGCTGACGGCGCTGGCGCTGAAGCCGCTGATGTCCTGAAGAATCGGCGCCAGGTAGGTGAACGCGATGAACGAGCCGCCGTACCCCACCGCGGTCATGGCGTACACCAACAGCAGCCGTGGTTGTTTCAGTACTTGCAGTTGCTGCAACAGCGACGCTGGTTTGCTGTGGGCGATGTTTTTCGGCACATAGAGCAGGCTGCCGATAAACGCGATCAAGCCCAGGGCCGAAACGGCAAGGAAGGTTTCGCGCCAGCCGAAGTGCTGGCCGATAAACGTGCCCAGCGGCACACCGGTCACCAGCGCCACGGTCAGGCCGGTAAACATGATCGCAATCGCGCTGGCAGCTTTTTCCTTGGGCACGAGGCTGGTGGCGATGGTCGAGCCAATCGAGAAAAACACCCCATGGGCCAGGCCGGTGACGATCCGCGCCAACACCAGGGACTCATAACTCGGCGCTTGCCAGGCCAGCAGGTTGCCGAGGGTGAACAGCACCATCAGCGACAACAGCAGTAATTTGCGCGGCACTTTGCCGGTCAGTGCGGTGAGCACCGGCGCGCCGATGGCCACGCCCAGGGCGTAGAGGCTGACCAGCAGGCCGGCGGACGGCAGGCTTACGCCAAGGTCGGCGCCGATGGTGGGTAACAGGCCAACGATGACGAATTCGGTCGTCCCGATGGCGAAAGCGCTGAGGGTCAGCGCGAGCAAGGCAATGGGCATGGCTGCAACTCCGGTGGGTTTCAATCAGGCGCGCAGTCTCGGGTGTCGGCTTGTGCGGAAAAAGACAGGTATTGGCATTTGATATTTGCCTGGCACGCACGGATCGATGGGCGGGGGGAACGATCAGCCGCCAAACCCGTCAGTTCCTTACAGACCCTTCTGAAGGAGCCCGGTGTTTTGTTGAATTTAAAGACTGTGCTACTGCTCGGCACGCTGCTGTTCTGCGCCAATGGCGCGCTGCAAGCGGCCACCGCCCCCGCGGCTCCAGCGCCTGCCGCCCCGGCCAAGCCGGAGCTGCTGGTGGAAGGCGGCCTGCTCGGCGCCATCAGCTCCAGCATCGATGGTGTGCAAGACAAACTAGACCTCAACCAGAACCTGATCGACGCCTGGCGCCTGCGGGCCGATCGGGCGGCAGACGAGGTGGACAAACTGGTCAACCAGCCGTCCGAACGTTCCTCATGGAGCGTGGCCGGGGACTTCCTGGTGTTGTCCGGGGTGTGGATCGGCGCCTTCGCCGTGCTGACCCTGCTTGGGCAGTTTATCGTCAGGCGCCTGAGCCAGCAGCGGCATATCGCACCGCGCCAGCGCCTTCAGGCATTGCTGGGCTACCTGATTCCCTACACCATTCCTGCCCTGATCTGCCTGCCGTTAACGCTTTACGTCAGCCACTTCCTGCCCACCTCGGTGGGCCGCGCGCTGGCGCTGTGTTTTGCCTACGCCACCAGCAGCGGCATTTTTTCCACCTCGATCCTGCTGTGCGTCATTGTCATGTTCAACGTCGGCCACAAGCGCCCGGCCGTGCGGATTATTCGTGACTACTGCCCCAAGCCGCTGTTCCTGATCGGCTTCCTCGCCGCCCTCAGCGATGCCCTGACCAGCCCGCAGATCGCCCGCCAATTGGGGGGCAATATCACCGCCAGCGTGGCGATTTTCACCGGGCTGTTTGCCTCGGTGATTTTCGGCATGCTGGTGATTCGCCTGCGTCGTCCGGTGGCGCATTTGATCCGCAACCGGCCCCTGGCCCAACGCTTGAAACATCCGGCGGTGCAGCAATCACTGCGGGTGTTTTCCGGCCTGTGGTATTGGCCGATTCTGCTGATGGTGCTGGTGTCGGCGATCAACCTGATCGGCGCCGGCGACGACAGCCAGAAAGCCCTGCGCTGCGCGTTGTTCACCACGATCCTGCTGATCGGTACGGTGTTCCTCAGCACTGTATTGCAGCACCTGTTCCAGTCCCGCAGCACAGTGGCGGTGCAGCGCAGCAGCGCCTACAAGGAGCGGTTCCTTAGCCTGCTGCACGCGCTGTTGCGCATCGTGATGGCCATCGCCTTTATCGAAATCCTTGGGCGGATCTGGGGCGTGTCGTTGTTTGAATTTGCCCAGCGCAACTCGGTGGGCCGGGCCATCAGTGATTCCCTGAGCAGCATTGGTTTGATCCTGCTGGTGACCTGGCTGTTCTGGGTGGTACTCGACACGGCGATTCAGGAAGCCCTGAAACCGCCGGTCAACAAACGCTCCAGCCGCCAGCCCAGCACGCGGGTAAAAACCATCCTGCCGTTGCTGCGCAACGCGGTGAAAATCATCCTGGTGGTGATCTGCGCGATCACCACCATGGCCAATCTGGGGATCAACGTCGCACCGCTGCTGGCGGGTGCCGGGGTAGTCGGCCTGGCGATTGGCTTTGGTTCTCAGCAACTGGTGCAGGACGTGATCACCGGCCTGTTCATCATCATCGAAGACACCCTGTCGATCGGCGATTGGGTGGTGCTCGACTCCGGCCACGCCGGCACCGTCGAAGGCCTGACCATCCGTACCCTGCGCCTGCGCGACGGCAAGGGGTTTGTGCATTCGGTGCCGTTCGGGCAGATCAAGGCGGTTACCAACCAATCGCGGCAATTTGCCTATGCGTTCTTCTCAGTGCAGTTCACCTATGACACCGACGTCGACAAGGCCGTGGAATTGATCCGCGAGGCGGGGCAGTCGATCCGTGATGACGTGTTCCTCAAGTACAACCTGCAAGGGCCGCTGGAGGTGTTTGGTGTCGACAAGATGGACCTTAACGGCGTGGTGCTGACGGCGCAGTTCCGGACGGTGTCGGGCGGGCAATATGCGGTGAGTCGCGCGTTTAACCAGCGGCTGAAAAAGCTTGTGGATAACTGCGCCTTTGTTCACTTCGCGCAAACTTATCCACAGCAGGTGATGCTGCCGCAGCGGGTCGGGCAGCAGGTGGATGAGCCGGAAGAAGAGGCGCCTTCGTCGGTGGTGCTGACGGAGCAGCCCAGAACCCAATAGCCCAGACCACCTGAACCCCGTAGCAGCTGTCGAGCCCAAGCGAGGCTGCGTTGGCAGCAACACCAAAACTCAGCCTGGCGCTGAATCGAGTCGCGCCCCACGCAGCCTCGCTTGGGCTCGACAGCTGCTACGGGGCTCAGTGTCTGATCAGTTTTTCCCGCACCAACCCGGCCTCCTGCTGATCCAGCTCCAACAACACCTGTTGCTTGCCGGCAATCTCTACTGCCGCCGGCACGCCATCCCGATACACCAGCCGGTTGCCGCTCAACGCCGGCACCTTGGTGCCCGGCAACAGTGTGCCCACCAGGTTCAGCGGGTCGGCGCCGCACACCGCAATCAAGCTTCCATCGTGGGGCCTGCGCCGCACTTCCCGCAGCAATGGAATCGCTTCCGGCAATGCAAACTGTTCCCCCGCCAAACCACTCACAAACCGCCCGCCGCGAATCTCGCCCCGGGCTTCCAGCCGATGGAACGTGCGCAGCAGTTCCCGCCAACTGGGCAACCAGTCCGCCTCACGCTCCAGCAAGCGCCAGAACACCACCCCGTAGCGGCGCAGCAAGGTCATCGCCACATGCTCCAGCGTTTCGGCCGAGTGCGCCGCCGGGCGTGTGCCGTCTGCCACCGGCGCACGCCTGACCAGCGCCCAACGCCCGGCATCGTCCATCCCGCCGATAAACGCACCACGCCCACGCCGGCTGCTGCGGGCCTGGCGTTTGCTCGCCGGCGTGGTCAGGGCGCGCAGGCCGGCGAAGCTGTCGGCGTTCGCCAGCCCGGCGCCCACCAGTTCCTGCAAGGCGGTTTCCAGTTCGCTGCGCAACAGGTGGGCTTCGTGGATCAACTCATCGAAAAACAGCGCGCCGTTGTCCCGCAGTGCTTGATGGACTTTCTGCGCCTTGGGCGATAGCTCAGTGCTGTCAGGCGCCTCGGTCAGTCCGCTCCACAAGGGCACCTGGCTGCGGGGCAACAGCACCACCGGCGTGCTGCGCAAGGCCGTTGCGCCAGCCTTGTTGCTCAGGCGTGTCCACACCACCTTGCCGCTGCGGCACAAGTCGTCCAGCCAGCTCGGCGAGTAATCCTTGATCCGTGCGCTGAGCAAATCACTGTCCCAGGCCGACGTGGCCGCGGCGTACCCTTCAAACTGCGCGATGATCTGCGGCAACACCGCACTGCCCTGGCCGCGAGTGCCGTCCGACAGGTGTTGCCAGTCAAACAGAAACCGCATGAAATCCTGCAATGCCACCGGCTCGATTTCCCGACGCAGGCGCTTGACCGTGTAGCGGTGAATACGCGCCAGCAGGTGACGTTCGCACCATTGTTCTTCGCTGACGCCAGGGCTGAAACGGCCGCGCAGCACGTAGCCTTCGCTTTCCAGCCGCGCGAGTGCCTGTGACACCTCGGCCACCGGCAAAGCCAATGGTGCGGCGATCTCGATCAACGTCAGCGGGCCAAAGCCGCTCAGGCGCGCCCGCAGCACTTCCACCAGCGCTTCGTCGAACGTCCAGGGCTGATCGAAACCGGGCAGCAGCGGCAGGTCATTCGGGTAGATCGCCTTTAAACAACTCAAGCGTTCCACGGCCACCCAAATGGCCTGGTCGCTACCGATCTGCAAGCGGTTGGCGCGACCGCCTTCGGCTAAGGCTTGCAGCCATTGCGCCCACTGCGGCGTGACCTCGGATTGGGCGATGCACGCCAAGCTCATCAACGCTTCATGCATTTCGTCCAGGCCATTCGGCGCCGGCCAGGCTTCCTCACACACACCGGCGATCGCTTCGGCATCCAGTGCGCCGAGGTCGTCGGTGCTTTGCGGGTCGCTCCAGCGCCGGTTGAGCACGGCCTGGGTGCGGCGCTCTTCCAGCGGCGCGTCATCGAGAAAGGTGTAGGGGCGGGCGCTGAGAATCTCCGCCGCCAGTGGCGAGGGCGCCGGCAGGTCGCGGCTGATCAGGCGGATTTCACCGCGCTCCATGCGCCGCAACAGGGCCAGCCAGCCTTCGCTGTCCATGGCCTCGTGCAGGCAATCGTCGAGGGTTTGTTCCACCAGCGGATGCTCGGGCACTTCGCGCTCGCCTGCGAGGTTTTCCAGGCAGGCGATCTGGTCGGGGAATACGCTGGCGATCAGGTCTTCACTCTTCATGCGCTGGATCTGCGGCGCCACTTTGCGCCCGCCGGTGTAACGCGGCAGCGCCAGGGCCACCCCGGCATTCCAGCGCCAGCGCACACCGAACAGCGGCGCATCCAGCACCGCCTGGATCAGGATGTGCTCGGCGGTGTTGCTGTTCAGGTAGCGCCACACCTCGTCCAGCTCAAAGCTGTGGCTGGTGGACAGCGACAATACGATCGCGTCCTCGCTGGCGGCGGCTTGCAGTTCGAAGTTGAAGGTGCGGCAAAAACGCTTGCGCAATGCCAGGCCCCAGGCGCGGTTGATGCGACTGCCGAACGGCGTGTGGATGATCAATTGGGTGCCGCCGGACTCGTCGAAAAACCGCTCCATGATCAACGTGTCCTGGGACGGCAACGCGCTCAATGCCAGCCGCGCCCGCGCCAGGTAATCCAGCAGTTGTTCGGCGCTGGCCAGGTTCAGGCCCAGAGTGGCGGTGAGCCAGTCGAGCGCCGGTTGCAGGTTGCCCGGCGTGGCCGCCAGCAACTCATCCACTTGCCCATGCAAACGCGCTACCGCAAACGACAATTCGGCACTGCGCCCCGGCGCTTCACCGAGCCAGAACGGAATGGTCGGCGGCTGGCCGTGGGCATCTTCGACCCGCACCTTGCCGGTTTCCACCCGCAGGATGCGGTAGGAGGTATTGCCCAGCTGGAAGATATCCCCGGCGATGCTTTCCACCGCGAAGTCTTCGTTGACGCTGCCGATGTTCAGGCTCTGCGGCTCCAGCAGCACACTGTAGTCGGCGTTGTCGGGGATGGTGCCGCCGCTGGTCACGGCGGTGAGCTTGGCGCCCCGCCGGCCGCGCAGGGTGCGGGTGATGGCGTCGCGGTGCAGGTAGGCGCTGCGGATGCCCTGGCGGCCGTTGTAGCCTTCGGCGAGCATTTGCAGCAGCGCCTGGTAGTGACGTTCGTCCAGCTTGGCATAGGGTGAGGCGCGGCGGATCAGCGTGAGCAGGGCTTGTTCCTGCCATTCCTGGCAACTGACTTCGGCGATGATCTGCTGGGCCAGCACATCCAGCGGTGCGACCGGGATCAGCAAGGTGTCCAGCTCGCCCCGGCGTACGCAGTCGAGGAGGGCGGCGCATTCGATCAGGTCGTCACGGGTGGTGGCGAACAACCGGCCCTTGGGCGTGCCGCCGACCTGGTGCCCGGAGCGTCCGACGCGTTGCAGAAAACCGTTGATCGAACCGGGTGAGCCGATCTGGCACACGAGGTCGACATCGCCGATATCAATCCCCAGCTCCAGCGACGCGGTGGCGATCAGCACTTGCAGTTCGCCGGCCTTGAGCCGGTGTTCGGCGTCCAGGCGCAGTTCCTTGGCGAGGCTGCCGTGGTGGGCGGCGACGGCGGTTTTGCCCAGACGCTCGCTCAAATGCCGGGCCAGGCGTTCGGCCAGGCGCCGGGTGTTGACGAAAATCAGCGTGGTGCGGTGTTGCCTGGCCAGGTCGGCAAGGCGGTCGTAGACCAGCTCCCACACGTCATTGGCCATGACGGCTGACAGCGGTACCGGCGGCACTTCGATATCCAGGTCCCGGGGACGCGCGTGGCCGATATCGACGATGTCGCAGGGCCGGTCGGTGCCCACCAGGAAACGTGACACCGCCGCGATGGGTTTTTGCGTGGCGGAGAGGCCGATGCGGGTCAGCGGTTCGCTGCACAAACCCTGCAAGCGCTCCAGCGTCAGGGCCAGGTGGCTGCCGCGTTTGCTGGCAGCGATGGCGTGGATTTCATCGACGATCACCGTGCGGATACTGGCGAGCATCTGTCGGCCGGAATCCGAGCCCAGCAGTACGTAGAGCGATTCCGGGGTGGTGACCAGAATGTGTGGCGGATGCTTGCGCATCAAGGCGCGGTCTTTCTGCGGCGTATCGCCGGTACGCACGGCGGTGCGGATCGCCAGCGGCGGCAGGCCCAGGCGTTGCAGGTGGTCGGTGATACCGGCCAGCGGGTTCTGCAGGTTGATCTGGATATCGTTGGACAGCGCCTTGAGCGGCGAGACGTAGACCACCAGCGTCTGGTCCGGCAGTTGGCCGCCATTGGCCAGGCCTTGGTGCACGAGGTCGTCCAGCACCGCGAGGAAGGCAGTCAGGGTCTTGCCGGAGCCGGTGGGCGCGGCGATCAGCGTAGAACGGCGCTGGCGGATCAGCGGCCACGCCTGGGCCTGGGCGGCGGTCACCGAGGGGAACGTGCTGCGAAACCAGGTGCTGACGGCGGGGTGGAAACCGTTCAAGACCGTGTTGGTTGATTCAGGAAGGTTCATGGGGCAATCCTACCTTATTGGGGCCGCTGCGCAGCCCAGCGCGGGGCAAGCCCGCTCACCACACTGCAACGGCGTACTTTATAAGTGACGGTTGCGCTACAAACCCGCAAAATGCAACGATTCTGGCAAATGCCAACGGCATGGCTCACAAGCCTGTCGATAATAACCATCGTTCCAAACAGACCGGGCCTGCTCAATTTATGCGAATGCGCCTTATGTTACTGGGCGGCGGGAATGCCCTTGGGCAGGCGCTGATTCGCCTCGGTGCGGAGGAAGACATCGGTTTCCTCGCCCCGCGTCCGCCCCAAGACGGCTGGGATGCCGCGAGTCTTACGCAACTGCTCGACGACACCCGTCCCGATGCCTTGATCAATCTCGCCTATTACTTCGACTGGTTTCAGGCGGAGACCGTCAGCGAAACGCGTCTGGCCGCCCAGGAATATGCGATCGAGCGCCTGGCCGAACTGTGCCAGCATCACAGCATCACTTTGCTGCAACCGTCCAGCTACCGGGTGTTCGATGGCTCTCGCGCCACCGCCTACAGCGAAAAAGACGAACCCGTACCCTTGGGCCTGCGAGGCCAGGCCTTGTGGCGTATCGAACAAAGCGTACGCGCCACTTGCCCGCAGCACGTGCTGTTGCGTTTTGGATGGCTGCTGGATGACAGCGTCGACGGCACCCTCGGGCGCTTCCTGGCCCGTGCCGAAAAACCTGACGAACTGCTGATGGCCGACGACCGCCGGGGCAATCCGACGCCGGTGGACGACGCCGCGCGGGTGATCATTTCGGTGCTCAAGCAACTCGATTGCGCAGCGCCGTTGTGGGGCACTTATCACTACGCCGGCCAGGAGGCGACCACGCCGCTGGCGTTGGGGCAGGCGATCCTGACCGAAGCGCGCAACTTCCACGAGCTGGCTGTGGAAGCTCCGACGGCCCAGGCCCACGCCGCCCGCCCGGATGCCGCCGATGAGCCGCAACACGCGGTGCTGGCCTGCAAGAAAATCCTCCACACCTTCGGCATCAAGCCACGGGCCTGGCGGGCCGGGTTGCCGGCGTTGCTCGACCGGTTCTACCGGCATAGCTGAGAACAACCCAACGCAAAAAGTGGAAACAGGGCTTGCGTAGGAGCTGGCTTGCCGGCGATAGCATCACCTCGGTGTAACTGATAAACCGAGTTGATTGCATCGCCGGCAAGCCAGCTCCTACACAAGCCCGGCTCCCACGTTTGGTTAGGCGGCGTTGCTTGACGCGTGTTTAGAACTTGTAGCCAATCCCCACCATGTAAACCATCGGGTCCACATCCACGTTGACCTTGGCGCGGGTGCCCTGGCCCAGTGCGTTGTTGTCCACGGTGGCCTTGGTGCTGATGTCGATGTAACGCGCCTGGGCGTTGATCATCCACTTGTCGTTGATCATGTAGTCCGCACCGATCTGCGCAGCCCAACCCCAGGAGTTCTCCGCCTTGAAGTTGCTGAAGCCGGCGTCTTGGGCGCGGCCGCCGACGTGTTCGTCGTAGATCCAGGTGTAGTTGATGCCGGCGCCGATGTACGGCTGGAATACCGACTTGCTGTCCAGCGGGTAGTACACGACGCTCAGGGTCGGCGGCAGGTGCTTGAGCGAGCCGAGCTTGCCGTTGGCTGGCGCCAGGGCGGTGTTCTTGATCTTCACGTCGTGTTCGAACGGCGTGGCCGCCAGCAGTTCGATACCCCAGTGGCTGGTGAGCATGTAGGCGAAGTTCAAGCCCAACTGGGTGTCGCTGCTCATGGTCGCCTTGCCGCCCAGATTGGTCCCGGCCAGTGGGCCCTGGTCAACCTTGACACTGCTGCTGTCCGCCTTCGGGTTGACGGTGATGGCACCGGCGCGAATCAGGATGTCGCCCGCTTCGTGAGCGTGGGCAACGGGGGCGAGGAGGGCGAGCGCGACAAGCGACGCGCCGAGCAGGGACTTGTTCATGGGAGCTCCAAAGGACGTTATTAATGGCTTGTGTCCAATGGTAAAGATCGTAACGTTCGGGCTTTTGACTCAGCTCAATGAAACTTCAATCACGGGTTATTCCTGCAACTCGTACACGTAGATCTTGTCGGCATCCATCTGGTAGCCGGCATCGGCCAGTTCGCTGCTGGATGCTTTGACCTGCATCTGGCCTTCGATCCAGTACGGTTGATACAGCTCGTCGAGCTTCACACCGACCTCGCTTTTGACGTGCACGATCTGGTTCGACGGCGGTGGCGGCACGTGGATGCAGGCGCCGAAATACGGCACCAGCAGAAACTCCGTGGTGCGGCCTTCTTCGCTGACTTCCAGCGGCACGATATAGCCCGGCAGGCGGATGTGCTTACCGTCCAGACTTTGGACGACGGGCGCGTTGGGCAGGTCCTGCTTGGCGGCCGGCGCAGACTCCACCGACAGCGCATCGGCCATGCCCGACAAGTCGTGCAGCGGCTTCATGTTAGGGATTTCCGGCGGCGCGTCCGGCGGGATCATCTCCTGCCACGACAGGTCCTTGGGCTGGTCTTCAGCCCAAGCGGGCAGGGCCACCAGCAGTAACAACGCAAGCACGACGCGACGCATCAACAGCTTCCTCATAAACGTATCGACAGGCCGTCGGCCAACGATTGTCGGTAGGCGCGCCAGGCCGGCACGCTGCCCATCAGCAGCGCGGCGAGGAGAATACCGCCGAGCAAGGTCCATTCATATTCGCTCGGCAACGACAGCGGCAAATCCAGGCCGTAATTGGCCTGCAAGTAGCCGCGAGACGCGGCGATGCACACGTACAACAGCCCGACGCCGGCAATCACGCCCGACAGCGCCAGGGCGAAGGCTTCGAAGATCAGCAGTGTCGCAATATGCCAGGGCCGCGCGCCCACCGAACGCAGGATCGCCATTTCCCGGCGGCGCTCGTTGAGGCTGGTGAGGATCGCGGTGAGCATGCCGATCAAGCCGGTCAGCACCACGAACAGCGAGATCACGAACAGCGCTTTTTCAGCCGTGCCCATCATGCTCCACAGCTCTTGCAGCGCCACGCCCGGCAGGATCGCCAGCATCGGCTCGCCACGGAATTCGTTGATTTCCCGCTGCAGGGCAAAGGTGGAAATCTTGTTGTTCAAGCCGAGCATGAACGCGGTGATGGCTTGCGGCGTCAGGTCCATGTTGCGCGCCTGGTCGGCGCTGATCCGGCCTTTGCCCTGGGCCGGTACGCCGTTGTGCCAGTCGATGTGAATCGCTTCCATGCCGCCCAGGCTGATGTGCAGCGTGCGGTCCACCGGAGTGCCGGTGCGCTTGAGAATGCCGACCACGGTGAACGGTTTGTCATCGTGCTTGACCAGGCTGACCACCGCCACGCCATGGGCCAGCACCAGCTTGTCGCCGAGTTTGTAATGCAGCGCGTCGGCCACTTCGGCGCCGAGCACCACTTCGAACGGGTCGGTGGCGAAGGCGCGACCGCTGGCCAGTTCCAGGTTCTGCCGACGGCCGTATTGGTAGTGTTCGAAATAGGAGTCGTTGGTGCCCATCACGCGGTAGCCACGGTGGGAGTCGCCGAGGGAAATCGGGATTGCCCATTTCACCTGCGGGTTGGCGGCGAAGTGCTCGTAGCTGTCCCAGCGAATATTGTTGGTGGCGTTGCCGATGCGGAACACGGAATACAGCAGCAAATTCACTGAGCCGGAGCGCGCGCCGACGATCAGGTCGGTGCCGCTGATGGTGCTGGCGAAGCTGGCGCGGGCTTCGGTGCGTACTCGTTCCACTGCCAGTAACAGGCACACCGACAGGGCGATGGCGAAGGCAGTGAGGATCGCGGTGAAGCGGCGGTTAGCCAGGCTGGCCATGGCTAGTCGAAACAAATACATCTCAAACCTCTACGGGCGTGGCGGCGCGATTGAGTTCGGCCAGCGACAGGTTGCGGTCGAACAGCGGCGCCAGGCTCTGGTCATGGCTGACGAACAACAGGCTGGCGCCTGCTTCGCGGCATTCGGCGAACAGCAGCTGAATGAAGGCTTCCCGGGCGTCGTAGTCCAGGGCCGAGGTCGGCTCGTCGGCGATTACCAGTTCTGGCTGGCCGATCAGCGCACGGGCGGCGGCCACCCGTTGCTGCTGGCCGATGGACAGGGAGTCGGCGCGGCGCTCCAGCAGGTTCTTGTCCTTGAGGCCCAGGTGGGCGAGCAAGGTCGCGGCGGCCTGGTCGACGCTGCCGTGACGCTGTACCGCGCGTTGCGCCCGCAGCTTGGAAAAGTGGCAGGGCAGCTCCACGTTCTCGCGTACCGAGAGAAATGGCAGCAGGTTGAACTGCTGGAAGATGTAGCCGGTGTGGTCGACACGAAAGCGGTCGCGGGCGCCGGCTGACAGCTCGGTCAGCTCTTGGCCCAGCAGGCGAATGCTGCCGCGGCTGGGCTTCTGCACACCGCCCAACAGGCCGAGCAGGGTGGTCTTGCCACTGCCGCTGGGGCCCTTGAGGAACAAGGTTTCGCCCGGCTCCAGGCGGAACGTCGGGATGTCCAGCAACTGGGGGTGACCGGGCCAATTGAAGCCCAGGTCAGACAGTTCGATAAGTGCTTGGGTCATAGAAAGTCAGTGGTCTGGCTCGATTTAAATGATGACACCGATCAACTGTAGGAGCTGGCTTGCCGGCGATGACATCGCCTCGGTATTTTTGAAACACTGCGGCGATGCCATCGCTGGCAAGCCAGCTCCTACAGGAGGGTCTTCATATCAGAATTTCAGGGTGGCTGCTGTGGCCGTCGCTTCCACACCCTGCTGGCCGCTCGGGCCAATGAGTTGTACCTGGATTTTCTGGGTGGCGGGGAAGGTCTTGAACACCTGGGTCAGGTCGAGGTTGCTCAACGCGGTCGGCGTGGTGCAGGTGAACTGGTAGTGAGCGTGGATTTCGCTGTGGTCGTGATGATGTTCGTGGGCGGCGGCGCCTTTGCCGTCGGTGGCGTGGTCGTCATCGTCGTCGTCATGCTCGGCTTCAGGCTTGTCGCCGAACAGCGGGCTGTTCAGTTCCTGGGTGCTGACGACGCAACCGGCGGCCTTGGGCAGGCTGAACAGCACCAAAGGCTGCTCAAGTTGCTTGCGGGCAGCGGCGACCTTGGCTTTATCGGCGGAGGTTGTAGCGAGGTGCTCGAAACCCACCAGGTTCATCGCCGGGCTGTCCAGTTCCAGTTCCAGGGCCTGGCCGTCGAGTACCGCGTTGAGGCGGCCCACGCCATGTTCGTGGGCGCCGAGGCTGCCGTGCTCGTGGTCATGGTCGTGCTCGTCGGCAGCCTGGGCGATGGCCAGTGGCAACAGGGCAAACGGCAAAGCGAGCAGCAAACGGCGCATGGTGGAGCTCCCGAACAAAGATGAAAGTTTTGTTATGTGATCTTATAACAATTTTGCGAGGAGTTTGACCGCCTGCTTGGCGTAGCGCAAGACGCGTGGGAGCATGCTCGTCAGAAAAGTGCGGGAGTGAGTGCGATGTTGAGAATTCGTGGAACCGTCGGCGATCTGCCGGTGGACTTGACCCTGGAGCTGGACGACGGCGACTGGGCCCGGCTGGGCGCGCAGTTGCAGGCCAACAAAGCACCGAGTGCCGAACCCGTGGTGGCGCCGGCCGCGGGCAACCTGGACGAGAGCCTGTGGCAGGCCGCCCAGGACTTGCTGCGCCAGGCCGGGCAACTCAACGGGCTGGAGTTGCTCGATCAACTGGAAGGCTTGGCCGGCAGCGCCTCGGCGGGCAAGCGCCTGCTGGTGCGCCTGCGCCATAGCGCCAAGGTCAAGGTGGCCAGCGGCGGGGATACGCCGCTGTACAGCTGGATCGAGTAACGATCAGTACAGTGCGGCGAACAGCTTGCGGCGGTAAACCGTGACCAGCGGATGATCGTTGCCGAGCAGTTCGAACACCTGCAGCAGCGTCTTGTGGGGCAGGCCTTCGCTGTAGCTGCGGTTGCGGGTGAACAGCTTGAGCAAGCCATCCAGCGCGGCGTCGTATTGCTGGCGCGCCAGTTGTTGCACGGCCAGTTGATACACCGCCTCGTCATCCTGCGGGTTTTGCGCCAGACGGGCTTTTAGATCGGCGGCGTCAGGCAGGTCGGCGGCCTGGCGCAGGAAAGTGATCTGCGCCTTGGCGCCGGCCAGGGCAGCCTTGTGATCATCGCTCTTGACCGCGTCGAGCACGGTTTGCGCTTCGCCCAGCTCACCGCGTTCGGCCAGGCAACGGGCGTACAGGATCAGCGCGGCGGCGTTGGTGTTGTCTTCACCCAGCAAGGTCACCAGCACGGCCTCGGCGTCGGTGATGCGGCCTTCGGCAAACAGTGCCTGGGCTTGCTCCAGGGGATCAGCCGCCGCCGGCGGCGGCATTTGCACATGCGGCTCCAGCATCGCGCGCACTGCGGATTCGGGTTGCGCACCGGCAAACCCGTCCACTGGCTGGCCGTCCTTGAACAGCACCACGGTCGGCAGGCTGCGAATGCCAAAGCGCGAGACCACGTCCGGCTCGGCGTCGCAATCGACCTTGGCCAGCAGCAACTCACCCTGATAACTCTCGGCGATCTGCGCGAGCATCGGCATCAACGCCTTGCACGGCGCGCACCACTCGGCCCAGAAATCCACCAGCACGGGTTTTTCGAAGGAATTCTGGATCACCGCCTGGTCGAAGGTGGCGGTGGTGGCGTCGAAGATGTACGGCGTGGGCTCACTCATGGGGTATCTCGAAGAAAGCAGGGGATGGGGCAACTATAAGGGTTGGTGGGGTTAGCTGAAAGCGGGGCGGTCTCAGGATCGCAATCGCAGGCAAGCCAGCTCCCACATTGACTGCATTCCAAAGGTGGAACTCGGTCAATGTGGGAGCTGGCTTGCCTGCGATGGTCTCAACGGCGCAGCGAATGGTACAGGCTCACGTTGCGAAACTCCCACGGCTCGGCCAGGTCGGGCAGTGTCAGGGCGTCGAGGATGTCCAGGCGTTGATAGTCCGGGTGCTGGAAGTCCCGGACGCGGGAATCGGCGACCAGCGCTTCGCGGCCTCGAGTCAGGAATTCATCCAGCAGCGGCAGGTTCGCCCGGTCGTACAGCACATCGGCGACCAAAATCAGGTCGAAACGGTCGGTCTCGGCGAAGAAGTCTGCTGAATAGCCCAGCGTCACGCCATTGAGTTCCGCATTCGCCCGGCAGGCTGCTAGGGCCAGCGGATCCAGGTCGCACGCCACTACTTCCAATGCTCCGGCCTTTACCGCAGCAATCCCGGCGACGCCCGAACCCGCGCCGAAATCCAGCACCCGCTTGCCCGCCACCCACTCGGGGTTGGCCGCCAAATACCGGGCCAGTGCCAAACCACTGGCCCAGCAAAAGCTCCAGTACGGCGGCTCATGCAGGATGCGTCGGGTTTCTTCGGGGCTGAAGGCGCGGTCCATGTTGTCGGCGTCCAGCAACCACAGCGACAACTCGGTGCCCGGCAGCGGGCAGGGCACCAGTTGCGCGTCGCCGATCAGTTCGCTGAGGGCGCGTTGCAGGTCCAGCGGTGGCGTCATGGCGCAGTGACGAGTTGCAGCGGCCCGGTGGTCTGGGTGATCGCCTGGGTGATGCGCACCGGCGGCAGGTGCAGGATCAACTGGCCGGACTGGCTGGCGCGACCGCGCAGTTCAACCCTTGCACCGGCCGGGAACGCTTCGGGGTTGAAGCGCAGGCGGAAGGCCAGGGGCTTGTTGTTGCCGATCAGCACGCTGCTGGCGAGCAGTTGTTGCGGGCGCGAACGGTCGTCGATCACTAACAGCGCCAGTTCGACTTCGGCGCCGGCCGGTACGCCATTCAATTGGCCGCTGACTTCACGCTGATAGGCGGGCAGCGGGCCCAGGTCTTCTTCCACACCCGGCAGTTTTTTCTCTTGTTGCGGCGCCGGAGCGGGCGATGCGGGTTTTGGGGCATGGCTGCTGCAGGCGACCAGGAAACCAAGCAACGTGAGCAAAACAAGTGGTCGTAACTGCATGTACGGCTCCAGAAAGGACAAAATCCGTGGCTTAAAAAATATGAAACATAATAGTCAGCCTATATACCGTAAAGGCTATGGCTTGTCTTGCCACGGGGATGCGCTACCATGGCCCTCCCATTTTTTGTTGCCTGCCAACCATGCACTGTCCCTTCTGCGGTGCCAACGACACCAAGGTCATTGACTCGCGTCTGGTCGCCGAGGGCGAACAGGTGCGTCGCCGGCGTGAATGCCTGGCCTCTGGCTGCGGTGAGCGTTTCACCACCTTCGAAACCGCCGAACTGGTATTGCCACGTCTGATCAAGACCGACGGCAGTCGCCAGCCTTTCGACGAAGAAAAACTGCGCGCCGGAATGCAGCGCGCCCTGGAAAAACGCCCGGTGAGTGTCGAGCGGCTGGAGGCGGCGCTGGTGCATATCAAGCACAAGCTGCGTGCCACCGGCGAGCGCGAAGTCAAATCCCTGGTGGTTGGAGAACTGGTGATGGGCGAGCTGCAAAAGCTCGACGAAGTCGCCTATATCCGTTTCGCCTCGGTGTATCGACGCTTCCAGGACCTCAACGAGTTCCGCGAAGAGATCGACCGCCTGGCCCGTGAGCCGGTAAAAGAATGAACCCACCTTCGGCAGAACAAGCGGTACTCGACGCGCATTACATGGCCCGCGCCCTGGAACTGGCGCGCAAGGGCCTGTACACCACGCACCCCAACCCGCGGGTTGGCTGCGTGATCGTGCGGGACGGGCAAATCGTCGGCGAAGGCTGGCATGTGCGTACCGGCGAACCCCATGCGGAAGTCCACGCCCTGCGCGCCGCGGGCGACAAGGCCCGGGGCGCCACGGCCTACGTGACCCTTGAACCGTGCAGCCACCATGGGCATACGCCGCCGTGCGCCGATGCGCTGGTGAATGCCGGTTTGGCCCGCGTTGTCGCGGCGATGCAGGACCCGAACCCGGAAGTCGCCGGGCGCGGCATGCGCCGTCTGGCCCAAGCCGGGATCGAGACCCACAGCGGTTTGCTGGAAAAAGAAGCGCGGGCGCTGAACCCGGGCTTTCTCAAGCGCATGGAACATGGCCTGCCGTTTGTGCGGGTCAAGTTGGCCATGAGCCTGGACGGGCGCACCGCGATGGCCAACGGCGAAAGCCAGTGGATCACCGGCCCGGCCGCCCGCGCCGCCGTGCAACGCCTGCGGGCCCAGGCCAGTGTGGTGCTGACCGGCGCCGACACGGTGCTGGCCGATGGTGCCCGCCTGACCGTGCGCGCTGCCGAGCTGGGCCTGGATGAACAAACCACCGCCCTGGCCATGTCCCGTCCGCCGCTGCGCGTGCTGATCGACGGCCGCCTGCGGGTGCCGCTGAATGCGCCGTTCTTCAAGGCCGGCCCTGCGCTGGTTATCACCTGTGTGACGCCGGACAACCAATACCCAACTGGCCCTGAGTGCCTGGTGGTGCCGGGTGTCGACGGCCAGGTCGACCTGCGTTCCGCGCTGGTGGCCCTGGCGGCCCGCGGCGTCAACGAGGTGTTGGTGGAAGCCGGCCCAAGCCTGGCTGGCGCATTCGCCCAGCAAGGGCTGGTGGATGAATACGTGATATTCGTCGCCGGCAAGTTCCTCGGCTCCGCTGCCCGGCCTTTGCTGGACTGGCCGCTTGAGAAACTGGCCGACGCCCCCCAACTCAAGATCACTGAAATGCGCGCTGTGGGCGATGACTGGCGAGTCACTGCCATTCCTGTGCCATCAGCGAGCGTATAATTACCGGCCTGCGCCACGTCTTCAGGAGAACGGCATGTTCACCGGCATCATCGAATCCATCGGCAGCATCCGTGCAATGACCCCAAAAGGCGGCGACGTCCGCCTGCTGGTTGAAACCGGCAAGCTCGACCTGAGCGACGTCAAGCTGGGCGACAGCATCGCCGTCAGCGGTGTGTGCCTGACCGTCATCGAGTTGCCTGGCAACGGCTTTGCCGCCGATGTCAGCCGGGAAACCCTGGACTGCACCGCGATGAACGACCTCAAGAGCGGCAGCCCGGTGAACCTGGAAAAAGCCCTGACCCCGACCACCCGCCTCGGTGGGCACCTGGTCAGCGGCCACGTCGACGGAGTGGGCGAAGTTGTCGCCCGCAGCGAAAATGCGCGTGCCGTGGAGTTCCGCATCCGCGCACCCAAAGAGCTGGCCAAGTACATTGCCCATAAGGGCTCGATCACCGTCGACGGCACCAGCCTGACGGTTAACGCCGTGAATGGCGCCGAATTTGAACTGACCATCATTCCCCACACCCTGAGCGAAACCATTATGGCGTCGTACCAGCCAGGTCGCCGGGTGAACCTGGAAGTCGACTTGCTTGCCCGTTACCTGGAGCGCCTGCTGTTGGGCGATAAGGCCGCAGAGCCAACCGGCAGTAACCTCACTGAAAGCTTTCTAGCCGCCAACGGCTACCTTAAATCCTGACCCAAGGGGGTGCCGCGTGGCGCTCAACAGCATCGAAGAACTGGTTGAAGACATCCGCCAAGGCAAGATGGTCATCCTCATGGATGACGAAGACCGCGAGAACGAAGGCGACCTGATCATGGCCGCCGAGTGCTGCCAGCCGGAACACATCAACTTCATGGCCAAGCACGCCCGTGGCCTGATCTGCATGCCGATGAGCCGCGAGCGTTGCGAGCTGTTGAAGCTGCCGTTGATGGCGCCGCGCAATGGTTCGGGGTTTGGCACCAAGTTCACCGTGTCCATCGAAGCCACCACCGGTGTCACCACCGGCATCTCCGCTGCTGACCGCGCCCGCACCGTACAAGCCGCCGCCGCAAAAGACGCCAAGGCTGAAGACATCGTCAGCCCTGGCCATATCTTCCCGCTGATGGCCCAGCCGGGTGGCACCCTGGCTCGCGCCGGCCACACCGAAGCCGCCTGCGACCTGGCGCGCATGGCCGGGTTCGAGCCGAGCGGTGTGATCTGTGAAGTGATGAACGACGACGGCACCATGTCCCGTCGCGCCGAGCTGGAAGAATTTGCCGTACTGCACAACATCAAGATCGGCACCATTGCCGACCTGATTCACTACCGGATGATCCACGAACGTACCGTTCAGCGGATTGCCGAGCAGCCGCTGGACAGCGAACTGGGCCAGTTCAACCTGGTGACCTATCGTGATTCGGTGGAAGGCGATGTGCACATGGCCCTGACCCTGGGCACCATCTGCGCTGAAGAGCCGACCCTGGTGCGGGTGCACAACATGGACCCGCTGCGCGACCTGCTGATGGTCAAGCAACCGGGGCGCTGGAGCCTGCGGGCCGCGATGTCTGCGGTGTCCGAGGCCGGCAGCGGGGTTGTATTGTTGCTGGGCCATCCGCTGGATGGCGATGTGTTGCTGGCGCATATCCGCGAAACTGCCGACCACGCGCCGGTGAAAAAACCGACCACCTACAGCATCGTCGGTGCCGGTTCGCAGATCCTGCGGGACCTGGGCGTGCGCAAAATGCGCCTGATGAGCGCACCGATGAAATTTAATGCCATATCCGGTTTCGACCTGGAAGTAGTAGAATACGTGCCCTCCGAATAAAGGCCGGCGTTATTTACCCCTTGTTCGCGGTTCAAATATCACTGAGGGGCGCGCACTAGGCGCGTCCCGGCTCTTTAAGAGATTTGTCGAATGACCCTGAAGACCATCGAAGGTACCTTCATTGCCCCCAAAGGCCGCTATGCCCTGGTGGTTGGCCGCTTCAACAGCTTCGTGGTTGAAAGCCTGGTAAGCGGTGCCGTGGATGCCCTGGTTCGCCACGGTGTGAGCGAAAGCGACATCACGATCATCCGCGCTCCTGGCGCCTTCGAAATTCCACTGGTTGCGCAAAAAGTTGCACAGCAGGGTGAATACGCGGCGATCATCGCCCTGGGCGCGGTCATTCGTGGCGGCACTCCGCACTTCGAATACGTGGCTGGCGAATGCACCAAGGGCCTGGCCCAGGTGTCCATGGAGTTCGGCGTGCCGGTCGCCTTTGGCGTGCTGACCGTTGATTCCATTGAGCAAGCCATCGAACGTTCCGGCACCAAGGCCGGCAACAAAGGTGCTGAAGCTGCCCTGTCCGCCCTGGAAATGGTTAGCCTGTTGGCACAGTTGGAGGCCAAGTGATTAGCGACGACAGCGATCAGTTCAACCCCCAGGACCCGCGCCCAGCAGACGCCGGCAAGCCATCGAAAAGCGAAAAGCGTCGTTCGGCCCGCCAGCTCGCGACCCAGGCCTTGTACCAGCGCCACATGGCAAAAACCTCGTTGAACGAAATCGAAGCGCAATTTCGCGTCGACAACGATTTCAGCGCGGCCGATGCCAGCTACTTCCACGACATCCTGCACGGTGTTCCGGCCAACCTGGCCGAGATCGACGCTGCACTGACGCCGTGCCTGGACCTGGCGATCGACGAGCTGGACCCGGTTGAACTGGCCGTACTGCGCCTGTCCACCTGGGAACTGCTCAAGCGCGTCGACGTGCCGTACCGCGTGGTGATCAACGAAGGGATCGAACTGGCGAAAGTCTACGGTTCCACCGACGGTCACAAGTTCGTCAACGGCGTGCTCGACAAGCTGGCCCCGCGCCTGCGTGAAGCCGAAGTGAAGGCGTACAAGCGCTAACTGGCGCTTGCTGACGCAATGGGCGAGTTTGAGCTGATCCGCAACTACTTCGCCGCCGCGCCTTGTGCGCAGGGCGGCGAAGGCATTGCACTGGGGATTGGCGACGACTGCGCCTTGCTGGCGGTTCCTCCCGGGGAACAACTGGCGATATCTACCGATACCTTGGTGGCCGGCGTGCATTTTGCCGACCCCTGCGATCCGTTTCTGCTCGGCCAGCGCTCGCTGGCCGTGGCAGTCAGCGATCTGGCCGCCATGGGCGCCAACCCCCTCGCATTTACCCTTGCCCTGACCACCCCGACGGTTGATGCCGATTGGCTGCAACGCTATGCCCAGGGGCTGAACGCCATGGCCCACGCTTGCGGTGTGGTGTTGGTGGGTGGCGACACCACCCGTGGGCCACTGAGCCTGACCATGACCGTATTTGGCCGGGTGCCGGCGGGGCAGGCACTCACGCGCAGCGGCGCACAGCCTGGTGACTTGCTGTGTGTCGGTGGCGAGTTGGGCAATGCGGCGGGTGCATTGCCGCTGGTGCTGGGGCAGCGTACGGCAGAGGTCGCTATCGCCGAGCCGCTGCTGGCCCATTACTGGTCGCCGCAACCGCAGCTGGCGCTGGGTTTGGCGCTGCGGGGCAAGGCGACGTCCGCCATGGATATTTCCGACGGCCTGTTGGCTGATTGCGGGCATATCGCCAAGGCTTCAGCTGTCAGTTTGTTGATCGAGCAGCAAAAATTGCCGTTGTCGGCGGCCTTGTTGGCGTTTGTCGGCGACGCGGACGCCCGGGTGGCTGCGTTGAGTGGCGGTGACGACTATGTGCTGGCGTTCACCTTGCCGCCTGCCGAACTGGCGCCGTTGCTGGCTGCCGGCGTGCCGGTGCATGTGATTGGCCGGGTCGCGGCGGGGCAGGGTGTTACCCTGTTGGATGCGGCTGGCCAGGACATCACGCCAGCCCTGCGTGGCTATCAACATTTCTGAAAAGCATAGAACCAAGCTGAAGGCCAATCGAACCTATTGATCTTTATCAGCGACAATTCAGCTTAAGCGTCTGTAGGAACCTGCTGTTACAATCTGTCCCCTGTGAAATCTGAAATCAGGAGCACACGGTGCCCGTCGTTTTCGTTGCCGCTTCCAAGCTGCCAACCCCTTTTGCCACGTTCACCATGAATGGCTTTCTTGAAGAAGCCACCGGGCGCGAACACGTTGTTCTGAGCCTCGGTGATGTGGCCGACGGCGCCCCGGTCCTTGGCCGCGTGCACTCCGAATGCCTGACCGGCGACGCCCTGTTCAGCCAGCGCTGTGACTGCGGCTCGCAACTGGAAGCCGCCTTGCAGGCCATCGCCCGTGAAGGCCGTGGCGTGTTGCTGTACTTGCGTCAGGAAGGCCGTGGCATTGGCCTGCTGAACAAGATCCGCGCCTACGAGCTGCAAGATGGCGGCGCCGACACCGTTGAAGCCAACGAGCGCCTGGGCTTTGCGGCCGATCAGCGCGACTACGCGATCTGCCTGCCGATGCTCCAGCACCTGGGCGTCAAATCCCTGCGGCTGATGACCAACAACCCGCGCAAGGTCAAGGCCTTGACCGAGATGGGCATCACCGTTGCCGAGCGCGTGCCGCTGCACACCGGGCACAACCCGCACAACAAACTCTACCTGGCCACCAAGGCCAGCAAGCTCGACCACATGATGGGCAACGAGCACCAGGGCGAGGCCGACCGGGCGTGACGCGCGGCCAGGTAAAGCGGCGACTGTCGTTTAACTGGTGGCAATACCTGGCGTTGGCGCTGGTGCCGTTGTTTGTGATCAACCTGGTGTTTGGCAAGGCCGAGCCTTTGCTGCCGGTGCTGGCGATGCCGTTTTTTATCGCAGGCGTAGCCTCCATGTTTGTGAGCCTGCGCTATTTTCACGGCTATAAACACGCATTGATCGCCACCGGCAAAGCCCTCGATACCCCCGACGAACCAGCGGCCTGGATCACCCTCGCGGCCCGTCGCCGTGTGGCGTTGCTGGTGGCTGCGTTGCCGGCCTGGGTCGGCGCGCTGGCGGTGTTTGTCGGGCTGGAAGCAGTGCCGCTGTTTCTGCTGGCGCTGTCGACGCTGGTGCTGTTTTACCTCTATCGCATCCCGCGTCAGTTGGGTTGATGCGCGCCTGGCTGGCGGTGTTGCTGCTGGTTGTCGCGGCGCAGGCTGCGGCGGTCGAGCGGGTTGTCAGCCTTGCTCCTTCCTTGTCTGAAATCGTCGTTGAGCTGGGCGCTGCCGATTTGCTGGTGGGCGTGCTGGATGGCGGCGAGCGGCCAACGGCCTTGGCGAACGTGCCATCGGTCGGGCGCTACGGGCAGTTGGACATGGAGCGGCTGTTCAGCCTCAAGCCGGACCTGATTCTGCTCTGGCCCGGCAGCGTCGGCCCGGCGCAGCGTGAACAGCTGCAACGGCTGAACATCCCGGTGTTTGTCGCCGAACCCCATAGCCTCGAACAACTCACCTCGCAGGTCGAAACCATTGCCCGGCAACTAGGGCGGGCAGATGCTGGTCGGCAATTGGCCGCACAGTTGCGTCAGCGCCTGGCCGAGTTGCGCTCGCGCTATCACCGGGCCGAGCCGTTGCGGGTGTTTTATCAGGTTTGGAACCAGCCGCTTTATACCGTAGGCGGCGGGCAAATCATCAGCGATGCGCTGGGTGTGTGCGGCGCGCGCAATGTGTTCGACGACCTCAAGCTGCCGGCGCCGCAGGTCAGCATCGAGGCGGTGTTGCAGCGCAATCCCGAGGTGATCCTGGCGGGCGATCAAGCGCAGCTGGATGCCTGGAAGGCCTGGCCACAAGTGGCAGCGGTGGCTGGCGGGCACTTGCTGCTGGTGCCCGACAAAGGCCTGGAGCGACCCAGCGGGCAGATGCTGGAAGCGGTGGCGCGGTTGTGTCAGGTGATTGCACCGAGTCTGTGAGACCGCTATCGCAGGCAAGCCAGCTCCCACATTTGACCGAGTCGTCTGGATAAACACGGCCCCCTGTAGGAGCCGGGCTTGCCCGCGATGAGGCCGGTGCCGACGCCTTAGATTTCCGGGCTCCAGGTCACCCCGAACATCAGTGCCCGACCTTCTTCCCGATAACCATATTGCTGGCCTTGGTACTGATACAGCGCCCTGCTGTAGGCTTTGTCCAGCAGGTTATCGAGCTTCATTTCCAGTGTGATCTCACGATTTAACGCCCAACTGCCCCGCAGTCCGAGCAAACCGTACCCGCCCAGGCGTTGCTGGTTCGCCGCGTCGTCGTAGCTGCTGCTGACCGCCTGCCAGCTGGCGCCGACGCCGAACTGATCGAACTGGCGATCCAGGTCCAGGCTCACGGTGCGCCTGGCTCGACGCGCCAGTGTGCGCCCGGTGTCGCGGTCCCGTGGGTCGATCAGTGCTATGCCGAGGCTGCTTTGCCAGCCAAACAGCTCTTGCTTGAGCGCCGCTTCAAAACCGTTGATGCGCGCCGAGCTGACGTTTTGCGGGCCGTTGCTGGCGAATATGATCGCATCCTGAATATCGGTGCGGTACAGCGAGGTTTCGAGCCGCAGGGTGTCGCTGAGTTGGCTGCGCCACTGCACTTCGTAGCTTTTCGAGGTTTCGGGCTTCAGGTTCGGGTTGCTGTTTGTCCCGTAGCTGTCATCCGGGTAGTAGAGGTCGTTGAAGGTTGGCGCCCGGAAGCCCTCGCTGTAGCTCAACAACAGATCATTGTCCGGATTCAGCGGCAGGGTGAAGGTGCCGCTCCAGCTGTTGTGGCCGCCGAACTGCTGGTTCTGGTCGCGGCGCAAGCCCAGTTCGGTGGAGAAGGATTGCGCCTGGAAACGGTGCTGGATAAACGCGGCGCGGTTCCAGCGACTGTCTTCATTCAGTTGGGCGCTGCTGTTGACCCGATCTTCGTACCAGTCGCCGCCCAGGATCAGGCTGTTCTGCTCGTTGAGGGTCAGGTCGTTCTGCCAGTTCAGCGAGTTGCGGTAGGTGTTGAACACACTGCGTTCGGTACTGAGCTTGTCCAGGGTGTCTTCGCGGTTTTCGCTGTGGCCCGCTTCCAGCCGGGACTTCCACACGTCATTGATGCGGGCGTCGACATAGCCGCTGACGCTGCTTACGGTGAAGTCGGAGTAGGGTTTTTGCTGGAAGCTTTGGAAGGTGGCTGTATCGAAGCGACCGAAGGGGTTGTCGAATTCGCTTTTACCGCGGTTATCCAGCACGTTCACGCCCGCTTCGAAGTCATCGTTAAAGGCATGGCTCAGGCTGAAACTGGTGGACTGGTTGCGATAGGCATCATGGTCGCCATCGCTTGGGTAGGAGGCGTCGGTGCGATCGATGCCGGCAGTGTCATCCAGGCTGGCACCGAGGTTGAACCGGGTTTGCTCGTCGCCGCCGGACAAGCCGAGGCTGCGTTCCCACGTCTGGTTACTGCCAAATCCCACATGCATACGGGGCTGTAGGCCGGACTGACTGCCGCGCCGGGTGAAAATCTGAATCACCCCACCAATCGCATCGCTGCCGTAGATCACTGAACGCGAACCGCGCAGCACTTCTACCCGTTCGATCTGCTGGATGTTCAAGTGCTGCAGGTTGCTGTCGCCGGAGGTCGAATTGCCGATGCGCTGTCCGTCTACCAGGACCAGGCTTTGAGCCGATTTGGTGCCGCGAATGTAAATGCTCGCCAGGCTGCCACGGCCGCCGGCTTGTGAAACCTGTACGCCGGGCACGCGGTTAAGCAGGTCGGTCACGCTGGTGGGTTGCAGGCGGTCGATGTCGTCGCGGGTGAAGACGGTGTTGGCAGCGCTGCTGTCATTGCGCGCCTGGACCTGGCGGTTGGCGCTGATGACCACGTCGGGCAGCTTCAGGGCTTCGTCGCGCTCGAAGCTGTCGGCGAGCAAGTCGGTGGCGGGCAATAACAAAAGAGGCAGGGCAAGGCGAAGGCGGTTCATGGGCTGTCCGTAGCGTCAAGGCCATGCAAAACCAATGTGGGAGCAGGCAAGCCAGCTCCCACATTTGATTGTTGTTTACAGGTTCAAGAGTGCCATGCGCTGACGAACCGACACTTCAATGCCCGCTTCATCCAGCCCGCACTCGGCCAGCATCTGCGCTGGCTTGGCATGCTCGACATACACGTCGGGCAAGCCCAAATGCAGCACGGACTTGAGGATGTTCTCCCGCGCCAGGAACTCGCTGACTGCCGCACCGGCACCGCCCATGATGGCGTTTTCTTCGAGGGTCACCAGCAGCTCATGGCTGCCGGCGATCTCGCGCACCAGCGCTTCATCCAGTGGTTTGACGAAGCGCATGTCGACCACCGTGGCGTCGATCTTCTCTGCCACTTTCATGGCTTCGGTCAATTGCACGCCGAATACCAGCAAGGCAACCTTGCTGCCTTGGCGACGGACAATGCCCTTGCCGATCTCGATAGGCGCAAGGTCTTTTTCGATCACTGCATTCGGACCATTCCCACGCGGATAACGCACGGCGGCCGGGCCGTTGTACAGGTGGCCGGTGTTGAGCATCTTGCGCAGTTCGTTCTCGTCGCTCGGGGTCATCACCAGCATGCCGGGGATGCAACGCAGGTACGACAGGTCGAAGCTGCCAGCGTGAGTCGGCCCGTCTTCGCCCACCAGACCGGCACGGTCGATGGCGAACAACACGTCGAGGTTCTGCACCGCGACGTCATGAATCAACTGGTCATAACCACGTTGCAGGAACGTGGAGTAGATCGCTACCACCGGCTTGGCGCCTTCACAGGCCATGCCAGCGGCGAAAGTCACTGCATGTTGCTCGGCGATAGCCACGTCGAAATAGCGCTGCGGGAACTGCTCGCTGAACGCTACCAGGTCGGAACCTTCCTTCATCGCCGGGGTGATGCCCACCAGGCGCGGGTCGGCGGCGGCCATGTCGCACAGCCATTCGCCAAACACGCCGGAATACTTGGGCCCACTCGGCTTCTTCGGCGCGGCGGCCGGGGCGTCCAGGGGCTCAAGCTTGGTGATCGCGTGGTAACCAATCGGGTCGACTTCCGCCGGGGCGAAGCCTTTGCCTTTCTTGGTGACGATGTGCAGGAACTGCGGGCCTTTGAGGTCACGCATGTTGCGCAGGGTGGCGATCAGGGTCGGCAGGTCGTGGCCATCGATCGGGCCGATGTAGTTCCAGCCCAGCTCTTCGAACAGGGTGCCGGGAACCAGCATGCCCTTGGCATATTCTTCGGTACGACGGGCAATTTCCCACGCGCCTGGCAGGCGCGAGAGTACCTTCTTGCTGCCTTCACGCATGCTGGCGTAGGTGCGGCTGGAGAGGATTTTTGCCAGGTAATTCGACAGCCCACCGACATTGCGCGAGATCGACATGTCGTTGTCGTTGAGGATCACCAGCATGTTGGCGTTCACTTCCGGCGCGTGGTTCAGCGCCTCGAAGGCCATGCCGGCGGTCAACGCGCCATCACCGATCACCGCAATCGCCTTGCGATCGCTGTTCTGCAGGCGGGCGGCAATCGCCATGCCCAGCGCTGCACTGATGGAGGTGCTGGAGTGGCCGACGCCAAAGGTGTCGTACTCGCTCTCGGCGCGACGCGGGAAGGCGGCGATGCCGTCCTTCTGGCGCAGGCTGGCCATGCGCTCGCGGCGTCCGGTAAGGATCTTGTGCGGATAGGCCTGATGACCCACGTCCCACACCAGCCGGTCGTCCGGGGTGTCGAATACGTAATGCAGCGCGATGGTCAGCTCGATGACGCCCAGGCCGGCACCAAAATGCCCACCGGTCTGGCCGACCGTGTAGAGCAATTCGAGGCGCAACTCATCGGCCAGGGTTTCCAGCTCGGCTTCACCCAGGCGGCGCAGGCCGGCTGGCGTGTTGGCACGGTCCAGCAGGGGCGTGGCCGGGCGCTTGCGGGGAATCTCTTGAAACGTCGTGGGCATCAGGCGAATCGTTATAGGTATAGAAGAGGCGGCAGTTTACCTCAAGCATCGCAAACTGCCCACGCAGAGCGCCGAACTTGGCTGATATGCGGTGGAAAAGGCCGGTGCTGTCAGTGGCGACGTTCGACGATATACCGCGCCAGGTCACGCAGTGGCTCGGCTGCCGCGTCGAAAGGTCGCAGGGCATCGAGTGCCTGGTCCCGCAGCTCCAGGGCGTAGGCCTTGGCGGCTTCCAGGCCGAGCAGCGAAGGATACGTCGGCTTGTCCCGTGCGATATCGGCACCCTGGCGTTTGCCCAGGGTGGCGGTATCACTTTCAACGTCGAGAATATCGTCCTGCACCTGGAACGCCAGGCCGATGGCCCGCGCGTAGGTTTGCAAGGCTGCCAGTTGCGTGGCCTCGGCCCGGCCACTGGCCAGGGCGCCGAGGTGCACGGCGGCCTCGATCAGCGCGCCGGTCTTGTGGCGGTGCATGTATTCCAGGGCTTGCTGATCGAGCTTCAGGCCAACCGAGCCCAGGTCAATCGCCTGCCCGCCGACCATCCCGGCCGGCCCTGCGGCCGCCGCCAGCGCGGTGACCATGCGCAGGCGGACCTCGGCGGTGACGCTGCTCAGGCGCGGGTCCAGCAGGGCGCTGAACGCCAGGCTTTGCAGACCGTCACCGGCGAGAATCGCGCAGGCTTCATCAAAGGCTTTATGGGTAGTGGGCTGGCCGCGACGCAGGTCGTCGTCGTCCATCGCCGGCAAATCGTCGTGTACCAGGGAATAGGCGTGAATCAACTCCACCGCACAGGCGGCGCCGTTGGCTTCCTCCGGCTGGGCGCCGAGTGCTTCGCAGGCCGCATAGGCGAGCAACGGGCGCACGCGTTTGCCGCCGTTCATCACGCTGTAGCGCATGGCGTCATACAGGCGGTTCAGCTCGGGGCTTGGCGCCACAAACAGCGGTTCCAGCGCAGCATTGACCCGGGCCTGGCTGCCGGCCTGATAAACGTCGATCATTCAGGCTGTTCCGCATCGAAAGGTTCTTCGGCCAACTCCCCGTCGCGTTCCAGCAACACCTGCACCTTCTGCTCGGCCTGCGCCAGGGCGCTCTGGCAGTCGCGGGTCAGGCCGATGCCTTGCTCAAATGCCGTCAGCGAGTCTTCCAGCGACAACTCGCCGTTCTCCATCCGCTCGACCAGGGTTTGTAGGTCGGCGAGGGATTGTTCGAAATCGAGTGCAACTTTTTTGCGGGCCATGGCGGCTATTCCGGTAGACGGTAAACCGGCGCGACACTAGCAGACAAGGGGGATTGGGGCAAATGAGCGGGGGGATTTGCGGGTGTGTGTGAGCCGGATAACGGGCTTGTTCGGCTCATTGAATGAGCCGATTAGCCAGGCTATTCGGCTCACCGTCGATCAGAAGTCGTACTTGAAGCCGGTCATCAGGTTGCGCGGGGCGCCGTAGACGCCGGCGCTGGTGGTCGTGAAGTATTCCTTGTCGAACACATTGTTCAGGTTGACCGTGGCCGACAGGTTTTTGGTGATCTCATAGCGCGCCATCAGGTTGGCCACGGCGTAACTTTCCTGGGTGTAGTAGCGCAGGTCAAAGCCGGTCTTGCTCTGCCAATTGAAACCGCCGCCCACGGTCAACTTGTCCAGCGGGCCAGACAGGCGATAGGTGGTGAACATCTTCAGGCTGTGGCGCGGGATCTGCGCAGAAATCCGCTGATCATCGGCGTTACGGCTGACGCTGTAGGTGTAGCCCCCGGCAATATTCCAGTCCTGGGCCAGTTCGCCGTTGAGTTCCAGCTCCACGCCTTCAGTGGTGGTGCCTTGGGCGGCGGTGTAGGCCTGCCAGCCCGCAGGCGTCAGGGCGCCGATGTCGGCTTGTGGCAGGTTGTCCTGTTCAAGCTTGAACAACGCCAGGCTGGCGTTCAGCTTGTCGTCATTAAGGCTGGCCTTGACCCCAAGCTCGTAGCCCGTGCCCTCCAAAGGTTCCAGATAGGAGCCGGTGACGGTCTGTTCGCTTTGCGGGTTGAAGATCTTGGTGTAGCTGGCGTACACCGCCCACACCTCGCTCAGGTCGTAAACGATGCCCGCGTAGGGGATGACCACGCCGTTTTCTTTGCGCTTGATGCTGATGTCGGTGTAATCGGGGTCGGTGTAGCGGGTTTCGTCGGTTTGCTTCCAGTCGATCACGCGGCTGCCCAGAATCAGGCTGGTGTCGTCGTTGAGGTGCCAGCGCGAGGTGATGTAGCCGGCGTATTGATTTTCTTTGAAGTCCTGTTCGCCTTTCTTCACGAAGTTCGGTGTGTTGGAGCTGCCGTTCCAGTCATAGATCGGGCCGACGGCACCTTCGTAGCCGGTCCAGCCGCGCATCCAGCCGCCGTAATCCGGTGCGTTGGTATTGCGGATCTGTGACAGGTTGATGCCTGCGATCAGCTCATGCTCGCGGCCGAAGAGTTCGAACGGGCCGGTGACGTAGGCATCAATGGCGTTTTGCTTGGGGTTGCCCTTGAACTTGTTCGGTACCACCACGCCGCCCAGGCCGGTGGTTTGGTCGATGGGGCCGGAGAGGTAGTCGATGGTCGAGTCGTATTTGTTTTCGGTATGGCTGAATTCGACCTTGGCGCTCCAGCCGTTATCGAACTGCTGTTCCAGGGACGTGAAGAAACTGCTCTGGTCGTGATCGTAAAAGGACCAATTCGTGGCGGTGTTATAGGAGCGCTTGAAATCGGTCCGCTGGCCATTGGTGCTGCGTTGGCCATCACCGTAGAACAGTGGGAAACCACTACGCGGTGGTGCGTCGGTATGCACGGTCAAGTAGCTGAAGCCGGCGGTCAGCAGCGTGCTTTCGCTGAGGTCGAACTCGGTGATGCCGTAGACCAGGTCAGAGTCTTGTTTGTAGCGGTCGACCCAACTGTGCTGGTTCTTGTAGTCCAGCACCAGGCGGCCACGGATATTGCCGGTATCGGTCAGCGGCCCGGAGACATCCACCGATGTGCCATAGCGGTCCCAACTGCCGGCTTCGCCGCGAATCGTCGCTTGCGCAGTGTCCGTTGGGCGTTTGCGGATCAGGTTGATGGTAGCGGAGGGCTGGCCCATGCCGCTGATCAGGCCGGTCGCGCCGCGCACCACCTCGACCCGGTCATACATGGCAGTGTTTTGCGTGTAGTTGTCCATCTTCGATGAGGTCGGCACGCCATCGATTTCATAGTTATTGATCTGGAAACCGCGGGAGTAGTACGCGTCGGAGTCCGCCCCCAGGCCTTCGCGAACCACGGTGATGCCGGAGGTGGCTTCCAGGGCGTCAGTCAGGTTGGAAAGCCGCTGGTCTTCCATGCGCTGCTGGGTAATCACGGTGACGGATTGCGGCGTTTCCTTGAGAGGAATATTCAGCCGGGTCGAGCTGCTGGAGGATTGCGTCGTGTAGGAACCGGTGTGTTCGGTGGTGGACCCAGGCGCCTTGCCGGAAATACTCACGGGAGAGAGTTGCAGGGGGCTCCCGGTGGACGCCGGGATGTCGATGACAAAGCTGCTGGCGTTGGGCTGCGTGTAAACCGCCTGGGTGCCACGAGTCAGCACGTTCAGTGCTTGCTGCGCCGTCAGTTGGCCATGCAACTCGGCGGAGCGCAGGCCTTTGGCTTGCCCTGCGTCGTAGAGCACTTGATAGCCGCTTTGCAGGGCAAACTGGTCAAGCGCGTCGGCCAGCGTCTGGGCGGCGATATCGAAGTTGAAACGCTGCGCGTTTGCCTCAGTGGTTTTTGCCTCCACCGCCTGTGCCACGGCAATCGGCTGCAACGCGCCGGCGCCCAACAACGCGATGGCCAGCGGCAAGCGTTTGAACCCTGTGAATGGTGAATATGGCATACGTCCTCCCCCGAGATACAAATGATAATGCTTCCTAAGTGCGGGGTAAGACGCAGCAGAAATGGAAATTACCTTGGTCGCTGAAAATAATTTTACTGCAGCGTCAGCCCCGCACGATCAGGACGCGACGGGTGAGGGCGGTGGTGCGCAGTTTCTGGCTGTTGATCAGGGCATCCAGGGCGCTGTCTATCTGATTCAGGTTGAAGCTGGCGCTGATGGTGCGTTGCCCGACTTTATCGTCGAGCCAGATCACGTGGCCGCCTTGATAGCGCACCAACTCCTCAAGCACCTCGCGCAAGGGAGCGTCCCGCACACGTAGCTGGCCTTCGCGCCAGGCCAGCAAGCGTTCGGCGTCCACGGCTTGCGGTGCTTGCACGTGCCCGCTCACCACACGCAACTGTTCGCCGGGGTGCAGTTGTTGATGCTCACCGGCTGCGGCCACTTCAACACTGCCGCGTAACAGAATGATTTCGTCGGTCTTGTCGTTATGCGCGACGGAAAACTCGGTGCCCAGCACCCGAACCCGCGTGTTACCGGCTTGCACCACAAACGGTCGACCATCGTGGCTGACCTGCAGATACACCCGGCCGCGATGCAGGTTCACCCGGCGCTCATCGGAGGTAAGGTCGATATCGAGCGCGCTGTCGCTGTCCAGGTGCAGGTGTGAACCGTCGGCCAGGGTGATGTCCTGCTGCTGCCCGGTAGCGGTGGTGTAGTCACTGCCCCAACTGCTGATTGGTGGCGTGCCTAGGGATATCGCCCCGGCGGCGAGTACCAGGCAGGCAGCGGCGGCGTAGGTCCAGCGTCGGGCTGGCGGCCGACGGCGGTCCTGATGGCGGACTGCCCGCGCGGGGCGCTCCAGCAATTGCCAGAGCGTCTCGGCGTTTTGGTAGGCGTGGGCATTCAGCGGGTCTTCGCGCCACTGCGCAAACGCGTTGAGTTCTTGAAACGTCACGTTTTCCCCACGCAGGCGGGTAAACCAGTCCAGGGCTTGCTGGTCACGTTCGGACGGCGAAGGGGGTGGCTGATCGTTCATCGGGACTCGGTTGCGTGCAGGGCTGCGGTGCAATGGGCCATGGCCTTGTTCAAATGCCGCTCCACCGCCCGGGCATCAATATTCAGACGGACGGCAATCTCCTTGTAGCTCAATTGCTCCACCCGAGCCAGCAGAAACACTTCACGAGTGGGTGAGAGCAAGCCGTCGATCAGGCGTTGCAGGTGTTCCAGGGTATTGCCGGCAATCGCACTGCTTTGCGGGTCGGCATCGCCGGTGAGCGTTTGCAGTTCGTGGTCATCGTTGACGCCGCGTACGCGGTTGCGCCGGGCGTGGTCGATGCTCAGGTTATTGGCGATACGGTAGAGGAACGCGCGCACGTTGCCGATCTTGGCGACTTCGCTGTTCATCAGGCGGATGAAGGCGTCTTGCAAAAGGTCGTTGGCGGTTTCGCGGCAGTTCACCCGGCGCGTGAGGTAGGCCAGGAGTTCGCCGCGATGACGGCGGTAGAGCGGGCCGAGGTTGCGGTTGCCAGGGGAGTCGGGCATGGCGGGGCGGCGCTTTTGGGGGAGTGGTTGAGGTGGGGATGGTAGAGGGGATGAGAATTTGTCGCAAGAAGGTGCTTCTTATTGATAATGCCACCTTGCCGGGAAGTCCTTGTTTTGGTTAAACGTTTGTTGGGTAAAGGTGGATTTGGGTTGTTATTAAATCCACATAGCCTGGCTTTTGGGCCGGTACCTTATCGATTTCAGTAAGGTATGTTCTACCCGCTGCTGAGTAAATCCGATCAACGTTTTTGGACGATGGTTTGATATTTTTGCCCCAGTAAAAAATATCATCCAGACTAACCTCAACCTCGCATTCTTTTCCGATTTCTGAACACGTTCCCGCCCATAAGGCTACCCCGTTGCCGACAAGTAAGTGAAAACTAACCTCTAAAACATCACTTTTCGAAACTACATTAGTTATTTTTACTAGAGTTTTTTCCATTGACTATTTTTATTTGATAGTGCTTTATGCTTGTTGAGTGTCAGCTATACCAGATGTAGTGTGAGGTTTTTTATAAGTAAAACTGTCACTTATTCAGGGTTTCATCGGTCGGCTTCCAGAACTCAAGGTCTTGCATATGACGTTCCAAGTCATCCATGTCGTCTTCCCCCAAAGTGGTATCAAAGCCTTCGCATATTAACCTTCGAACCTTTGCCAGTCGGCCAGTGATGCCGAAGTTGTCTATGAATTTAGTGGTGGCATCTTGGTATTCATTTTGCGGCTTTCCAATATAGTATGTTCCCATTTTTCGCAATGAAACTAGCATGAATTCGATTTCTTTTAATGCTTCTAAAGCGTTTTCTCCAGATATGGTTATTTCTTTGTTTTGTTTTAACATATTATTTTCTCTTTACAAAATTAGGGTTGATTAATTTTAGGTTGCCTTCGACGGTTAGCTCCAAGGAACCATAGCGCGGATTTTTCAGCCACTCCAGCATGTGTTTCGGAACATCTGTTTCTACATAGTCTCGTCCTCGACTCAAGTCAACCTGATAGCGGTCTTGAACGTCGGCAGCACTTAGAACCTTATTTTTTGCTGGTTCCATGTAAACACGGTTGTTGTCATGCGCGAAAATCTCTCCTGCTTGTTCTATTCCGGTTAATCCTTTTCTGTTGGTGTAGTGCCTAACCCTGACAGTTTGTTCTTTTTTTACGGCTGCGCTTGGCGCGCGTGGGGAGCTGTGATTGACGCTTGCACTGTTTGCTGGATTTGCGACCCGGACGTCCGGTTTACAACCATTCGCACCCGGACAGGTATTCAGCCCCAGCGGATCCACCCACCCCGTCGGGTTGGGCACGTACTGGTATCCGTTCAGCCCGCCCGCCAGCTTCACGGGGTCGGGCGTCAGGTAGCGGCCAATGTCCGGATTGTAGTAGCGATGGCGGTTGTAGTGCAGCCCGCTTTCCGGGTCCAGGTATTGGCCCTGGAAGCGCAGCGGGTTGGTGACCGTGTTGACGTCCAGCTTCGCGATTTGGCCGTAGGCGCGGTAATGCGCGGACCAGACGATTTCGCCGTCGGGAGCGGTGAGTTCTTGCGGAGTGCCAAGGTGGTCGAGTTGGTAGTGGAAGGGTTTTACGTCTTCCGGGCCGTAGCCTTTCAGCAGTGCTAACGGGCGAAAACTGTTGGGTTCGTAAATGTAGCTCTGGTGGTGGTCGGCGCTGTGTTCGGCGATCAGGGTGTCGCCTTGCCAGAAGAATTCAGTGGTCTGGCCTTTTAGGGTTTTGGCGATTCGCCGCCCGAAGGGATCGTAGCGGTAGCTGGCCTGTGTGCCGTCCGGCTGGATGACAGCAATTAGTCGGTGCTGGCAGTCGTAGCGGTACTCGGTGACCAACTGCTGGGCACGGCCCCGGCGTTCCCGTAGGAGGTTGCCGAAGGCGTCGTAGTCGTAATGGCGGTCGCCTTGCATCAACAGGCGGTTGCCTTTGATCACGCTCGGGCCGACGCGGTCTTGCATCAGCAGGTTGCCCGCAGGATCGTGGACGAAGCGTTCCTGCCGGTCGTGCGAGTGGTTGGCGCGGGTCAGGCGGTCGAGCGGGTCGTAGTGGTAGTCGTGCTGGCCTTTGCGGGTGTCGAGGATGCGGGTCAGGTTGCCGCGTTTGTCGTAGTCGTACTGGCGGCGCTGGTGGCGTTGTTCCTGTTGGGTGATGGCGTGGGCGTGCAGGCGGCCCTGGTCGTCGTAGTGATAGTGGCTGAGGAGCTGGCCTTGCTGGCGCTGGTGTTCGCGACCGGATTTGAACAGGTGCGAAGTGAGCAGGTTGCCATTCAGCTCGACGGTGGCGAGGTCGCCGCCTTTGTCGTGATGGAAGGTGAGGCGGTTGTTATCGGGAAGGCGTAATTTTTCGAGTTGGCCGCATTCGTCGTAGCCATAACGCAGGGTGCCCCAGCCTTGGTGTTCGGCGGTGAGGCGGTTTTGCAGGTCGTATTCGTAATGCAGCGGCCAGTGGCCGTCGTCGACGCTGAGAAGGTTTCCGAGGCGGTCGTAGGTGTAATCGACCATGCTGCGGTCGGGCAGGGTTTTTCTTACGAGGCGACCGGCTACATCGCGCTCATATCGGGTAACCAGCTGGCTGCCATCGTCACCGTATTCGGTCTTTTCCAGCAGGTGCCCGGCGAGGTCATAAACGTAGGCGGTACGGCGGCCATCAAACCCGGTTTCCTGCTGGATCAGGCCGTTGGCGTGATAGTCGAGCCGATAGGTTTCCCCAACCTCGTTTTCAATCTCGGTCAGTAGCAACCGGACATTGTCGTAACGGTATTTGAGCTGCGTGCCGTCGGGGTTAATGCGCCGGCTGATCAGGTGCAGACCGTCGGCGTACTCATAGCGCGTAACCCGACCCAGTTCATCGCGCTCGGCGGTGATTTTTCCGTACGGGTTGTAGTTGAATTCGCGAGTGGCCCCGCCCGGCTGAATCACCTTCAGCAAACGACCTACAGCGTCCCATTGGTATTGGGTCAGTGCGCCATGCTCATCCTCGCAGGCAACCTGCCGCCCCAGGTCGTCATAGCGATAACGCCGCACACCGCCATTCGCCAGTTTTTCCTCGGTGAGCTGACCACGCTCGTTCCAGGTCAGCCGCTGGCTGCTGTTGTCCGGATACCAGACGCCGGAGAGTTTTCCGTGTTTGGTGTAGGTGTATTCGGTGTAATTGCCGTCCGGATCAGTCTTGCGGGTGATATCGCCCTGGTCATTACGCTGGTATTTCCACACCGCGTCACCACGGCGTACAACCCGTACGAAACCGTTGTCATGCTCGTAGGACGTGGGTGCATCGTCACAGGGAAACAGCGCAATCAACCGACCGGCTTCGTCGTATTGATACACCGTCACCGCCCCCAGCGGATCCTGCTCGACCGTTAGCCGGCCTTTTTCATCGTAAGATTTGAAGTGCTGCGCGCCGTCTGGATCAATCCGTTGCACCAGCCGTGCGCGCTGGTCGTGCACGTACACTTCCTGGCTGCCATCGGCGTTGTGCACGGTGACACTGCTGTTGTCATCCCACACATACCGCGTGTCCATCTGCGAGAAACTGGCCCAGTGCCGGACACACCTTGCAGCCTTGCCAGACCGTTCCCACTCCCAAAAGAAACTCGCCCCACCAGCCAGTTCCCGCTCCAGGATCACCTGCTGATCGTCGTACCGATAACGCTCGCTTTCGCCGACAGCATTGGTCGCCTCAATCAACCGCCAAGCGTCGTCATACTTGTAGGAAACAACGTTCTGTTCGGTAATCCAGTCCAGCTCCCGCTGCACCTGATAGTCGACCGCAACGATATGCCCGCGGTCATACCGCAGCATCAATCCATGACCAACGCCGTTATCGATCCGCTGAATGCGCCCTGAATAATCGCAGGAAATGCGCAGCCGGTTGTCGTACGCGTCACTGATCGACGTCAGCACACCGTCGCGAAAGTGGTAGAAAAGTGAGGCCTGAGCCAGCACCAATTCATCCGGCAAAGCGCCCAGATAAATCGCCGCCTCCGCCAGGCTGTTGGTGATGGCCGGTCGCGCAGCAGAGGGCAGGGGAAAGGTGGTGCTGCGGTTCTCGTGATCGGTCCATACCACCGATTCACCGCTAACCACCAACCGCTGCGCCAGCGAATGACTCCAGCCAAATCCCAGCCCGCAATCCACCTCCACCGCACTGCTGCGATACAACCGCGTCCAGGCAAATGGCAGCACACCCTCCAACGAGCCGTCCGTGAGGGTCAGCAGTTCCTCACCGGTAACCATCGACACCGGGCAGCCATTGGTTGCGGTCTTATCTGCGGGAGCGGCCGCATCTCCTCCAGGGTTTTTCGCAGAAGCCGGTGCATCATCTACATGCGCCTTCTCTCGAATCACGCTGTTCTGACGCGGCCCCCAGCGCATCTGCACGCCACCCTTTTTCAACCCTTCAACGGCGCCCCGAACGGCTACCGTTTTATAACGCCCCACCGCCCCCATAAAACTCTGAAGAACGCTGAATATGCCCTTCACAAACTGAATGGCCGCCTCAACAATCCGGGCGCCGTACCTGAGTACACGCGAACTCAAATAGGCGATGCCCGCTGCCGGCAAAACCACCGTCAGCAAGGCTGCCACCAACAAATCGATCAGCAACGACACCACAAACCCGGCCACCGCCCCGGCGGTACTACCGGCAACCTCGCTCGGCGGCAACGCAGACAGCCAAATCATCGCCGTGCGCAACATCAGGTACAGCGCCGCCTCATCACTGGCCAGCAACATGGCCTGTTCCATGACCTTGGGTGCAGTGCGGGCCAGTTCCATCAGCTCGTGGGCTTTGTCTCCCAGGTTTTCAAACAACTTGCCGGGATCCTTGAAGATCTCCTGCACCTGTTTGATGGCGTCCCACACGCCGGTAATCGCCGCCCAGCTTCCCGCCAGCAAGCCGTTGCCAATCGCGCTCGACGTGGACCTTTCCCAGTGCGGCCTGAAACCGTCCCATTGCTCGCGAAGCCAGCGTTCCAGGTCTGCGGTCAACCCGTCGTAAGACGAAAACAGCGCCTCGACCTGCTCCAGCGAAACCCCACCCTGCACCCGTACCCGGTAACGCCTGCCGGCCACACAGGGGTGAGCGCCTTTCCCCTGTTCATCGAGCATGACCACGGTTGAACTGCCGTCATCCAGCCCAATCACCTCAACGGGAATACCTCCCAGCGGCACGTCATACACTGACTCGAACTTGCTCTCGATCTCCAGTACGCCGCCGACCTCACAGCGCACCACCGTCGAGAAATTGTCATCGGTCATGCTCACCGACTGGCTCGAATCTCCCACCCGAATGATTCGATCCATCCCCAGCAATGAGGGCAAATCTGCCCCATGACTGACCTTGTCCAGCGCCTGCGAATACCAGGCGCCCACCTGCTGGCGATACACCGCCAGGCTCCGATGAAAGCCATCCAGTTCGTGTTCGATATGGGCAATGTGGGACGAAGAAGCAGTCATCCGTGACGTCTCTGCAAGGGCGAGGCGTCGGAGTCTGCAACAGCAAAATGGGGCTGGACGAATGGTTCGGAAAATCAGATTGGGCTTACAAGGTGGGAGTTTTTTTCCGTGCCGAGCCGGCGCCCGGCACTACGTAAGACAGCGATTCGTCTCATTGACCACCGAGCCCCCCCCGGCATTGCACCGGGGAGGAACCCGCGCTGATCAATCGTACAGCCAGGGTTTCAGCTCTTGCAGGTTCTTGACCACGATCTGCTGGGCTTCAGGTTTAGGGTCCAGGTTCTTCGGATCGATCTGATAACGCTGCAGGACATATTTCACCAACGCCTGGCGACTGGGGATTACCAACTGCCCGTCGACCATGCCGAAGTCCGTCTCGATGATCGCCCGCTGGGTCGGCGACAGTCGCTGGTCCGGGGCGATGATCAGGTCCACGGGGGTCTCCCATACCGTGTCCTCGTCGATCAGGTTTTCTGACTTGTCCAGCAACTCCGGCTCGCCCCTCAGACGGCTGAGTACAAAGTCGCGGTACTTGCGGTTCTTCTCGCAGTAGGCGCGCACATGCCAGCGCATGCCGGTGTACACCAGGGTATGAGGCGCTATCAGGCGAATTTCCGGCTCCGGGTTGGCCAGGGAAACGTACTCGGTTTCCAGGCGCAGCCCCTCGCGGCAGGCCTTGAGCAGCGGGCGCAAAATCTGCGGCCGAATGCTGCGGTCAGGCACCTCCAACACCTTGGTATGTGCATAGGCCAACGCCAGCCCTTCAATGTGCGGCGCCCGTTCATTGTTCTGGTACAACAGGTGCAAATAGGCACTGGCGCTGTCGTCGATGAACCTTGGCTTGAACACTTTGCTCGGGACGTAGCCCTTGAGCTGCTTGTCATATGTCAAGTTTCGGGGCGCATGCTCGTTGATGTATGTGTTGATGTCTTTCGACGCCTGCTGCCGGCTGATGCCAAAGCTCTGGATCAAGTGCCCCGTGGTCAGGCGCCCTTCCCACCAGGCGACGGTCTCGATCAAGCGATAGCGAAGTGCCAGGTCCCAGCGTACTTGCTCAATGGATTGCTTGCGTTTCATGACCCCTCCCATGTGTGCCATTACTTTACCTGTATCTGTCCACAGTATGGACCTGTAATCAAAGGCTACATATCGTGTGGCTGTCTTCGGGATCGCCTGAAGCTTGGAAAAGGAAACAGGACATGGGTATGTCGGAGTTGATTTCGACAGGTGCGCTGGTGTTGATCGGTGTGATTCTGCTGGTGCTGCTGATGCAGTATTTGCGGCTGCGGGAGATCTGGAAATTTGTGATGGGCTGTCGCACCGCAACACGCTGGGCGAAGATTCGGGAGATGGAGAACCGTGAGTTGAAGCGGGCGTTGCGGGCGGAGCGGGCGGAGCGGGCGCGGGTGGCGGCGCTGATGGTGGTCTCTACGCCGGCGGAATAAAGAGCGCTGAATACGGCCCCTGCCTTAGTCGGATGGCTAATAGCCACCTGTTCAAGTAGCATCCACCGGCGAAATTCGCGTGCGCTTGCACCGCTCAGTGCCTTGCAGGGCAGTGGGCCGGGTTGGCGCACCTCGACGCTTGGATGGATTCTGAAAACAGCGTGACCCCGGAAGAAGGAGTTTTCTCATGTCTGCATACCCTCTGACTTACTCCGCCGTTGCCCTGTTCTTCCAGACTGCAGGGCGGTAATCCTGTGATCGCCTCACTGATCAATAGCTGATTACAACCGCGAGATTCGACATTCTTTCAATGAAACGATGAGAGCTCTGATGAGTATTGATTTGGCATCCCCGAAGCACATTTATTCGAGCGTGGCTCGTGAAGTCGATGAGATTTTAAAAAAGCTCGGAGCATCGTCGACGGATGAACAAGTGTCCAAGGCTCAGAGCCGAACTCGCGAAGTGCTGGGGCAATTCCAGACGCAAATCAATGAACACATTGCTGCGTTGGAAGGGAGCGCCGAGTGGGATAAGTTCACCATCGCTTTCTACGGTGAAACCAACGCCGGAAAGTCGACGATCATTGAAACGCTGCGGATCTTGCTTGAAGAGCGCAGTAAAGTTGAAACCCAGGCGCAGTACAAAGCCCTGCAAGTGAAGGCCGGGTTGACTGAAGAAAACTTCGCGGCGTTACTGCAGTCGAGCCAGGACGGCGAACAGCTGCTGGCCGATCTTGAACTGAAGCTCGCTGAACTGGTGCGCTTTCATGATGACCGTCGTGGCGTGCTTGTGGATGAAGTCTCTCGCCTGCAGCTGCAGGTGGCAGACAAGAAGGCAAACGCTTCACTGTGGCACAAGCTCCTGAATACGTTTCGCAAGCTGCCAGAAGAGCATCAGCAGGTGCGTAGCGCACTGGCCCTTGATGCCGCAGAAGCTGAAGGCATCGCTGCTGTGGAGCACCTCAAGAAACAGCAACTTGACGCTCTGCAACTAAAAACGGCGGCAGAGCTTGAGCGCGCCCGCCTGGAGCAGCAACTGGAACAGCTGAATGCCTTCGCCGACGGTGGGATCATCGGCAATGGCAGTTCCGATTTCACCCTCGATACACAAGGCTATGAGTTTCGCGCTGGCGATCAACAGTTTGTCTTGCTGGATGTGCCGGGGATTGAGGGCAAGGAAGCGAAGGTGATCGACAGCATTTGGTCGGCGGTGCGCAAGGCCCACGCGGTTTTTTATGTGACAGGCAAAGCGGCCGCGCCACAGAAGGGCGAGGGTACCAACAAGGGCACCCTGGAAAAAATCAAAGAACACCTGGGGGCGCAAACTGAAGTCTGGACGTTGTTCAATAAACGGGTGACTCACCCGATGCTGCTAAAAGGCGATTTGGTGAGTGCAGACGAGCTGGCCAGCCTGGACGACCTGAACACAAAAATGCGCGAGCAGCTGGGTGATAACTACCAGAAGGTCATTCCCCTGAGTGCCCAGCCTGCGTTCCTGGCCGTTGCCGATTGCCTGCCGCCCGGTTCTCCCCATGCCAAGAACAAGGCCAAGTTTCTCGCCAACTTCACGGTGGAGGAAGTGCTGAATAAAACCAATATCCGGCACTTTCATCAGGTCCTGACGGGTGATCTGGTCAGCGATTACAAGCACAAAATCCGGCGCTCCAACTTCAATAAGGCCAATCGGGTGGTCATGAATGCCAAGGACGAGTTCGACGCCTTGCGCCTTCAATCCTTCATGCCTTTGCGGGACCGTTTGAAAGAAGACGTAAAGGGCTCTTGCGACCAATTGGACATCAGCCTCAAGGGTTTGAAAACTCGCTTGGAAACCCAGGGTGAGCAAGCGATTAACACCTTTAAAAATACGGTTCGACGTCACCTTTACAAGCGTATTGAAAGCGACATCAGCAATGACAGCTTCAAGGCCGCGTTCGAAACGTTGATACAAGAAGGCCAAGCCACGCTTGAGACGCAGTTGCCGAAAAAAATGGACGCTGAACTGCAACGCTTCCAGGCGGATATCGCCGACGTCATCGAGCGATTCCAGGAGTATGCCAATGAGCTGCTGGAAGCTTACGCAAAGGTGCGGGTAGGGCGGATGGACACCCAGTTTGACTTGAAGATCGACATCGACAATGGGCTCAAGGTAAAGAACTTGCTGATCACCCTGGGCAGCGGTGCGCTGTTGTTCTGGAACCCGGCAGGCTGGGTGATCCTGGCGTTGGGCATCGCCGGAGTGTTTTTCGGTGCAGTCAAGGCAGTCATCGGCTTTTTCAGCAGCGATTACAAAATGGCTCAACAGCGTAAGTCGGTTGACGAAAACCTCGACAAGATCACTGCGCAACTGCGCAAGTCTCTGCACGAGAGCCTGGCCGATGCCTTTCCTGAACTGGAAAAGAAAGTCGAAGGCCTCAAGGACGCCCTGGCCGAGCCGGTGCGCCAGGTCAGCGAAATTAATAATACGCTGATCAAGTCCATCGCCGAGCTGAACAAACTGTCTACCAAAATCGAATTAGCAGGTGCCAAATAATGGAAAAGACACTCGGTGCATTCAAAGCGCAGCAGACCCGGGCGCTGGCAATCCTGGAGAAGCTCCAGGCCTTCCTACAGCAGGGCGAAAGCGTTGGGGTACAGATCGATCAGAACCTCAAGGCCAAGTTGCAAACGGCTATCGAGGGCGTTGCTGGCGATAAACTGAAAATCGCCTTGGTGGGCGGTTTTTCCGAAGGCAAGACTTCCATTGCCGCGGCCTGGATGGAGAAGCTGGATAAGTCCAGCATGAACATCAGCCATCAGGAGTCGTCCAACGAAGTTAAAGTGTATGACGTCAGTTCAGAGTTTGTGTTGATCGACACCCCGGGTTTATTCGGTTTCAAAGAGCAGTTCAACGCTGAAACCGACGCTATCGAAAAGTACAAAGACATCACCAAGAAGTACGTCAGCGAAGCGCACCTGGTGCTGTACGTGATGAACTCCACCAACCCGATCAAGGAAAGCCACAAGGACGACCTGACGTGGCTGTTCCGAACCTTGAACCTGTTGCCACGTACCGTGTTTGTACTCAGCCGCTTCGATGAAGTGGTGGATGTGGAAGACGAGCCGGAGTATCAGGACCACCTCAAGATCAAGCAGCGCAATGTCACCGAGCGCCTGCGCGACTTGATCAGCCTCACGCCAAGCGAGGCCGATGCCCTGGCAGTCATTGCCGTGGCCGCCAACCCGTTTGACCGAGGCACCGAGTACTGGCTGGGCAACCTGGACGAGTTCAAGGTTCTTTCCCACATCGGCACATTGCAAGAAGCGACGTTGCGCAAGATAAAGGACAACGGCGGTGCGGTCGCAATCGTGGAAGAGACCAAGAACAGCGTCATCCGCGACGTACTCGACAAGCAACTGCCCATCGCGGTACAGAACGATGAAAAGATCGGTGAGGAGGTGGATAAGCTGACCACCATGAGCCTGCGCCTGGAAAAACAATTGACCTCTACCGACGCGCAAATTGGAGACGTGCGTGGCAACCTGCGTCAGTTTGTGGGGGAGTACTTCGCCGACCTGATCCTGCAAGCCAAGGGCCTCAGCCAGGAAACCTTCTCTGACTTTTTCGAGCGTGAAGTCGGCAGCGAAGGCGTCATGGTGACCACTCGTCTGCAAAACGAATTTGAGCGCCAGCTCAGGGCTGTCACCCTTGAAGTCAGCAAGATGAAAGTGGGCTTTGACGCCGAGGTCAATCACTTCAACAGCGCGGTAAAAGTCTTCGGCAAGCAAGGCCTGGACTACGTACTCAAAAGTAACCTGATCAATAATGGCACCATTCTCGCCACCCGGGATGGCCTGGTCAGTGCCGCCAAAATCGTCGGCCTGGATTTGGGCAAAATGCTCAAATTCAAACCGTGGGGCGCCGTCAACCTTGCCAAGGGCCTCAATGGCGCACTGGCGGTGTTCGGCCTGGCCATGGAAGCCTGGGACACCTGGGAGCAAGCCAAGCGCGAACGGGCCTTTCGCGAAGCACTCGAGCAGATGGTGAAAAACTTCGAGACCCAGCGCAGTGAATTACTGGCGCTGATCAACAGCCCGAAATTTACCGAAACCTTCTTTGCAGACTTTGTCGAACTGACAGCAACGGTAGAGGGCGTGAAGCGCGACGTGGCTCAACGTAAAGAGCAGCGTCAGCGGTTTCACGCATGGCGCGAAATGGGAGAGGTGATCGAAGCGGAGTTTACGGTGGTGCGTTAAGGCATCGCGCCCCTGATCCCGGCGGCCTGCCTTACGGCGGGCCGCCATCAGCCGGCAGGCAAAAATCTGATACACCCTCGCGACTTGCTTCAAACTCAACCAGGCCTGCATGCACGCGTTGCAGGGCCTCGATTTGATTGACCAGCTGTTGTTTCTTCTCTTCAATGGCCCGATTCGCCCGCTGCCAGGGCAGCTCATCACCTTGGTAACCTCGCAGAATCACCTGCAACTCCTTGAGCTTGAACCCTAGCTGTTGAGCGCATTTGATAAAACTCAGCAGCTCGACGTTCTGTGGGGAATAAATGCGATATTTACCTTCCCGTTGTGGCGGCGGCAACAGGCCAATCGCCTCATAGTGACGAATCGCCTTGATCGTGGTGCCCGACAACTGCGCGGCTTTGCCGATGTACATGAAAAGTCCTTTTCCCAAAGAGTGCGCCGGCCTGTTGCAGCCATCGGTCCCGTTGCTGTGGCGTGGAGCCCAGTACCGGTCCGAACTGCAACGTCTTGATCGGCTGGATGCCACAAAACGCCAGCGTCGTCTTGCGCATCTGATGCAGCGCGGGCATGCGGTAGAACCACCTGTAATACCACGGCGGCGTGTCCAGGGTCACCAGCAAATGCGCGGTTCGGCCCTTCAGGAGTTTGTCGGGGAAGGCCTTACCCTTGCGGTATTTGAAGGCGAAACCGGACAGGAAAATCCGCTCGATAAAACCCTTCATCAATGCCGGAATACCGCCCCACCAGATGGGAAAAACAAACGTCAGGTGATTGGCCCACAGGATGTCGGATTGGGCGTTGAGCAGGTCTGGCTCAAGAGGTTGGGCCTGGCTGTAGCCGTTGTGCAGGATGGGGTCGAACGTCAGGTCGCCCAGGCGCAGGACGCGTACTTCGTGGCCGGCGGTGTTGGCGCGGGTGATGTAGGTGTCGGTGAGGGCGCAACAGAAGCTCGTGCTGGAAGGGTGGCCGAGGATGACCAGGATGCGTTGGCTCATGGCGGTGGAGTCCTGAAACTAGGGCTTTCAGGGTGAGGTGTGACCTTAAGGGGAGAGTCAAGATGTTGCAGTGATTGGGAATGGCCAGGAAGACGCATCCCTTTCATTTGCAGGACGTTTCCTAGAGAATTCCAAGCGCTTGCGCCAGCAAAATCCCGCGACTAGTCTGCGTTCCGTCACTGCCTATTCAGTGATCGGGTTTAGTCGCCCGGATTCGATTGGCGCACGATCAGTTCATGAGTCAGGCCGTTTTTCGCCTGCACTTTATGGTGGCTGTGCGCAGGGCGCTTTCGGGCGCGCCGGGTTTCCAATCGACCGGTCGACTAACCTGCGTACAGCTGCCACCTTCGTTTAGTCGCGAGAGGTGGTGGCTCCAAACGTTCGATTGGAGTTCTACCATGGTCAAAGTTACCCCCGATCCACCCACGTCCCATAAAGCCTTGCTCAACGACAGTGAGGCCACACGCCGAGCGATCGATCACTACCTCAAGGCACCTGAAGCACCGCCTTCACCCAACCCGTATACCGTTGATGACGACCTTAGTTTCGAAGACGCCTTGGCCCACGCTGCCGAGTTGTTGCATTGCGCCGTGGCGACCGCCCAGGCGTCGACCGAGCCGCTGAACGGCGCGCAGCGGGCGGTGATGCATTTGGTGGAAATGTCGAAGGTGGTGGTGGATCGAGCGCTGGATTGTTTGCAGCCGAGGTGAGGTAACTTCGCGCTCCGACTTTCTTCCGGGCATTAAAAAGCCGGCTTGTGGCCGGCTTCTCGGGGACTGGTTCAGCTTATTTTTGGTAAACCTCACCAGCCTTCAAATCGTTCACCTGAACTCACACCCAGGTGATAAAGGGGCATCAGCGGGAACTCCTCCGCATCGCCAGGCAGGGCGGACCGGCTCACGCCAGCCCCCTACCAAATGTGCGGCGCATAATACCCACATTCGCTTCAATTTCCCAGCTTCGGATCCGTTTTAGAGCCTTCGTAGCCCAATAAATGCGCATCCAACGGCACCGGCGGGCGGCGATTATTCAGGGTCGCCCACCAGAACACCCAACCCAGAATTTCGAAGTTCTGCTCGTGGCGCTGTTCATAGGTCAAAAACTCGTCCGGATGCTCGGCGCTGTTGTGGCTACGCATCCTCAGGCCGCCTCCTGGCCGGTTGTAGAGGTATTTGATGCGCAACATTCCGTCGTGCTCTACCGCGTAGATTTCGCCGTCGATGATCTGTTTGCGCCCGCAGTCGATGGCAAGGGTACTTCCGTCCTGGATGATGTCGATCATGCTGTTGCCGACCATGTAGGCACCCAGTGCCCGCTCCGGGCTTACGTCGATGCTTTCAAGGGTGTGCAGGGAGAGGCGGATGCTTTCGGTTGAGGTGAAGGTGGGGTGGAGGGGAATCTCCACGTCGATTTTTACCGGACCCGCGATGGGGTGGGCGATGTAGTTGCCGGTGCTCTCGCGGGCGATACGGTGGGAGTTGTCTGCATCGGTTCCTTCCAGCAGGTAGTTGGCGGGTGGATGTTTGGGGCCCTCGCCGGTGCGCAGCCAACGGCTGGTGACGCACAGCAGTTCTGCGAACTCGTTGAGTCGGCCCATGGGGACGCCGCGTTTGAACCAGTTGTTTACGTGTTGAGGCGTAACATCGCGGTTCTTGGCGAAGTCGGAAGCGGAAAGATGAACTTCCCGTAATAGCGCTCTTAAGCGATCACCTGATGTATTCATAAACGCAGAGTTTACTGGCCGTCAAAACAGATCAAATAAACCATGCGTTGAGTTGCTGTATGTAGGTGTTTCCTTATTGTAGGCTGATTCAATTAGTTAACTAAACTAGTTAAACGATTACTGTAGATGTGTTTATTCAAGTCATTCAGTGTTTATATTTTTCCCACAAAAAAAGCCCCGATTAATCGGGGCTTCTTTTTAACGAGTAGCGGTATCAGCCTTTGTAGGCAGCGACCGACTTCATGATCTCGGCGCGGGCGGCGTCTGCATTGCCCCAGCCTTCGATCTTCACCCATTTGCCTTTTTCGAGGTCTTTGTAGTTCTCGAAGAAGTGTTTGATCTGTTCCAGCAGCAGTGGCGGCAGGTCGGTGTATTCCTTCACGTCGACATACAGCTGGGACAGCTTGTCGTGTGGCACTGCGATAACTTTGGCATCGCCGCCGCCGTCGTCAGTCATGTTCAGGATGCCGACCGGGCGTGCGCGGATAACCGAGCCTGGGGTAACCGGGTAAGGGGTCACGACCAGCACGTCGAGGGGGTCACCGTCGTCTGCCAGGGTGTTGGGGATGAAACCGTAGTTGGCCGGGTAGAACATCGGGGTGGCCATGAAACGGTCAACGAACAGGCAGTCGCTGTCTTTGTCGATTTCGTATTTGATCGGCGCGTGGTTGGCCGGAATCTCGATGGCGACGTAGATGTCGTTCGGCAGGTCTTTGCCAGCCGGAATCTTGCTGTAGCTCATTGGGCGTTGCCCCCGTAGTTGGCCATGAAACATGGCCGGATTGGCCTAAAAGTGGCGGCGATTATAGGCATATTCTGACGCCGATGCCATGCGTCAGACGTCGTAGGGCGCCTGGCGTTCAGTCTGATACCGCACGTCGCCGGCCTGCAGTAGATGCAAGCGTGCCAGGGGATCCTGGCGGTAGAAGTGGCTCAGTTGCTCGTACACCTGTGGATAGCTGCTGACCAGCAAATCCGGGGCACTGAAGAAGTACTCGCTGGTGACGGCGAAGAACTCGGCCGGGTTTTCCGCAGCGTAGGGGTCGATAGCGGTTTCGGCGTCCGGGTTGTGGTCGAGCTGGCGGTTGAGGTCGTCGAAGGCGCTTTGCATGACGCTGGCCCATTCCTGCACGCGCATGTGGCTGTGCAGCGGTGGCAGGCCGTTGGCGTCGCCGTTGAGCATGTCCAGCTTGTGGGCCAGTTCGTGGATGACCAGGTTGTAGCCTTCCCAGTTGCCGCTGGCCAGCACGCCGGGCCAGGCGAGGATCACGGGGCCCTGTTGCCAGGCTTCGCCGCTGTGTTCGCCGTCCCACTCGTGTTCCACGCCGCTGGCGTCGCGATGACGCTGGGGGCTGAGGAAGTCGTCGGGGTACAGCACGATCTCGTGGAAACCCTGGTACCAGTCGAGGTCGCCAAGGTTCATCAGCGGCAGTTGCGCTTGGGCTGCGAGCAGCAGGCGTTGTTCCTGGTGCAGTTCGACGCCGGGCAGGGCGGTGAGGTGCTTTTCGGCGAGGAACACCACACAGGCTTCCCGCAGCCACTGGTCTTGCTCGCCGGTGATGCCGTCGAGGAAGGTCAGGTGGTGGCGCACCCGCTGCCACGTTTCATCGGCAATCGGGTGCCTGGCCAGCAGGCGCCGGCGACGCCAGGCGCTGAGGGACCACATCGCCGGTTACTGCGGCTTGGCTTCGGAGGAGCTGCGGCCAAAGCGGCTGCGGAACACGCCGATGATCATCGGTACCAGCGACAGCAGGATGATGAACACCACCAGCAGCGACAGGTTTTTCTTGATGAACGGCACGTTGCCGAAGAAGTAGCCCAGGGTCACCAGGCCGCCCACCCACAAAATGGTGCCGAACACGCTGAAACCGAAGAAGCGCGGGTAAGGCATTTTCGCGATGCCTGCAACGAACGGTGCGAAGGTCCGCAGGATCGGCAGGAAGCGCGCCAGGGTTACGGTTTTGCCGCCGTGCTTGTCGTAGAAGTCGTGGGTTTTTTGCAGATAGTCGCGGCGGAAGATTTTCGAGTTGGGGTTGCTGAACAAGCGTTCCCCGGCCGTTCGTCCGATTACGTAGTTGGTACTGTCACCCAGGATGGCCGCGAGCATCAGCAAGCCGCCCAACAATACCGGGTCCATGCCGCCACCTGCGGCGATGGCGCCGGCGATAAACAGCAACGAATCACCCGGCAGGAAGGGCATGACCACCAGGCCGGTTTCGCAAAAGATAACCAGGAACAGAATGGCGTAGATCCACACTCCGTAGTTTCTCACCAGCATGTCGAGGTACACGTCGAGATGCAGGATAAGGTCGAGCGGGTTGAAATCCATGGAGGGCACCTGTGTGAATGGCCTGGCTCAGCGGGCCTGTGCGGAGGCTTCGGGTAATAAGACTACAAGGTTGTGGCGTATTTCTTACGACCCTGAAAGGTCCGCATTATACGGATAGAGTCGTGAAAAGCGTGTTGGTTTTGTAGCGGGGAATGTCGCCGTAGGAGCGGGCGTGCTCGAAAAACCTCAGCACACCGCGTTCATTCACTAAGAATGCGTCATCGTTATCGATGTTCGCGAGCAAGCTTGCTCCTACAGGGATAATTTTTGTCAGTCTTCACTGATCGGGAGCACGTAGTTTTTAAACTCGGTGTCTTCCTTGAAACCGATGGATTCGTAGGTTTTCTGCGCCACCTGATTGTCGCTGCTGGTGGATACACGCAGGCGCACGGCGTGAGTTTCCTTGGCCATCTTCTTCGCGGTACGCATCAGGTTGTCGGCCACCAGCTGGCGGCGAGCGTCTTCGGCCACGTAGATGTCGTTGAGGATCCATACGCGTTTGAGGGACAGTGAGGAAAAACTTGGATACAGCTGGCAGAAGCCGAGCAGCTTTTTGTCGTCGTCATCGGCAAGTGCCAGGTAGATCACGGATTCCTTGCGGCGCAGGCGTTTTTCGAGGAACGCGCGGCTTGAATCAGGAAATGGCAATGCGCCGTAAAACTCGCGGTATTTGACGAAAAGCGGGGTCAACAGGTCCAGGTGTTCCAGGGTCGCTTGAGTTATCCGCATGCCAGGCCTCAACTTACAATGGGGTATGACCACTCGAGCGGCCGTGTCTTGATGCTGCCTAAAGCGCAGAAAAAGCGCAATCGTGCAGGGATCAGTCCTCCGGTGGGCTGAGGAGGAAGTTGCCTTTCATCAGGTCGGGATCGTCCGATTCAAGTGTCTGAATCTGTGCTTCATCCTTGAGATTGACCCCCGACAGCTGCCGGCGACAGGCCTCACGCATCAAGTAAAGCAGCCGATGCGCGGCCATGCCGTAACTCAAGCCTTCCAGGCGCACATTGGAGATGCAGTTGCGGTACGCGTCGGTGAGGCCGACCCTGGGGTTGTAGGTGAAGTACAGCCCCAGGCTGTCCGGCGAACTGAGCCCCGGCCGTTCGCCGATCAGGATCACCACCATTTTCGCCCCCAGCAACTGGCCGATTTCATCGGCGACGGCCACGCGGCCCTGCTCCACCAGAATCACCGGCGACAGCGACCAGCCTTCAGCGTGGGTTTGTTCCTCCATACGTGTAAGAAACGCCAGCGTATGTTTATGCACGGCCAGCGCCGACAAGCCGTCGGCCACTACCACGGCCAGGTCCACGCCGCCCGGGTTGGCTTCGGCGTAATCCCGCAGGGCCTGGGCCGATTCATCGCTCAGGCGTCGGCCCAGGTCCGGGCGTTGCAGGTAGCTATGCCGGTCCACAGCGGCGCTGTGCAGCAGCAGGCTGTCGCGGCCACGTTCGGCCAATTGGCTGCTCAACCCTACATGATCAAACGGCAGGTGTACCGCGTCCCGGGCCTGGGCATGGGCGAATTGAAAGTCCAGCTGCGCGCCGGTAGGGATGCTGGTGCCGGTACGGCCCAGGGCGATCCGCGCCGGGGTCAGGCGCCGCAGCTCCAGCCACGGGTTGTCCACGTTGTTCTCCGGGGTGTCGATGTGCATAGGCGGTTCCTTCTTCATCCCAGTTGCGCCAGGGCGTGGCGGAATGCCGACGGCAGGCTGTTGCCGAAGTGCACCTTGCCGTCGACTTGCGTGAAGATGCCCATTTTTGCCAGCCACTGTTCAAACTCCGGCGCCGGCTTTAAACCCAATGTTTGTCGGGCGTAGAGCGCGTCGTGGAACGAGGTGGTCTGGTAGTTGAGCATGATGTCGTCGGAGCCCGGGATGCCCATGATGAAGTTGATCCCGGCGACACCCAGCAGGGTCAGCAGGGTGTCCATGTCGTCCTGGTCGGCTTCGGCGTGGTTGGTGTAGCAAATGTCGCACCCCATCGGCACGCCCAGCAGCTTGCCGCAGAAGTGGTCTTCGAGGCCGGCGCGGATGATCTGCTTGCCGTTGTACAGGTACTCGGGGCCGATAAAGCCGACCACGGTGTTCACCAGAAACGGCTTGAAATGCCGGGCCACCGCGTAGGCGCGGGTTTCGCAGGTTTGCTGGTCGACGCCAAAATGCGCGTTGGCCGACAAGGCGCTGCCCTGGCCGGTTTCGAAATACATCAGGTTTTGCCCGAGGGTGCCGCGGTTCAGGCTCAAGCCCGCGTCGTAGCCTTCCTGCAGCACGCTCAGGCTGATGCCGAAACTGGCGTTGGCGGCTTCGGTGCCGGCGATGGACTGGAACACCAGGTCCAGCGGCACGCCGCGGTTGATGGCCTCGATGGAGGTGGTGACGTGGGTCAGCACGCAGGCCTGGGTCGGGATTTCGTAGCGCTGGATGATCGCATCGAGCATTTCCAGCATGGCGCAGATCGAGGCGATGCTGTCGGTGGCCGGGTTGATGCCGATCATGGCGTCGCCATTGCCGTAGAGCAGGCCGTCGAGAATGCTTGCGGCGATGCCGGCGGGTTCGTCGGTGGGGTGGTTGGGCTGCAGGCGGGTGGACAGGCGCCCGCGCAGACCCATTGTGCCGCGAAACTTGGTGACGACACGGATCTTCTGCGCCACCAGGACCAGGTCCTGCACGCGCATGATCTTCGACACGGCGGCGGCCATTTCCGGCGTCAGCCCGGGCGCCAGGGCGCGCAGGCTTTGCTCGTCGGCCGCGTCACTGAGCAGCCAGTCCCGCAGACCGCCGACGGTCAGGTGGCTGACCACGGAAAACGCCTGTTTATCGTGGGTATCGATGATCAGCCGGGTGACTTCGTCGCTTTCGTACGGGATCAACACTTCCTCAAGAAAGTGCTTCAACGGAATATTCGCCAGCGCCATTTGCGCCGCCACCCGCTCGCCGTCGTTCTGCGCCGCAACGCCGGCCAGGAAATCCCCGGATCGTGCCGGGCTGGCCTTGGCCATCACGTCCTTGAGGCTGTCAAAGCGGTAGGTCAATGCGCCGACCGCGTGGGAAAAACTTGCCATACAGAGTCTCCTTGTCGGCGCGGGCAGCATGTGAGTAAAGCGCCCGCACCGAGATTTACGGCGTTTAGTGCAAGGCGGCCTCTGCGGCCTGGATCGCCGCAAATTCTTCTTCCGGCGTGCCTGCTACCAAGTGATGCCGACTGTAGAAAGCAAAGTAAGCAATTAATACTCCATAGATGATCGCCGCGCCAATGACCACGCGCGGATCCACCAGGAAGCCCGCCACCACGGCGATACAGGCCAGCACCAGCGCGACACCCGAGGTGAAGACGCCGCCCGGTGTGCGGTACGGGCGGTCCATTTTGGGGCGGCGGATGCGCAAGGTGATGTGCGCGGCCATCATCAGCACGTAGGAAATGGTCGCGCCGAACACGGCGACCAGGATCAGCAAATCACCCTGGCCGGTCAGCGACAGACCAAACCCGATGATCCCGGGAATGATCAGGGCCAATACTGGCGCCTTGCTCTTGTTGGTCTGCGACAGCTTGCGCGGCAGGTAGCCCGCGCGGGACAGGGCGAAGATCTGCCGGGAGTAGGCATAGATGATCGAGAAAAAGCTCGCGATCAAGCCGGCCAGGCCCACCAGGTTGACGAAGTGGCCCATCCACGTGGAGCCGCCGTACGCCTTGGACAACGCCTCCACCAGCGGATTGCCCGAGGCCATCAGCGCGTAGGCACCGGCGCCGCCCGGGGCGATCACCAAAATCAGCAGGGCGAAGCTGGCCAGCACCACAATGGCGCCGATCAGGCCGCGCGGCAGGTCGCGTTTTGGGTTCTTGGTTTCTTCGGCGGCGAGCGGCACGCCTTCGACGGCCAAAAAGAACCAGATGGCATAGGGAATCGCCGCCCATACGCCCACATAGCCGAACGGCAGAAAGGTGCTGGCGCCCTTGGCCTCGGTCACCGGAATGTCCAGCAGGTTGGCGACACTGAAGTGCGGCACCATCGCCACCAGGAATACGCCCAGGGCAATCGCGGCGACAGCGGTAATCACAAACATCAGCTTCAACGCTTCACCCACGCCGAAGATGTGGATGCCGATAAAGATGATGTAGAACGCCAGGTAGATCATCCAGCCGCCGATGCCGAACAGCGACTCGCAGTAGGCGCCGATAAACACCGCGATAGCGGCGGGGGCGATGGCGTATTCGATCAGGATTGCGGTGCCGGTGAGGAACCCGCCCCAAGGGCCGAAGGCGCTGCGGGCAAAGCCGTAGCCGCCGCCGGCAGTAGGAATCATGGAAGAGAGTTCGGCCAGGGAGAAACACATGCACAGGTACATGGTGGCCATCAGCAGTGTGGCGAGGAACATACCGCCCCAGCCACCCTGGGCCAGGCCGAAGTTCCAGCCGGCGTAGTCGCCGGAGATCACGTAGGCAACCCCGAGGCCAACTAACAGCACCCAGCCGGCGGCGCCTTTTTTCAGTTCGCGTTGTTGGAAGTATTCGGTACCGACTTTTTCAAAGTCGACGGAAGACCCTGTGGGTTCGCTAGGCATAAAAAGTACCTTTAGTTCTTATTGTTTTATCCCGGCTTACTTCAGCCGAATGAGAGGCGCAGGGCTTATGAAGATCAACTGTGGGAGCTGGCTTGCTGTGGTGAGGGGGCTTGTCCCCCGTCGGGTTCACCACCGATTGACGGGGCTGCTTCGCAGCCCAGCGCGGGGCAAACCCGCTCGCCACAGCAAGCCAGCTCCCACACTTGATTGCATTTCAAATGTGGGAGCGGGTTGTTAGTTAGAAGAAGCCCAGCGGATTGATGTCGTAGCTCACCAGCAGGTTTTTGGTCTGTTGGTAGTGATCGAGCATCATCTTGTGGGTCTCACGGCCCACACCGGACTTCTTGTAACCACCGAACGCGGCATGCGCCGGGTACAGGTGATAGCAGTTGGTCCACACGCGCCCGGCCTTGATCGCCCGGCCCATGCGGTACGCGCGGTTGATGTCGCGGGTCCACAAACCGGCACCCAAGCCAAACTCGGTGTCGTTGGCAATCGCCAGGGCTTCGGCTTCGTCCTTGAACGTGGTGATACTCACCACCGGGCCAAAGATTTCTTCCTGGAACACCCGCATTTTGTTAGTGCCCTTGAGCAGGGTCGGCTGGATGTAATAGCCGGTGGCCAGGTCGCCGGTCAGTTTCTCGACCTTGCCGCCGGTCAGCAGCTCGGCGCCTTCGCCCTTGGCGATTTCGAGGTACGACAGGATCTTGTCGAATTGCTGCTCGGACGCCTGGGCGCCGACCATGGTGTCGGTGTCCAGCGGGTCGCCGCGTTTGATCGACTCGACCTTCTTCATCACCACTTTCATGAAGTCGTCGTAGATCGACTCTTCCACCAGCGCGCGCGAAGGGCAGGTGCACACTTCGCCCTGGTTGAAGAACGCGAGCACCAAACCTTCGGCAGCTTTTTCGATGAATTGCGGCTCGGCTTTCATGATGTCGGCGAAGAAGATGTTCGGCGACTTGCCGCCCAGTTCAACGGTGGACGGAATGATGTTCTCGGCGGCCGCATGCATGATGTGCGAGCCCACGGGCGTAGAACCGGTGAAGGCGATCTTGGCGATGCGCTTGCTGGTGGCCAGGGCTTCGCCGGCTTCTTTGCCGTAGCCATGCACCACGTTCAACACGCCGGGCGGCAGCAGGTCGCCGATCAGTTCCATCAGCACGTTGATGCCCAGCGGGGTTTGCTCGGCGGGTTTGAGCACCACGCAGTTACCGGCGGCCAGGGCCGGCGCGAGTTTCCAGGCGGCCATCAGCAGCGGGAAGTTCCACGGGATGATCTGGCCGACCACGCCCAATGGCTCGTGGAAGTGATAGGCGGCGGTGTGTTCGTTGATTTCGGCGCTGCTGCCTTCCTGGGCGCGGATGCAGCCGGCGAAGTAGCGGAAGTGGTCAGCGGCCAGGGGGATGTCGGCGTTCAGGGTTTCACGCACGGCCTTGCCGTTGTCCCAGGTTTCGGTGATGGCCAGCAGCTCGAGGTTCTGTTCAATGCGGTCGGCGATTTTCAGCAGTACCAGCGAGCGGTCCTGGGCCGAGGTTTTACCCCAGGCGTCTGCGGCGGCGTGAGCGGCGTCCAGGGCTTTGTCGATATCCTTGGCCGTGGAGCGCGGGAATTCGGCGATGGGCTTGCCGTTGACCGGCGAGGTGTTAGTGAAATAGTTGCCATCGACCGGCGCGACAAACTCACCGCCGATGTAGTTGCCGTACTTGGCCTTGAACGAAACGATAGCGCCTTCAGTACCGGGGTGTGCGTAACGCATGGTGGGTATCTCCTGGCTTTTGTGTTTATTGGAGGACGCACGGTTGTGCTTGGTAAAGCGTAGAGCAAAGGTCGGGCCAGTGCCTTGCAGTGCCCGTAAATCAAGGGGTTGGGCTTTGTCGCAAACCGTTGCTGTGACACAGTCGGTACAGCCTGGGTGACAGTTTGTGCCATAAACGGTACAGCCTGTGACCCATGGGTCTGGTCGGGATTGCAATGGTCGGGGCGCTGGAGGATGCTGGGCATTCGCGCGCGGTCTGTTGGTGATGTAGCTCACGCAGGGAGAATAATAAGAACATGCAAAACGATCATTTCAGTCGCCATGCCCAGCAAGTCCTGACTGTCACCCGTGGCCAGGACCCGTTGCACGGCCCCGGTAGCGACCCGTCCATCGCCCGCTCCTGGCTGCGTTGCCTTGAGGACTACCACCTCGACCCCGCACTCACCATGGCCCCCACGGTGCTCGAACATGGTCGCCTGCTGGAAAGCCGCGAACGCCTGCAGCAAGTGTTGAGCATCGCCGGCAGCGAAATGAACAGCCTGCATCAGCAGCTCTCCGGCGCCGGCCATGCAGTGTTGCTGACCGATGCGCGCGGGGTGATCCTCAACTGTGTCACCGCGCCCAGCGAGCGCAAGATCTTCGAGCGTGCCGGGCTGTGGCTGGGCGCCGACTGGAGCGAGGCCTGCGAAGGCACCAACGGCATCGGCACCTGCCTGGTGGAGCGCCAGTCCCTGACCATTCATCGTGACGAACACTTCCGTGGCCGGCATACCGGCCTTACCTGCTCGGCCAGCCCGGTATTTGACCCGCATGGCGAGTTGCTGGCGGTGCTGGATGTGTCTTCGGCCCGGGAAGCGGTGTCGCGTCAAAGCCAGTTCCACACCATGGCGCTGGTCAATCTTTCGGCAAAGATGATCGAGAGCTGTTACTTCCTGCGGCATTTTGAAAACCACTGGTTGCTGCGCTTTCATTTGCAGGCCGAATCTGTGGGCCTGTTCAGCGAAGGGTTGCTGGCGTTCGATGGCGAAGGGCGCATTTGTGCGGTCAACCAGAGTGCGTTGAACCTGCTCGGGCAAATTCGTGGCGGGTTGCTGGGGCAGCCGGTGGAGGCGTTTTTTGATTGTTCGCTGGATGAGTTGCTCGGGCGTGCCAGCGTCAATGCCAGCGCCAGTTGGCCGCTGCGTACCCGTGATGGCCGAGGGTTGTTCGCAGTACTGCGCGGCCAGCCACGCAGCGTACCTGCCCCGGTGCCACAGGTTTTGCCCGAACGGCCGCGGCTGCCGGGCATTTGCCTGGGGGATGCGGCGCTGCAAAACGATTTTCGCAAGGCGTTGCGGGTGTTTGAGCGCGACGTGCCGTTGCTGGTCAATGGCGAAACCGGCTCCGGAAAGGAGGCGTTTGCCAAGGCGGTGCACCATGCCAGCCTGCGGGCCGACAAAGCCTTTATCGCGCTGAACTGTGCGGCCATCCCCGAAAGCCTGATCGAAAGCGAGCTGTTCGGTTATCGCGGCGGCAGTTTCACCGGCGCCCGCAAGGAAGGCATGCGCGGCAAGCTGCAACAAGCGGATGGCGGCACATTGTTTCTGGATGAGATCGGCGACATGCCACTGGCCTTGCAAACCCGGCTATTAAGGGTGCTGGAAGACCGACTGGTGGTGCCCATCGGCGGCGAGCCGCAGGCGGTGAACGTCAGAATCATCAGCGCCACCCACCGTAATTTGCTGGAGCGCGTGCAGGACGGCAGCTTTCGCGAAGACCTGTACTACCGGCTCAATGGTCTGGAAATCGCCTTGCCGCCATTGCGCGAGCGCAGCGACAAGTCGCAGTTGCTGGACTTTTTGCTGGCAGAGGAGGCGGGCGACCAGCCGGTATTGCTGGACAGCGCCGCGCGCCAGGCACTCCTGGCCTTTGCCTGGCCAGGCAATGTGCGGCAGTTGCGTACGGTATTGCGCACCCTGGCGGCATTGTGTGACGACGGTCGGATTGGGTTTGAGGACTTGCCGACGGTCATCCGCCAGGCGCGCCCGCAGCCTGTGGTGGTGGAGGATCCTTCGGATTCCCCCCTGGACGATGCGGAGCGCCTGGCGTTGCTCAATGTCTTGGGGCAGCAGCGCTGGCACATGAGCCACACCGCGGAGCAACTGGGTGTCAGCCGCAACACGTTGTATCGAAAACTGCGTAAACACGGGATCGCCCGTTAGCTAAAGAGTGCGAATTTTCCCACCCTACGCTAACCTGCCTCGATGTTTTACGAGGTCGACTATGCACATTCATATTCTCGGTATTTGCGGTACGTTCATGGGCTCGATGGCGGTGTTGGCCAAAGAGTTGGGCCACCATGTGACGGGCTCCGATGCCAACGTTTACCCGCCCATGAGCACGCAACTGCAAGCCCAGGGCATTGAGCTGACTCAAGGCTACGACCCGGCGCAGTTCGATCCGGCCCCCGACCTGGTGGTGATCGGCAATGCCATGAGCCGCGGCAATCCGGCGGTGGAATATGTGCTGAATAAAGGCTTGCCGTATGTGTCGGGCCCGCAATGGCTGGCCGACCATGTGCTGCAGGGCCGTTGGGTGCTGGCCGTGGCCGGTACCCACGGCAAGACCACCACCAGCAGCATGCTGGCCTGGGTACTGGAGCACGCGGGCATGAGCCCGGGGTTCCTGATTGGTGGCGTGCCGCAGAATTTCTCGGTGTCGGCGCGCCTCGGTGACACGCCGTTTTTTGTTATCGAGGCTGACGAATACGACAGCGCGTTCTTCGACAAGCGCTCCAAGTTCGTTCACTACCGCCCGCGCACGACGATCCTGAACAACCTGGAGTTCGATCATGCCGACATCTTCCCTGATCTGGCGGCCATTGAGCGGCAGTTCCACCACTTGGTGCGTACCATTCCAAGCGAAGGCCTGGTGATTCACCCCACCACCGAGCCGGCCCTGCAACGCGTGATTGAGATGGGCTGCTGGACCCCGGTACAAACCACCGGTGAGGGCGGCCAATGGCAGGTCAAGCTGCTGAGTGAAGACGGTTCGAAATTTGAGGTCCTGTTCGAAGGCGTCGCTCAAGGCATCGTCGATTGGGACATGACGGGCCAGCATAACGTCGCCAATGCGTTGGTCACCTTGGCGGCTGCGCGGCATGTCGGCGTGGTGCCGTCCATGGGCATCGCGGCCCTGAGCGCATTCAAGAGCGTCAAGCGCCGGATGGAAAAGGTCGCTGAAGTGAATGGGATTACCATCTACGACGACTTTGCCCACCACCCGACGGCAATCGCCACCACCCTGGATGGCTTGCGCAAACGTGTAGGCGACGCCCAGGTGATCGCGATTATCGAACCACGCTCCAACTCCATGAAGCTGGGCGCCCACCGTGATGGTTTGCCGGAAAGCGTCAACGATGCCGACCACGTGTTTTGGTATGCACCGGCCAATCTTGGCTGGGACCTGCCCGCCATCGCCGCGCTGTGCACGGTGCCGTCGATCTGCTGCGACTCGCTGGAAGGCATCATCGAACACGTGAAGCACCTGGCCAAGCCAGGCACCCACGTGGTGATCATGAGCAATGGCGGCTTCGGCGGCCTGCACGGCAAACTGGCTGAGGCACTGAAATGAGCGGCCCGGAACGCGTCACCCTGGCGATGACCGGCGCCTCGGGCGCGCCGTATGGCTTGCGCCTGCTGGACTGCCTGGTGCGCGAAGACCGCGAGGTGCACTTCCTGATCTCCAAGGCGGCGCAACTGGTGCTGGCCACCGAGACCGATGTCGCGTTGCCGCCCAAGGTGCAGATGATGCAGGCCTTCCTCACCGAGTACACCGGTGCGGCGGCGGGGCAGATCAAGGTCTATGGCAAGGAAGACTGGATGTCGCCGGTGGCTTCGGGCTCTGGCGCGCCGGCCGCGATGGTGGTGGTGCCGTGTTCCACCGGGACGTTGTCGGCGATTGCCACGGGCGCCTGCAACAACCTGATCGAGCGGGCAGCAGACGTGACCTTGAAGGAGCGTCGCCAGTTGATTCTGGTGCCACGCGAGGCGCCGTATTCGAGCATTCATCTGGAGCACATGCTCAAGCTGTCGAACATGGGCGTGACCATCTTGCCGGCATCGCCTGGCTTCTATCACCAGCCGCAAACCATCGATGACCTGGTGGACTTTGTGGTGGCGCGGATTCTAAACCTGCTGAACATTCCCCAGGACATGCTCCCGCGTTGGGGCGAGCACCATTTGAGCAGCGATGAATAAACTCTTGATGGTGTTGCTGGCGCTGCAACTGGGCGGTTGCGCGACTGCGCGCACGCTGGACGCGGCTCAACCCGGCGCGCCGGTGGTGTACGCCGGGACGCGGCTGGACATGTATGCGATTCAGGGTGGTTGCTGCGCGATGGACCGCTTTGGTGCCGAGGCGCCGAGCTATCCCCATGTCGACCTGCCGGCCAGCGCCTTGCTTGACACGCTGCTGTTGCCGCTGTCGGTGCTGACGGTGCTGGGGGTTGGGTTTAACGCGACGGGCGGGCTCTAGAGCCTGAAGGGGGCGGCGCCTATGCCGGCCTCATCGCAGGCAAGCCAGCTCCCACTTGAGACTGTGTTCGCCATGACAGCGCGGTCAATGTGGGAGTCGGGCTTGCCCGCGATGAGGCCCGTCGCCTCACTGAAAAATTACTTGCCGAGCTTGCGCAGCTCATCCGACTCCACAACTCGCACCCCATCCTGCTCTTCCAGCGCCAGCCGCCACATCGCCCGCGCCAGCTCGCACACTTCAATGCCGTGGTACTTGCCCGGAATCAGCCGCGACAATGGCCCGGCCAGTTGTTCAGCCAGCCGTGGCTCCAACCGCTCCCCCAGCAACAGCGAAGGACGCACGATGGTCAGTTGCGGCCAACCCTGAGCCTTCAATGCCTGTTCCATCTCGCCCTTGACCCGGTTGTAGAAGATCGAGGATTTCGGGTCGGCGCCAATCGCGCTGATCACGATCAGGTGCCGCGCGCCCATTTCCCGAGCGCGCTTGGCAAAAGCCACGACCATGTCCAGGTCGACGGCGCGGAAGGCCTCTTCGGAGCCCGCCTGCTTGATGGTGGTGCCCAGGCAGCAGAAGGCGATGTCCACCTGGCCGCTCAGTTGCGGCAGGAACACCGCCGGGTCGCCCACCGGGTTTTCCAGGTGCGGGTGCTCGGCCAGAGGCTTGCGGCTCGGTGCCAGCACCCGGGTCACGGTCGGCTCGTTGAGCAGGCGGTCCAGCAGGTGTTCCCCGGTCAGGCCGGAGGCTCCGGCGAGCAATATGTGCTGAGGCGTCAGGTACATGATGTTTCCCCCTTATACAGATTCAGCTTAGTTGCTCTTGGCTTCCTTGCTATTCATTGAGACGCTTTCCAGCGCTTTTCGTGCCTGTTGTTTACGCAATAATTGCCAGTGGGCAATCACGCCCTTGGGAGCCCAGATCTGCGGTTCGGAGGCCTCGAAGTTATCTGCCTGTTCGCGTTCGGCCACGTGGGTTTGCGCCAGCTTGAAGGCTTGCTGCAAGTCGTCGGTCTGGTTGAAGGCCTGGGCGAAGAGGGCATCACCGAAGTAGGTGAAGTCGGCTTCTTCAGAGCAGCCGAACGACACGCGGTCAGCCCGCGAGGCGGTCATGATCAGGGTGTGCTCGTCCTTCAGGGCCGGGATGAAACCACCGGAGTAGCAGGCTGAAATCACGATGATCTTGTCGCGGTTCTTCAGCGGTGCGAGCACGGCGGCCAGCTCATCGGCCGGCAGGTCGGCCAGCTCCATGCGCGGCTGGTCGAGCACCAGTTCGTGCTCGTGGGTGCCGTGGCTGGTCAGGTAGATGAACACCAGGTCTTCGGGGCCACTGCGTTCGGCCAGGGTCTGGACCGAGCGGCGCAGGCTTTCGCGGGTGGCCATGGGGCGGTCGGCGATGTGGTCGCGGTGGTTCACCAGGCGGATCTGGCCACGGGCGCCAAAGCGGGTGGCGAGCATGTTGCTGACGTAGTCGGCTTCACGCAGGAACACGCTTTGTTTACCGTCACCGGCCACCACCAGGGTATAGAGCTCTACCGCCGAAGTGGAAGCGGGCACCGCAGCAAGGGCGGCATCGAGCAAGCGGCCTTGGGCCAGCAAGCCGGTTTCCAGTGGGTCGGGCAACAGCTTGCCATCGGCATCGCGCACGCGCATGCCGTTGACCCAGGTGCCGGCTTGCACGGTGCCGTCGGTGAGTACCAGGGTGCCGCGCCCTTGATAGCTGTCGCTGTCGAACCCGCCGACATAGAAGCTGCCGTCGGTAAGGTTCAGGCGGCCAGGGCCGGTGAAGCGCCAATCAGCAAATTGCCCGACGTAGTGGCTGCCGTCGATACCAATCAGTTCGCCCTTGCCGCTGAGGGCGCCTTCCTTGAATTCGCCGATCCACACGTCGCCGTCGGCGTTTTCGTAGCGGCCCTTGCCGTTGAGCTGGTTCTGTTTGAAATGGCCGATGTACATGTCGCCATCGGCGCTGTTGAAGGTGCCGTTGCCCTCCAGTTGGCCATCCACGAAGTGGCCGCTGAACTGGTTGCCGCTGTCGTCGTTGCGCTGGCCTTCACCATTGGGCTTGCCGTGGGCGAACTGGCCCTGGTATTGGCTGCCGTCGGCCAGTTCGAGGCGACCTAAGCCGGAGTACTGGTCGTCCTTGAATTCGCCGCGATAGGTCATCTGCCCTTCCTTGAGGGTGCCTTCGCCGTTGCGCTTGCCTTGCTGGAAACCGCCGACGTAGCTGTTGCCCAGCGTGGTCAGGCTGCCCTGGCCGTCGAACAGGCCTTGCTGGAACTGGCCTTTATAGACCTCGCCGTTGCTGCCATGCCATTCGCCCTGGCCGTGCCACTGGCCTTTGTCGAACTGGCCGGCGTACCAGCTGCCGTTGGGGTAGTCCACCCGGCCCTGGCCTTGCAACAAGCCATTGACCACATCGCCGCGGTAGCGACCGCCATCGGGCAGCCGCGCATCGGGCGGCAACAGCGATTCGCCATCGCCACACGCGGTGAGCAACAGGGCAAGAGCAAGGGGAGCGAGTGGGCGCATAGCGGGATCCGGATAATTGAGCGCCGAGTATGCCGCAGCTGCGAGATCTATACATAAATTTACATGAATTGTGGTGAGCGGCCAGGCTCACCACAGCAGGGCTCAGACGAAGCAGAGTGACAGCGACTCGGCTATATAGGCAGGCTTTTCCTGGCCATCGATTTCCAGGGTGCAGGTGGCCTTGAGCAACCATTGCCCGGGCTTCTTCTCGGTGGCGTCGGTCAGGGTCACGGCCAGCCGCACCCTGGAATCGACCTTCACCGGCTGGATGAAGCGTACGCTGTCCAGGCCATAGTTGACCGCCATCTTCAGGCCTTCGGGCATGATCAGGATGTCTTCGATCAACTTGGGTATCAGCGACAGCGACAGGAAACCGTGGGCAATGGTGCCGCCGAACGGTGTCTGGGCGGCTTTAACCGGGTCGACATGGATGAACTGAAAATCGCCGGTGGCCTCGGCGAACAGGTTGATGCGTGCCTGATCGATAGTGAGCCATGCGGAACGTCCCAGTTCCTTGCCGACATAATCCTTGAGTTGCGCTACGGGTACTGAGGGCATTGCGACTCTCCTTGGTTCATCATTTTGTATTTTTGGACCGGTCCCGAGAACCAATGTAGATCATCACGGGCACTTGGGCCGGTCAACCCACCATGCTTTTGGCGAATGCCGTTCCATAGGGACGGCGTGCTTATAATGCCGGTACGTTTCAGGGGGGGAGAACGATGCTGTTACGCGGTCTGACATGGCTGGTGCTGTTTCAATTGCTCGGCACGGCGCTCAATCATTTGTTTGTCCCGGTGTTGCCGGGGCCGATTATTGGCCTGCTGTTGATGCTGGCATTCCTGATATGGCGCGGCGAAGTCGGTGAGCCCCTGAGCCAGGCGGCGAGCAGCCTGCTGCGCTACCTGCCGTTGCTGCTGGTGCCGCCGGCCGTGGGTGTGATGGTGTATGCCAAGGACATCGCCGCCGACTTCTGGGCTATCGTCGGCGCGTTGGTGCTGTCGTTGGTGATCGCCATGGGCTTTATCGGCGTGCTGATGCAGCATATGGTCAAGCGCAAGGAGAAGGGGCAATGATCTTCGACTGGGACGGCGCGTGGACGGCAGTCATCCATCATCCGCTGTTCGGCATTGGCATCACCCTTGGCGCCTATCAACTGGTGCTGGCCGGTTTCGAGAAAACCCGCTGGATTTTCCTGCAGCCGGTGCTGGTGTCGATGCTGCTGGTGATCGGCGTGTTACTTGGGTGTGGCCTGACGTACGCCGAGTACCGCAAGAGCACCGAGATCATGAGCATCCTGCTGGGCCCGGCGACGGTAGCCCTGGCGGTGCCGCTTTACCTGAATCTGCGACGGATTCGCCAATTGTTCTGGCCGATTTTTACTACGCTTGTGGTGGGCGGTGTATTGGCCACCGGCCTGTGCGTGCTGTTGGGGTGGTGGTTTGGCGCTGAACACATGATGCTGATGACCATGGCGCCCAAGTCCGTGACCTCGCCGATTGCGATGTTGGTGGCCGAGCAGATCGGCGGCGTGGCGGCATTGGCGGCAGTGTTTGTGCTGATTACCGGGGTGATCGGCGCGATGATCGGGCCGGCGTATTTGTCGCGCCTGGGCGTGCACAGCCCCGAGGCGCGCGGCATGGCGTTGGGCATGACCGCTCACGCCGTGGGCACCTCGGTGGCCTTGCAGGAAAGCGAAGAGACCGGCGCCTTTGCGGCGCTGGCCATGAGTTTGATGGGCGTGGCCACGGCAGTCTTCCTGCCGTTGGCCGTGTCGCTGGTTATTTAAGTCGGGTTTAAGGAAACCTTTATGAGTCTGGCGCTTTTCCCGCTCAATACCGTGCTGTTTCCCGGGTGCACCCTTGACCTGCAATTGTTCGAGGCGCGCTACCTGGACATGATCAGCCGCTGCATGAAAAAGGGCGAAAGCTTTGGCGTGGTGTGCATCCTCGACGGCAAGGAAGTGGGGCTGGCGCCGGATGGCTATGCGTTGATTGGCTGCGAAGCACTGATTCGCGACTTCAAGCAGCAGGACAATGGCTTGTTGGGCATTCGGGTCGAGGGCGGCCGGCGTTTCCGCGTGCGTGATGCCGGTGTGCAGAAGGACCAACTGCTGGTGGCACAAGTGCAGTGGCTGGACGAACAGCCCGAGCAGCCGCTGGAAGAGGAGGACGCTGACCTGCTGGCGCTGCTCCATGCGCTGGCCGAACACCCGATGGTTGCGTCGCTGGACATGGGCACTCACGCCGATGGCCAGCAAGCGCTGGGCAATCAGTTGGCCTACTTGCTGCCCTTCACCGAGGCCGACAAGATCGACCTGCTGCAACTTGACGACCCGCAGCAACGCCTGGACGCGATCCAGCTATTACTGGATGAGCTGCAGGGCGAACTGTTTACTCAGTAGGCGTACCTGAGCAGCGCATGGGACGTGCCGGTAAACGCAATCGCGCCGAGCACTGCGCCACACACCGGGAGGATCAACCACCAGACTTTCGGCGGCATCGGCGGCAACAGGCTGCGATGCTGGCTGAAGGTCAGGCTGAAGGCACAGACCGTCATCGCCAGCAGGGTGCCCGCCAGGATATCCGTCGGCCAGTGCGCGCCCAGGTACACCCGGGAAATCGCGATGGTGGCGGCGGGAATGCAGCCCAGCACCAGCCAGGTCAGGCGCAGGCGGGTCGGTTGACCACGGCCGGCCAGCACTGCCAATGCCAGAAAGAACGCAAACGAGCCGGATGCGTGGCCGCTGGGCATGCTGAAACTGGTGAGTGGGTCGGTCAGCACTTCCGGGCGCATCCGCGCAAAAAACAGCTTGGTCCCGGTGTTGATCAGCGCGGCGCCCAGCAGGGTGGCGCCGACAAAGATTGCCTGGCGCCATTGGCGCATCACGACCAGCAGGCCCGTCAACACGGCGCTGGCGACAAACATCTTCTTGAACTCGCCGAGCTGGGTCACCATCACCATGGCCCGGTCGATCGCCGGGCCGCGGTGTTCCTGCACCAGCGCCATCAAGCCCTGATCAAAGTCGTTCAGGTGCGGATAGCCAATAAACAGTGCGATCAGCAATGCACCACCGATGCAGCCAATCCACAGCGTGGCGCGCCGATGGCCGCGCAGGCTGCTGTTGAGGCTTACGCCGATCAATACGGCGAGGCACGCGGCGACGATGCCGGCCTCTGGCCAGAAACCTTCTGGCAATGGCAGGCGCAAGGCCGCGCCGGTGGCCCAGCCTGGTAGCAGGTACACCACCGCCCAGCCTGCGCCGGCCAGCAGGCTCACCGCAGCAAAGCGCGGGAAGGGCATGTCGCACATGCCCGCGACCATCGGCAACATCGGCCGCAGCGGGCCAATAAAACGTCCTACCAGCAGGCTGGCGATGCCGTACTTGTGGAAGTAGGTCTCCGCACCGCTGATCCATTCAGGGTGGTGCCGCAGGCCGGGAAGACGCCGGATGTTCTGGTGGAAATGGCGACCGAGGAAGTAGGAAACAACATCGCCCAGCACGCCGCCGAGGAAGCCCAGCAACAGGGTTTCTCCTAGTGGCAACGCGCCACTGCCAGCCAATGCAGCGATGGCAAACAGCAATACCGTGCCCGGTACGATCAGGCCGGCGATTGCCAGGCACTCCACGCACGCCACGACAAATACCGCCACCGCCAGCCATTGCGGGTTCAGGGACAGCCAGCCGGTAATTCCATCGAGCCATGGGCCCATAAAAACAACTCCCTTTTGTAGATCGTCCTTGTAGGAGCCCGGCTTGCCGGCGATGGCGTCCTTGGGTCCGCTATCGCCGGCAAGCCGGGCTCCTACAGGTTTATGTATGTTTTCAAATCAAAAAATAGTCGCGACCTTCGACCTGGCCCCGGCGCAGCGGGTTCCGAGTGCAATACGGGGCGTAACCGGCATCCACAAAACGGTACATCAGGTGTTCATCGCGCCCGCCGGGAATGCCCAGGCGGGTGGTCTGGATAATCTGCCCGGGTGCCAGACCCACGTCTTCGACGTACAGAAGCTCCTGATCAAAGCGCTTGGCATCCCACATCGGCACCTTCAAGCCCAAGGCCTTGCACAGCAGGGTCTGGCCGGCACACAACTTTTGCGAGGTGCGAGGCCGGCCACTGGCATCCGGGTTGTTCAACAGCATCTGGGCCAGGCTGGCCGGGCCGGACACTTCGTCGACCCACGGATACGCCGATTTGATCAGCACCGCATTGCCTGGGCCGTGGGCGCTGAAGTTCAGCGAATCACCGCCGCGGGCGTAGTACATGTAGATGTGCCCGCCATCCAGAAACAAAGCCTTACGCTTTTCTGTGTAGCCCAGGGACGCGTGGCTGCCTTTTTCGGCGAGGTAATAGGCTTCGGTTTCGATAATTCGCGCCGACAGCCACAAATCGCCCACGCGATGGCGAATCACTTTCCCGAGCAATTCCCGTGCGAGCAGTTGCGCGTCGCGGTCGAAAAAGCCGTCGGGCAGGGCATTTACAGGGGTTGGCGGGGCAAGAGTGGGCATGGCGATCAAAGGTAATACGGCTAAATGTGACAGGATGATAACAACTCCTGCCTTAATTCCCGCTGAACGTCGGGTTTTTACAGTTCATTTCGACCATCCGCCCCTCACCGCTGTCAGTCGCGCTGCGTCACAGCTATAATCTGCCGCTTTCCTCTTTGCCAAGACCCCACCAGACCATGACTGAGTCCGTTCTTGACTACATGACCCGCCTGGGTCGCGCTGCCCGTCAGGCCTCGCGGTTGATCGCCCGTGCGAGCACTGCGCAGAAGAACCGCGCCTTGCTGGCGGCTGCCGACGCTCTGGATGCCTCGCGCTCCGAGCTGACGGCTGCCAATGAACTGGATTTGGCCAATGGCCGTGCCAACGGCCTGGAGCCTGCCTTGCTGGACCGCCTGGCGCTGACGCCAGACCGCATTGACGACATGATCGAAGGTTTGCGTCAGGTGGCCAAGCTGCCGGACCCCATCGGTGAAATCCGCGACATGCGCTACCTGCCTTCGGGCATCCAGGTCGGCAAGATGCGCGTGCCCCTGGGCGTGATCGGCATCATCTATGAGTCGCGCCCGAACGTGACCATCGACGCCGCGAGCCTGTGCCTCAAGTCCGGCAACGCCACCATCCTGCGGGGCGGCTCCGAGGCCATCAATTCCAACCGTGCCATCGCCGCGTGCATTCAGCAGGGCCTGGCCGTGGCCGATTTGCCGGCCGAAGTGGTGCAAGTGGTTAAAACCACCGACCGCGCCGCCGTTGGCGCATTGATCACCATGCCCGAGTTCGTCGACGTGATCGTGCCACGCGGTGGCAAGAGCCTGATCGAGCGTGTGAGCCGTGATGCCAAGGTGCCGGTTATCAAGCACCTGGATGGCGTCTGCCACGTGTTCATCGACATCGCCGCCGACCTCGACAAGGCGATCCGCATCGCCGACAACGCCAAGACCCACCGCTACGCCCCGTGCAACACCATGGAAACCCTGTTGGTGCACGTCGGCATTGCCGAGCGCGTGCTGCCGCCGCTGGCTGCCATCTACCGCGACAAGGGCGTTGAACTGCGTGGTTGCGAGCGCACCCGGGCAATCCTCGGCAGCGACGTGATCGAAGCCACCGAGCAGGACTGGTACACCGAGTACACGGCGCCGATCCTGTCGATCCGCATCGTTGACGATCTGGACCAGGCCATCGACCACATCAACCAATACGGCTCCAAGCACACCGACGCCATTGTCACCGAGCATTTCAGCGATGCCCGGCGTTTCCTCAACGAAGTGGATTCCGCTTCGGTGATGGTCAACGCCTCCACGCGCTTTGCCGACGGCTTCGAATATGGCCTGGGGGCGGAGATCGGTATTTCCACCGACAAGCTCCACGCACGCGGCCCGGTTGGCCTGGAAGGGCTGACCAGCGAGAAGTACGTGGTGTTCGGTGACGGTCATGTGCGCACTTGATGGGTAAACGCATCGGGCTGCTCGGCGGCACCTTCGACCCCGTGCACATTGGCCATTTGCGCAGTGCACTGGAAGTCGCCGAAGCCCTCGGGCTGGATGAGCTGCGCCTGGCACCGAATGCCCGGCCGCCGCATCGCGACACGCCGCAAGTGTCTGCGCAGCAGCGCCTGGAGATGGTCCGCCTCGCTGTGGCCGGCATTGCACCGCTGGTGGTGGACGACCGCGAACTCAAGCGCGACAAACCGTCCTACACTGTCGACACCCTGGAACTGATGCGGGCCGAGTTGGCCGCGGATGACCAGTTATTTCTACTTTTGGGCTGGGACGCGTTTTGCGGCCTGCCCACTTGGCACCGCTGGGAAGAGTTGCTCCAGCATTGCCACATCCTGGTGCTGCAACGCCCGGATGCCGACGCAGAATCGCCGGATGCCTTGCGCAACCTGCTGGCAGCGCGGTCGGTAAGTGACCCATTGGCCCTGACCGGGCCGAGCGGGAATATTGCATTCGTCTGGCAAACCCCGCTTGCGGTGTCTGCCACCCAGATCCGTCAACTGCTGGCCAGCGGGAAGTCGGTACGTTTCCTGGTGCCTGACGCGGTCCTGGCCTACATCGATGCGCACGGGCTTTACCGTGCGTCGAACTGAAAAGGCGCGCTTGAACGCACGAACATTCGTGCAGCGAGCGCCCGAACATACGAGCAAAACGAGTTTTATATGACGAACAAAGACGTAAGCAAAGTTAAGCGCAAAGGCACGTTCAAGAGCGCTCCTCTGCCAGTAGAAGCCCACACCGGCCCTGAGCTGGCCGGCGAAGAGCTGGTCAAGGTTGCTGTGGCTGCCCTGGAAGACGTTAAAGCCCAGGACATTCAAGTCCTGGACGTGCGCGACAAGCAGAGCATCACCGACTTCATGATCATCGCCACCGGTACCTCCAACCGCCAGATCGGCGCGATGCTGGACAAGGTTCGCGAAGCGGTCAAAGCCCAAGGCGTCAAGCCACTGGGTGAAGAAGGCAAGGGCGACAGCGACTGGGTGCTGTTGGACATGGACGACGTGATCGTTCACATGATGACCAGCAACGCCCGTCAGTTCTACGACCTGGAGCGTCTGTGGAAAGGCGCCGAACAGAGCCGTGCCGCTGATGGCAAGCACCACAGCCCTGAAGTTGGCCACGCGCACTTCGACAAGCTCAACAAAGACCAGGAATAAGGAACGGCTGTGCGCCTGCGTCTGATCGCTGTCGGTTCACGCATGCCCAAGTGGGTGGAAGAAGGCTGGCATGAATATGCCAAGCGCCTGCCATCCGAACTGGCGCTGGAACTGGTGGAAATACCGCTCAATACCCGGGGCAAGAATGCCGACGTGGCCCGCTTTATCCGTCAGGAAGGCGAAGCCATGTTGGCCAAGGTCGGGCCCAACGAGCGGATCGTGACCCTCGAAGTGCACGGCAAGCCCTGGAGCACCGAGCAGTTGGCGGTGGAACTGGACCGCTGGCGCCTGGATTCGCGCACGGTCAACTTCATGGTCGGCGGCCCCGAGGGGCTGGCGCCGGAAGTCTGCGCGCGGGCTGACCAGCGCTGGTCGCTGTCGCCGCTGACGCTGCCGCACCCGCTGGTAAGGATTCTGATCGGTGAACAGCTGTATCGCGCCTGGACAGTCCTGTCCGGGCACCCTTATCACAAATAATCTGCGCCCTGCCTGATGACCCAGCCGATCCGCATCAAGGACCACGAGAAAGACGCACGTCTTGTACGCGCGCGGGTGGTGTTCGGCGCGATTTTGGTGGTGGTATTGCTGGGTGTGCTGATCGCCCGCCTGTATTTCCTGCAGGTGATTCAGTACGACTATCACTCCACGCTGTCGGAAAACAACCGGGTGCACGTGCAGCCGATTCCGCCGACTCGTGGGCTGATTTTCGACCGTAATGGTGTGGTGGTCGCGGATAACCGGCCCAGCTTCAGTCTGAGCATGACCCGCGAACGCTCCGGCGACTGGCAGCAAATCCTCGATGTGATCGTGGAGGTGCTGCAGCTGACGCCGGAAGACCGGGTGATCTTCGAAAAACGCATGAAGCAGGGGCGACGGCCATTCGAGCCGGTGCCGATCCTGTTCGAGCTGACCGAAGAGCAGATCGCCCGGATCGCGGTGAACCAGTTCCGGCTGCCGGGTGTGGAAGTGGTGGCGCAGTTGGTGCGTCACTACCCGCAAGGGGCGCACTTCGCGCATTCGGTCGGCTATATGGGCCGGATCAACGAGAAAGAGCTCAAGACCCTCGACCCGGTCAATTACAGCGGCACCCATCACATCGGCAAGACCGGCATCGAGCGCTTCTACGAGCCGGAACTGCATGGCCAGGTGGGTTACGAGGAAGTCGAGACCAACGCCCGTGGCCGCGTGCTGCGGGTGCTCAAGCGCACCGACCCGGTGCCCGGCAAGGACATTGTCCTGAGCCTGGACATCAAGTTGCAGGAAGCGGCGGAGATGGCCCTGGGCGGTCGCCGTGGCGCGGTGGTGGCGCTGGACCCGAACACTGGCGAAGTGCTGGCGATGGTCAGCCAGCCAAGTTTTGACCCCAACCTGTTTGTCACCGGGATCAGCTTCAAGGCTTACGCCGAGCTGCGCGATTCCATCGACAGGCCACTGTTTAACCGGGTTTTGCGCGGCCTGTACCCGCCGGGCTCGACCATCAAGCCAGCCGTGGCGATTGCTGGCCTGGACTCGGGTGTGGTCACGGCGTCGAGCCGCGTGTTCGACCCCGGCTACTACATGTTGCCCAACTACGATCACAAATACCGTAACTGGAACCGCACCGGCGACGGCTATGTGGACCTCGACACGGCGATCATGCGTTCCAACGACACTTACTTCTATGACCTGGCCCACAAGCTGGGGATTGATCGGTTGTCGACCTACATGGGCAAGTTCGGCCTGGGTCAGAAAGTGTCTCTGGACATGTTCGAAGAATCCCCAGGCCTGATGCCGTCCCGCGAATGGAAGCGTGCGACCCGCCGCCAGGCGTGGTTCCCGGGCGAAACCCTGATCCTGGGGATCGGCCAGGGCTATATGCAGGCCACGCCGCTGCAACTGGCCCAGGCCACGGCACTGGTGGCCAACAAAGGTGTGTGGAACCGCCCACACCTGGCCAAGACCATCGAGGGCGAACGCCCGGTGGATGAAAGCCCGATTCCCGACATTGTGCTGCGCGACCCGTCCGACTGGACCAAGGTCAACCATGGCATGCAGCAAGTGATGCACGGCGCCCGGGGCACCGCGCGTAAAGCGGCGGTCGGTGCGCAGTACCGGATTGCCGGCAAGAGCGGTACCGCCCAGGTGGTGGCGATCAAGCAGGGCGAGAAATACGACCGCTCCAAGGTTCAGGAGCGCCACCGTGACCACGCCTTGTTCGTCGGCTTTGCGCCGGCCGACAACCCGAAAATCGCCGTGGCCGTGATGGTCGAGAACGGTGAGTCCGGTTCCGGCGTGGCCGCGCCCGTGGTGCGTCAAATCATGGATGCCTGGCTGTTGGCCGAAGACGGCAAGCTCAAGCCCGAATATGGCGGCCCCCCATCCAGCCTGGAGGCTACGGCCCTTGAAGAGTAATTTTGACCGCATCCTCTCCAGCGAGGATGTGATGCGCCGTCGTGCCACCTTGCTGCAGCGCATGCACATTGATGGCCCGTTGCTGATCCTGCTGCTGACCCTGGCCGCGGGCAGCTTGTTCGTGTTGTATTCGGCCAGTGGCAAGAACTGGGACCTGCTGATCAAGCAAGCGTCCTCGTTTGGTCTGGGCCTGTTGTCGATGGTGGTGATCGCCCAGTTGGAGCCGCGCTTCATGGCGCGCTGGGTGCCGCTGGGCTATGTGGCGGGCGTGTTGCTGCTGGTGGTGGTGGATGTGATGGGCCACAACGCCATGGGCGCCACCCGCTGGATCAACATCCCGGGGGTGATTCGCTTCCAGCCGTCGGAATTCATGAAGATTTTGATGCCGGCGACCATTGCCTGGTACCTGTCAAAACGCACATTGCCGCCCCAGCTCAAGCACGTGGGCATCAGCCTGATATTGATCGGCGTGCCGTTTGTGCTGATCGTGCGCCAGCCCGACCTCGGTACCTCGCTGCTGATCCTCGCGGGTGGCGCGTTCGTGCTGTTCATGGGCGGCCTGCGCTGGCGCTGGATCCTCAGCGTGCTGGCCGCGGCGGTGCCGGTGGCCGTGGCCATGTGGTTCTTCTTTATGCACGACTACCAGAAGCAGCGAATCCTCACGTTCCTCGACCCGGAGAGCGACCCGCTGGGCACCGGCTGGAACATCATCCAGTCCAAGGCTGCCATTGGTTCCGGCGGTGTGTTCGGCAAGGGCTGGCTGCTGGGCACCCAGTCGCACCTGGACTTTTTGCCGGAAAGCCACACCGACTTTATTATCGCGGTGATGGGAGAGGAGTTCGGCCTGGTGGGCATTTGCGCCCTGTTGCTGATTTACTTGCTGCTGATCGGTCGCGGCCTGGTGATTACTGCCCAGGCGCAAACGCTGTTCGGCAAATTGCTTGCCGGCAGCCTTACCATGACGTTTTTTGTTTATGTTTTCGTCAACATCGGTATGGTCAGTGGCCTGTTGCCGGTGGTTGGGGTGCCGTTGCCGTTCATTAGCTACGGCGGAACTTCGCTGGTGACATTGATGTCAGCGTTTGGGGTTTTGATGTCGATCCATACCCATCGCAAGTGGATCGCACAGGTTTGAATAAGGTGAAGATGTCAATGCAAGTAATGCGCGGCTGGGCGGCTCGGCACGTGTCCTGGATGGGCCTGTTGGGCCTGCTGGGAGCCGCTGTGCAGGAAGCGCAGGCCGGCGACTATGACGGTTCGCCCCAGGTCGCCGAGTTTGTCGGTGAGATGACCCGCGACTATGGTTTCGCCGGTGAACAGCTGATGGGCGTGTTCCGCGAAGCCCAGCGCAAGCAAGCCATCCTCGACGCCATCTCCCGGCCCGCCGAACGTGTGAAGCAGTGGAAGGAATATCGCCCGATGTTTCTCACCGACGCCCGCGTGGCGCGTGGCGTGGACTTCTGGCGCCAGCACGAAGCCGTGCTGGCCCGCGCCGAGCAGGAATACGGCGTGCCGGCCCAGGTGATCGTGGCCATCATCGGCATCGAGACATTTTACGGCCGTAATACCGGCAGCTACCGGGTGATCGACGCGCTGTCGACCCTGGGCTTCGATTACCCGCCGCGCGCCGAATTCTTCCGCAAGGAACTGCGCGAGTTTTTGCTGTTGGCCCGTGAAGAACAAGTCGACCCGTTGACCCTCAAGGGCTCCTACGCGGGGGCCATGGGCTTGCCGCAGTTCATGCCGAGCAGCTTTCGCGCGTACGCCGTGGATTTCGACGGCGACGGCCATATCAATATCTGGAGCAATCCCGATGACGCCATTGGCAGCGTCGCCAGCTACTTCAAGCGTCATGGCTGGGTAGCCGGCGAGCCGGTGGTGATTCGCGCCGACGTCACCGGCGACCGCGCCGATGAAGGCCTGACCCAGGGTATCGAACCCGCGAAGACGGTCGGGGAGTTGCGGGCGCTGGGCTGGTCGAGTCAGAATGCGCCACGCGATGATATGCCGGTGACGGCGTTCCGCCTCGAGGGCGAGAACGGTCCGGAATATTGGATGGGCCTGAAGAATTTCTACGCAATCACGCGTTATAACCGCAGTGTGATGTACGCCATGGCCGTGCATCAGCTGTCAGACATGCTGGTCCAAGCACGGGGCGTCAAGTAATGCCGGTATCACCGATGTACAAACCCCTGAAGCTGGTGGCTTATGCCGCATTGTCGTTATTGGTGGTCAGTTGCTCCACCAGTCGTGCACCGGTGCAAAAAACCGGTGGCACTGCCGTCCGCTCCCAACCGGGGCTGGATATCAACCGCGCCCACAAAGACGGCGCACCGTGGTGGGATGTGGACGTTTCGAAAATCCCGGATGCCACGCCAACCCTGCACACCGGCCCTTACAAGGCCAACCCTTATACCGTGCTGGGGAAAAACTACTTCCCGCTGCAAGACTCCAAGACCTACGTGCAATCGGGCACGGCGTCCTGGTACGGGACCAAGTTCCATGGCCAGAACACCGCCAACGGCGAGGTCTACGACCTTTACGGCATGAGCGCAGCCCACAAGACCCTGCCGCTGCCAAGCTACGTGCGGGTGACCAACCTGGACAACAACCGCACCGTGATCCTGCGGGTCAATGACCGTGGGCCGTTCTATTCGGACCGGATCATCGACTTGTCCTATGCCGCCGCGAAGAAACTCGGGTATGCCGAGATCGGCACGGCACGCGTGAAGGTTGAAGGTATCGACCCGGCCCAGTACTGGGCCCAGCGTGGCAAGCCGGCGCCATTGATGCTCAACGAGCCGCAAACCCAGCAGCCGCAAGTGACCGCGTCGGCCGGCAAGATCGAGCAGTGGACACCACCACCGGCGCAGCACGCCCCGGACACCGTTGTCGTCCCTCATGCCGCACCGGGGGCTTCTACCGTGGGTGGCCAGTACCTGCAAGTCGGCGCTTTCGCCAACCCGGACGCGGCAGAGCTGTTAAGGTCCAAGCTCAGCGGGATGGTCAGCGCGCCGGTGTTTATCAGCTCTATAGTGCGTAACCAGCAGACCCTGCACCGAGTGCGCATGGGCCCGATCGGTTCGCCAGGCGAAGTTGCGCAAGTGCAGAACAGTGTGCGCATGGCCAACCTGGGGCAACCCAGCGTGGTCACCGCTGAATAAGCAGTACAAAGGATTGATGGTTCAGGCTCGCATGCGGGTTTGAACCTTGGTTGTTGGCTCGTTGAACAATAAAAACCCAGGGGCAAGGGGTGGGCGTACAACCGAACACGCGACAGTCTGGCGACGGGCTGTCTGAATAGTTTTGCCCGCGAGGGCAAGTTTCCATAAGCAATTTCGAGAGACGGATGAACATCACCACCTTAGCCAAACGCCTGTGCCTGCTAGTTCCGCTGATCATCACCCCTGCCGCGTGGGCGGTGGAAATGGTGCCGGCTTCACCGCAACTGGCCGCCAAGGCCTGGGTGCTCATGGATGCCGCCAGCGGCAACGTGCTGGTGGAGAACAACGGTGACCAGCGCCTGCCCCCAGCCAGCCTGACCAAGCTGATGACCGCGTACATCGCGACCCTGGAAATCCGTCGCGGTCAGATCGGTGAAAACGATCCGGTGACCGTCAGCGAAAACGCCTGGCGTACCGGCGGTTCTCGGATGTTCATCAAGGTCGGCTCGCAGGTGACGGTAAGCGACCTGCTGCACGGCATCATCATCCAGTCGGGTAACGACGCCAGCGTGGCCCTGTCCGAGCACATCGCCGGCAGCGAAGACGCGTTCGCCGACATGATGAACAAAACCGTGACTGACCTGGGCATGACCAACAGCCACTTCATGAACCCGACCGGTCTGCCGAACCCTGAGCACTACTCGTCGGCTCACGACATGGCGATCCTGGCTCGCGCGATCATTCGCATCGACCCGGTGCACTACGCGATCTACTCCCAGAAAGAGTTCTACTGGAACAACATCAAGCAGCCTAACCGCAACCTGCTGCTGTGGCGTGACAAGACCGTTGATGGTCTGAAAACCGGCCACACCGAAGAAGCCGGCTACTGCATGGTGTCGTCTGCTGTGCGTGACGGTCAGCGTCTGATTGCCGTGGTATTCGGTACCAACAGCGAGCAGGCCCGTGCGGCCGAGACTCAAAAGCTGCTGACTTATGGCTTCCGTTTCTTCGAAACCCAGACCTTCTACCAGAAAGGCACCGAGCTGGCTCAAGCCCCTGTGTGGAAAGGCGCGACCCATCAAGTCAAGGCCGGCCTGGCTGAAGACCTGACCCTGACCATGCCTAAAGGCCAGCTCAAGAAGCTGGTGGCCAGCATGACCATGAACCCGCAACTGGTCGCACCGATCGCCAAGGGCGATGTCATCGGTAAAGTCGAAGTGAAACTGGACGACAAGGTGGTGCACAGCGCCGACCTGATCGCGCTGGACGCCGTCGACGAAGGTGGTATCTTCCGACGCGTGTGGGATAGCATCCGTCTATTCTTCTACGGCTTGTTCAACTGATAGTGTGCACCTGCAAAGCCCCGCGTTGATCTGACGCGGGGCTTTGCCGTCGCCACGGCTTACCGCTTACGAGGCTGTTCTGCCATGACCGATAAAGAAGTACAGGCGCCAAAGATCGAGTTCCCGCAAAAGGACTATCCGATCAAAGTGATCAGCGATACTGGCGTGGGCCGCAAAGACGCGGTGATTGCCATCGTGTTGAAGCACGCCGAGATCAATCTGGACAAGACCATTGATCGTCAAAGCAGCACAGGTAAGTACACCACGACCCAGCTGTATATCCTGGCGACCGATCAAGACCAGCTCTACAACATCAACAGCGAACTGCGGGCTACCGGCTTCGTGCACATGGTGTTGTGATGTCACAGACCCTGGGCTTTCGCGAGCTTGGCCAACTGGCATACGAACCGGTGTGGCACGCCATGCAGCGGTTCACCAACGAGCGCGGCACCGAAGCCCCGGACGAGATCTGGCTGGTCGAACACCCGCCGGTTTTCACCCAGGGCCAGGCCGGCAAGGCCGAGCATTTGCTGCTGCCGGGAGAAATCCCGGTGGTGCAGGTCGACCGCGGCGGGCAGGTGACTTACCATGGCCCTGGCCAATTGGTGGCTTATCTGCTGCTGGACGTGCGCAGGCTGGGGTTTGGCGTGCGTGAGCTGGTCAGTCGCATGGAGTCATGCCTGATCGAGCTGCTGGCCAGCTACGGCGTGACCGCGGCCGCCAAGCCGGATGCACCGGGGGTTTACGTGGAGGGCGCGAAAATCGCCTCCCTGGGCCTGCGGATTCGCCACGGGTGTTCCTTTCATGGCCTGGCCTTGAACGTGGACATGGACCTGGCGCCGTTTCGACGGATCAATCCCTGTGGTTACGCCGGTTTGGCGATGACCCAGTTGAGCGATCACGCAACACCACTAGAATTTGCCGAGGTAAGTGCCCGGCTGCGCGCGCAGCTCGTCAAACACCTCGACTATGCTGAGCAGACGACCCTAACGGGCGGAATCGACTGATTATGACTACTGATGCAGTGCAAACCATGATCCCGACGCTGGATGTTACCGAGCGTCCGGCCCCGCGTGCCAAGGTAGAAGCCGGCGTCAAGCTGCGCGGCGCCGAGAAGGTTGCACGCATCCCGGTGAAGATCATTCCGACCACCGAACTGCCGAAAAAGCCTGACTGGATTCGCGTGCGTATCCCGGTTTCGCCGGAAGTCGACCGCATCAAGGCCCTGCTGCGCAAACACAAGCTGCACAGCGTGTGCGAAGAAGCGTCCTGCCCGAACCTGGGCGAGTGCTTCTCCGGCGGTACTGCCACCTTCATGATCATGGGTGACATCTGCACCCGTCGTTGCCCGTTCTGCGACGTTGGCCACGGCCGGCCGAAGCCACTGGACGTCAACGAGCCGCAAAGCCTGGCCATCGCCATCGCCGACCTGAAACTCAAGTACGTGGTAATCACCTCGGTAGACCGCGACGACCTGCGTGACGGCGGTGCCCAGCACTTTGCCGACTGCATCCGTGAAATCCGCAAGCTGTCGCCGAACGTGATGCTCGAAACCCTGGTCCCGGACTACCGTGGCCGCATGGACGTAGCACTGGAAATCACCGCTGCCGAGCCGCCGGATGTGTTCAACCACAACCTGGAAACCGTGCCGCGCCTGTACAAGGCTGCGCGTCCGGGTTCGGACTACCAGTGGTCGCTGACCCTGCTGCAGAAGTTCAAGCAGATGATGCCGCACATTCCGACCAAATCCGGCCTGATGCTGGGCCTGGGCGAAACCGACGAAGAAGTCATCGAAGTCATGAAGCGCATGCGCGAGCACGACATCGACATGCTGACCCTCGGCCAGTACCTGCAACCTTCCCGCAGTCACTTGCCGGTACAGCGCTTCGTGCACCCGGACGTGTTCGCCTGGTTTGCCGAAGAAGGCTACAAAATGGGCTTCAAGAACGTCGCTTCCGGCCCGCTGGTACGTTCCTCGTACCACGCCGACGAGCAGGCGAAACTGGTCAAGGCCAGCCTGGTTTCGTAAGTCTCGCCCTCACTGTAGGAGCGAGCTTGCTCGCGAAGGACTCAAGAGCACCGCGCGCATCCAGGATGCGCGCGTTATTGTTTACGACCTTCGCGAGCAAGCTCGCTCCTACATGTTGCAGTTAAGTCATCCTCTTCTGTTTACAACCATTGCTGTTTAGAGTGCCTTGGGCAATCCACACGAGGAGAACCATGGATGACGACTCAACTGACCACTTGTGCGGTACCTGCGCTGCGCGCTGAAGGCGTGATCGGGCTGATTGCCCCTGCCGGGCCGGCCGAGCTGGATACTGACAAGGCCACGCAATGGATGCGCGCCCGAGGCTACACACTGCGGGTTTTTCCGGGTGTAGGGCAGCGGGACGGCTACCTGGCCGGTAGTGATGACGTACGCCTGAATGACTTGCATGCGGCGTTCGCCGACCCTTCCATCGACGCCATATTTTGCCTGCGCGGCGGCTACGGCACGCCGCGCCTGCTGGACCGCCTGGACTTTGACCTGTTGCGGGCCAACCCCAAACCGTTCGTGGGCTACAGCGACATCACCGCCTTGCACCTGGCGATCAACCGTTACGCCGGTTTCATCACCTTCCACGGGCCGATGTACAACGCTGACCTGTTAGGTGAAAAGCAACAGCCTACCGAGTCATCGCTGTTCAGCATGCTACGCGGGCAGGTGAAGGCTGGTAGCCCGTTGACTCACCCGGTGGCCTACCCGTTGACCACCGTCGAGCCAGGCATCGCCTGCGGGCGGTTGCTGGGCGGCAATCTCTCGATGATCGCGGCGGTGATGGGCACGGCCTACGAGATGGATGCCGAGGGCATCATTCTGTTTATCGAGGATGTGAACGAGCCGCTGTACCGCATTGACCGGTTGCTGACGCATTTGCGCCTGGCGGGCAAGTTGGCTCAGGTGGCGGGTGTTGTGGTGGGGGATGTGGCGGGGGTTGATAGCACTGCGCTTGAGCGCCTGCTGAAACAGACCTTCGAGCCGTTGTGCATTCCTGTGCTGTCCGGCTGGCGCAGCGGGCATTGCAACCCGAACCTCACGTTGCCGATGGGCGCGAGGGTGCGGTTGGATGCGGGGGAGAAGCGGTTGGTGTTGGAGCAGGATGTGGTGTTTAAGGCCTGAGATTTCTGCTGCTTCTCAAGGCCTCATCGCAGGCAAGCCAGCTCCCACCTTTAACCGCGTCGTTCATGATGTACACGGTCAATGTGGGAGCTGGCTTGCCTGCGATGGCGGCAGTCGCCATACAACGATCTAGCGGCTCTGCAACGACTCCAGCAACTTCACCGTCGGATACCCATCCGCCGGCCAGCCCAGCGACTGTTGCGCTGCACGAATCGCCTTGCGGGTATTGGCACCGATGATGCCGTCCGGGTTGCCGGCATCGTAGCCATTGGCGCTGAGTACGGTCTGCAAATCCATCCGCTGTGAGCGCGTCAATGGCAGCTCATCTTTTGGCCAGCTCCCCCGAATCAAGCCGCCGCCACCAAACCTCTCCGACAGCAAGCCAACCGCCAGCGCATAGGACGACGAGTTGTTGTACTTGAGGATCGCGCGGAAGTTGTCCAGCACCAGGAATGCCGGGCCGCGATAGCCGGCGGGCAGCAGCAGGGCGGCGGAAAGCTGGTCTACGTTGGGCGGAACGCTGGCACCAGGCGGCACCTGAATCCCCAGTTTCAACCACTCGCCAACGGTTTTGCGTACGCTGCCATCGGCCAGGGCGTAATCGAAGTTCAGCGGCAGTTGCTGCACCTCAAAGCCCCACGGCTGACCCTTCTGCCAGCCGGAGCTTTGCAGGTAATGCGCAGTTGAGGCGAGGGCGTCGGCCGGGCTGTTCCAGATATCCCGGCGACCGTCACCGTCGAAGTCCACGGCGTGGGTGTTGTAGGTGGTCGGGATAAACTGGGTCTGGCCCATGGCCCCGGCCCAGGAACCTTTCATCTGGTCCGCGGCGATATCGCCATGCTGGATGATCTGCAGCGCCGCCAGCAGTTGCGCCTGGGCGAACGCCGGGCGACGGCCTTCATAGGCCAGGGTCGCCAGCGAGCGGATCACTGAATTGTTGCCCTGGAACTGGCCGAAGTTACTCTCCATGCCCCACACCGAAACCAGCGCCTGGCGGTCGACGCCATAACGGTCCTCAATGCGTTGCAGAATGTCGGCGTACTTCACCAGCAGCGACTGGCCATTGCGCACGCGCAGCGGCGACAGCGCGCCGTCGAGGTATTCCCACACCGGGCGGGAGAATTCCGGCTGGCTGCGGTCGGCGCGGATCACCGCCATGTCGGGCACGACATTGGCAAAAGCGGTGTCGAAAACCTGTGGGGTGATACCGGCCTTCAAGGCGTCCACGCGAAAGCCCGCCTGCCATTCGGCAAAGGTCTGGGTCGGCTGGATATCAAGATTGTCTGCCACCAGTGGCGCAACGACGGCAGGCGCAGCTACCGGTGCAGTCTGGAGCGGGGGCAGGGGTTGGGCATCGGCGGCGGTGGGTTTTTCCGCGCAGGCGACTAACAGAATGAGGCTGGAGGCAGCGATCAGTTGGCGAAGGTGCCAACGACGAGAAAGACTAGAGGGCATGCACAGGTCCAGGGAATACGAATCAGGTACAGACCTTATCATGCCAGAGGGGCACTTGCCTTCAGGCAGCCAGAAAGTAAGAAGCCTCCCAGCTATTAGACTGGAAGGCTTCGCGGCGGTAGCTGCCTTTGCCCTTGCCGGCGCGTTCCTGGCGACTGCGGAACAACGGCTGGGCGATGATGGATTTGGCCTTGTTGGGGCCATGCTTGGATGGCTTTTTGCTCATGATGGGTACTCTTTGGCGGGTTGATGATGCGGTGCGAATCATCGGCCGAAGTTTGGATTCTGTCCAGCCCAGCAATACGTAGGACTATTCAGCAGGTAACGCCAGGCGCTGTCCAGACATCAAAAGTGACAAACGACTCAGGCTCATCCAGGGAGATCCTGCCGCCTGGCCTTTGATCTGCGCGTCAATGCGCTGGGCTTCCAGCAGCAATTGCGCCCAGCGTTGCGCCGAGTGCCGTTGCAGGGCTTTGCTGATCAGCGGCTTGCGCTTGTCCCACACCGGTGGCCGCGCTTGGCTGAACGCCTTGTCCAGGGGGATGCCTTGGCTGTACTGCAGGGCAATGTTGGCCAGCAAGCGTAATTCCCGGGCCAGGGCCCAGAGAATCACGGGCGGCTCGACGCCTTCGCCACGCAGCCCTTCGAGCATGCGCAGGGCGTGGGCGGGTTCACCGTTAAGGATCGCGTCCACCAGGCCAAATACGTCAAAGCGTGCGCTGTCAGCCACGGCGCCTTGTACGGTTTCCACCGTGATCTGGCCGCCTTCTGCCATCAGCTTGAGCTTTTCGATTTCCTGGGCGGCCGCCAGCAGGTTGCCTTCCACCCGCGCTGCAATCAGCTCTATCGCGTCCTGGCTGGCGGTCAGCCCGGATTGCGACAGGCGCTGGCGAATCCACTGGGGCAGTTGGCTGCTGTCCACCGGCCAGATCTGTATGAACTGGGTCTGTGCACCTTCCACCAGCGCCTTGCCCCACTTGGTTTTCTGCGCGCTGCCATCGAGCTTGGGCAGGCTGATCAGCAACAACGTGTCTTCGGCAGGGCGTGCACAGTATTCCATCAGCGCCGCCGCGCCCTTGTCGCCGGGCTTGCCCGAAGGCAGGCGCAGTTCCAGCAGGCGCTTTTCAGCGAACAGCGACATGCTCGCCCCGGCCTGCAGCAGCGTACCCCAGTCGAAACTGGCGTCGGCACTGAACACCTGGCGTTCATCGAAGCCCTGTTGGCGGGCGGCAGTGCGAATCGCGTCCGCCGCTTCCTGGCACAGCAGCGGGTCGTCACCGCTGACGATGTAGACGGGCGCAAGGCTGCCTTGCAGGTGCTTGGCGAGTTGGGCGGGGGCAAGTTTCATAGGCGGGGCGAACGGGGCGCCTGGGGCGCCCCGTCTGGCTTACTCGACAGGGACTTCAGCAGGCGATTGCTTCGGCGTGTTGTCTTCGTACTCTTGCGCAGCTTTCAGCGCATCGGCATCCGCCCTGGCTTTGTTGTCGGCCATTTGCTGCAGTTTATCCAGTTGCTCCGGGGTGATCAGTTGCAGACGCAGAACCATGCGCTGCACCAGTTCGCGACGCATTTCCTTGCGCACCTGGATGACTTCGGAGTCCGAACCCACCAGGTTGTTGCCGTCGTGGCTCACGACTTTTTGCACCTGGATCTTGTCGCCCATCAACGGCAGGTTGTCGTGGCCCTGGATTTCGAAGAAGAGCGTGGTGCTCAGTTCGATGTCCGAAGAGCGTCCGGCACTGGCGTAGCTGAGGTTGCGCTGGTCTTCTTTCTCATCGGCCAGGTTCAGTTTGTAGGCTGCGCCCGAGTAGACCTTGACGCCGCTGCTTTCCAGGACCTGGCGCAGTTGTTGTACGGTCTCACCGTAGGAATTGCGGGCGGTAACGTCCAGTTCCTTGATCGTCAGATCGGTGGTGCCGGTACCACGCAGCTGGAAGCCGCATGCGCTCAGTAGCACGGCAAGGCCCATAACCAGCAGATTGCGTTTGATCATTTTGATGCTCCCCTTGAAACCATGTGGGCCTTATCGAGGCCCTGGAGGTTTTGTTCGGCGCCAGGGTAATGCCCTGGCGCCCGATCCGATTAGCTAGCGACGATATTGACCAGTTTGCCGGGCACCACGATCACTTTGCGGATCGTCAGGCCTTCGGTGAAGCGCAGCACGTTTTCATTGGCACGGGCGGCGGCTTCGACTTCTTCGCGAGTGGCGCTGGCCGGCATGTCGATCTGGCCACGCAGCTTGCCGTTGACCTGAATCACCAGTTGCAGTGTGTCCTGGACCAGGGCGCTGTCATCCTGTACCGGCCAACTGGCATCAATGACGGCGCCGCTGTGGCCCAGGCGGGTCCACAGGTCGTGGCAGATGTGCGGCGTGATCGGAGCCAGCAGCAGGGTGACCGTTTCCAGGCCTTCCTGTACCAGCGCGCGGTCCTGTTCGGTGGCCTGCGGGGCTTTTTCCAGCACGTTCATCAGCGTCATCACCTGGGCGATGGCGGTGTTGAATTTGTGGTGCTGGCCCACGTCCTGGCTGGCGTGCCTGATGGCCAGGTGGGTGCTGCGGCGAATGGCTTTTTGCTCATCGCTCAACGCTGCAACGTCCAGTTTGCCCGGCAAGCCCTCGCTTACATGGGCATGCGCCAGGCGCCAGACGCGCTTGAGGAAGCGGTGCGAGCCTTCTACGCCAGAGTCGGACCATTCGGCGCTCATGTCAGGCGGCGAGGCGAACATCATGAACAGGCGGCAGGTGTCTGCGCCGAACTGGTCGATCATCGACTGTGGGTCGACGCCGTTGTTCTTCGACTTGGCCATCTTCTCGGTGCCGCCGATTTCCACCGCCAGGCCGTCGGATTTCAGCTTGGCACTGATCACTTTGGCCTTGCTGTCACGTTCCAGCTCGACATCGGCCGGGTTGAACCAGGTGTAGGCGCCATTGGCTTCGCGGCGGTAATAAGTCTCGGCAATCACCATGCCCTGGGTCAGCAAATTCTTGAACGGCTCGTCGGAGCTCACCAAGCCTTCGTCACGCATCAGCTTGTGGAAGAAGCGCGCATACAGCAGGTGAAGGATGGCGTGCTCGATGCCGCCGATGTACTGGTCGACCGGCAGCCAGTGGTCGGCCGCGGATTTTTCTACCAGGCCGCCTTCATAGTGCGGCGAGGCGTAGCGGGCGTAATACCACGAGGACTCCACGAAGGTGTCCATGGTGTCGGTTTCGCGCTTGGCCGGGGCGCCGCATTTCGGGCAGGCGCACTCGTAGAATTCGGGCATGCGTGCCAAGGGCGAACCCGCTCCATCCGGCACGACGTCTTCGGGCAGCACCACCGGCAGTTGGTCTTCCGGCACCGGCACGTCACCGCAGGTTTCGCAGTGGATGATAGGGATCGGGCAGCCCCAGTAGCGCTGGCGGCTGATGCCCCAGTCGCGCAGGCGGAACTGGGTGCGCGAGGCACCGAGGTTTTTCTTGATCAGCGCCACTTCAATGGCGTCGAAAGCACCTTCGAAATCCAGGCCGTCGAATGCGCCGGAATTGATCAGCGTGCCGTGTTCGTTGTACGCGTCCTGCCACGGTGCCGGGTTGGTATCACCGGAACTGGTGCGCACCACGGACTTGATCGGCAAGTTGTACTTGGTCGCGAACTCGAAGTCGCGCTCGTCGTGCGCCGGCACAGCCATTACCGCGCCGTCGCCGTAGTGCATCAGTACGTAGTTGGCGACCCACACCGGCAGCTTCTCGCCGGTCAGTGGGTGCTCGACGAACAGCGAGGTCGGCAGGCCTTTTTTCTCCTGGGTAGCGACGTCGGCTTCGGCGACGCTGCCGCCTTTGCATTCGGCGATGAATGCCTGAAGCTCAGGATTGTTCTGCGCAGCCTGGGTAGCCAGCGGGTGTTCGGCGGCCACGGCAACGTAGGTGGCGCCCATCAGGGTGTCGGGGCGGGTGGTGAAGACTTTGAGTACACCCGCTTCGCCGATGGAGTCGACGTTGTAGGGGAACTGCACTTCCATGCCCTTGGATTTGCCGATCCAGTTGCGCTGCATGGTCTTGACCTGTTCAGGCCAGCCCGGCAAATCGTCGAGGCTCGACAAGAGTTCATCCGCGTAGGCGGTGATCTTGAAGTAGTACATCGGGATTTCGCGTTTTTCGATCAGCGCACCGGAGCGCCAGCCGCGGCCGTCGATCACTTGTTCGTTGGCCAGTACGGTCTGGTCCACCGGGTCCCAGTTCACGGTGCCGCTCTTTTTGTAGATCACGCCTTTTTCGAACAGGCGAGTGAACAGCCATTGTTCCCAGCGGTAGTAATCAGGCTTGCAGGTGGTGACCTCGCGGGACCAGTCCACGGCCAGGCCCAGGCTGCGCAGCTGGGTCTTCATGTAGGCGATGTTTTCGTAGGTCCACTTGGCGGGCGCTACGTTGTTCTTCATCGCGGCGTTTTCTGCCGGCATGCCGAAGGCGTCCCAACCCATGGGTTGCAGGACGTTCTTGCCCAGCATGCGCTGGTAGCGGGAGATGACGTCGCCGATGGTGTAGTTGCGCACATGCCCCATGTGTAGCTTGCCGCTGGGGTAAGGGAACATCGATAGGCAATAGAAAGTCTCCTTGCCTGGCTGTTCACTGACTTCAAAGGACTTTTGCTCATCCCAGAACGACTGGGCGGCATTTTCTATTTCACGGGGCTGATATTGTTCGTGCATGGCTACTTTTGAACTGAATAGGGGTGGCCTAATCCTCTTCGGTGCAACGTTCAGGTTGATCGACACCAAAAAGCGGCGCGTCCGTGCCCAAACCCTGCGGGAAGTGGAGTTACAGGAAGCGCCGTAGCATACATGACCCCACTCTATCGAGGGAAACCCTGATTGCGCCGCCGAGGCCGTTGGTCGCGGCGTCAGGCAGGCAGGGCCAGCAGGACTACGCTGTTTAGTGGGGAGTGAGTCTTATCTTCAATGAGGTGAGGGATGGTTGATTCGCAGCTAACTTTAACGAAACCGCAGGTGTACGAAGGACTGATCGACCGTTTGGGTCGAGCACTGGATGCAGCAAAAACCGCAGGCCGATTGTGTGATGAGCGGCCTTTGGAGTTGGAACTGCGTGGCTTGAGCCAGGCAGAGCTGGAAGTGATCAGGGTGTATCTGGAGTTAAACGAGCATCGCGCGTCCCATGGCATGGCCTCCCCGCCAGCCCAGGAGCTTTCGCGCTCGGCCAAGGTGGTATGGCTCAAGGATTTGTCGGCCGGTCGCAGCCCGGAAAAACTCCGGTCCGTGCGTTTCAAGTGAAGTACCGCGTCAGTTATCTATAGCCTTCTGAGCGTCTGTTCCTGTAAAGATTGTGGCTAAACCACGTTACACCTTAGGCTTCGGGCATCTTTGGAGATGCCCGATGCCTATTCGTTACTTCATTAAACAATTGTTGCTGCCGCCCGGCATTTTATTGCTGTTGCTGGCGCTTGCCTGGTGGTTTCGTCGCAGCCGGCCGCGCCTGGCGGCGGTGTGCTTTGCACTGGGGTTCGGCGGGATGTGGTTGATGAGCCTGCCAGTGGTGGTGCAGTGGGGGGCAAAGGTCCTGGAGACTGAGCCGCCCTTGGCGCGTAACGAGTGGGCGAATCTGGCGCAGCAGGCCGATGCCATCGTGGTGTTGGGTTCGGGGCGTGAGCGGGGTGATCCGGCTTGGGGCTCCGATCAGCCGACGGGTGTCGGTCTGGAACGCCAACGTTATGCGGCCCGATTGGCCAAGGCTTCGGGCTTGCCGGTGTTGACCACCGGTGGCTTGCACTACGGTACGCCGCCCAGCGAGGCGGAGTTGATGGCGGTGTCGATGCAGGATGACTTTGGCGTGAGCGTGCGCTGGAAGGAAGAGCGCAGCCGTACTACCTGGGAAAACGCGCAGATGAGTGCCGAGATTCTGTTGCCGCAGGGCATCAAGCGCGTGGTCGTCGTGACTCAGGCCTGGCACATGCCGCGTTCGCGCTGGAGCTTCGAAAGGGCCGGGTTTACGGTAGTGTCGGCGCCGGTGGGGTTTCTTGGTTTAGATAATGCGCGGCCGCTGGGTGGCTGGATGCCGGAATTCAAATCGGTATGGCAGAGCGGGCAGTTGCTGAATGAAGCGGTAGGGCAGGTCGGTTATCGGTTGTTTTACAGGTAGCACCGCAGGGCAAATGTGGGAGCTGGCTTCTGTGGGAGCCGGGCTGCCCGCGATGCAGGCACCTCGGTGTGTCAGTTACACCGAGGTGATGCTATCGCAGGCAAGCCAGCTCCCACATTTATTCGAGTATGCCGGTTAAACCGTCTTGGACATCCGGCCCGCCAACAGCGCCCAGCCAAACAGGCCAAGGCACAGGATGATCAACGGCCACGAGCGCCATTCCAGGTACGGCGTGAGGTTGTGCATCGGCACCACTTCGCCGTAGAGGATCCCGCGTTCAAACTGCGGGATCTGCACGGTGATCTGCCCGTAGGGGTTGATCAGGCCGGTGACGCCGTTGTTGGTGGCGCGAATCATCCAGCGGCCGGCTTCCAGGGCGCGCATCTGGGCCATCTGCAAATGCTGCAGCGGGCCGATGGACCGGCCGAACCACGTGTCGTTGCTGATGGTCAGCAACAAATCGCTGCGGGCCGACAGGCTGGCAGCGAACTCCGGGTACACCACTTCATAGCAAATGAACGGCGCAATCTGATAGCCCTTGGCTTGCAGCAAGGCCTGGTCGGCTGGGCCGCGGGCGAAGTCCGACATCGGCAGGTCAAAGAATGCAATCAAGCCGCGCAACATGTCCTGCAGCGGCACGTACTCGCCAAACGGCACCAGCTTCTGCTTCAGGTAGGTGCCGTCGCCTTCGCCCACCACGGTGATGCCATTGAAGAAGCGCTTCTGGTGATGCACTTCCTGGCGAATCGGTACGCCGGTGATCAGTGCAGTGTGCCGGTCGGCGGCGAACTTGCCCATCATGCCCAGATAACCTTCGACGGATTCCTTGAGCACCGGCACCGCGGTCTCCGGCCATACCAGCAGGTCTACGGGCTTTGAGCTGAAGCTCATGTCGCGGTACAGCGCGAGCTGCGCATTGAGCTGCTCGGGGTCCCACTTCATGCTTTGTTCCACGTTGCCCTGGATGGCCGCCACGGTCAGCGGTGGGCCGGAGGGAGTGGTCCAGGCGTGATGCTTGAGCGCCAGGCCGATGGCCCATGGCGCCACCAACAGCAGCAAGCCAGCACCGATGAACAGGTTGCGCTTGCCCGCGAGCAGGCGCGGCAGGTTGCAGATCAGGGCGGCGGTCAGTGCCAGGGCAAAGGAAATCAGCCACATGCCACCCAGCGGCGCGAGGCCGGTGAGCGGGCCGTCGAGCTGGCTGTAACCGGAGTAGAGCCAGGGGAAGCCGGTGAGGAACCAGCCACGAAACGCTTCCTGGCCAACCCACAATGCCGCGAAGGCCAGCGCATCAGCCAATGGCGCTTCATTGCGCCGCAGCCAGCGCGCCCAGAGCCAGGCAGGCAGGGCAAAGAACCAGGCAATGGCAGCGGTAAATACCAGCATCAGCATGCCCGCCAGCAGCACCGAGGCGCCGCCGAAGTGGTGGATGCTGTAGTAGATCCAGCTGGTGCCGGCGCCAAACAGGCCGAAACCGAAGCACCAGCCACGGCCCAAGGCCTGGCGTGGTGTCAGCTCGCGCAATCCCGCATAAAAGAACCCGACCGCCACCAGCGCAAACGGCCAGAAGTCGAACGGCGCCAGCGCCAGGGTGGTGATGGCGCCGGCTACCACGGCCAGCAGGTTACCGGGCCAGCCGGGTGCGGTCAGACGGCGCATATCAATCCTTAGCGAGCAATGGGTGTCAGGCGGATCAAATGGATTCTACGGCTGTCGGCATTCAGGATGCGAAAGCGATAGGCGCCGATTTCCGTGGTCTCGTTGCGCTTGGGCAGATGGCCGAACGCACTCATGACCAGGCCGCCGACGGTGTCGAACTCATCGTCGGAGAATTCGCTGTCGAAGAACTCGTTGAAGTTCTCGATCGGCGTCAGGGCCTTGACCAGGAAGTCACCGCTGGGCAGCGGTTTGATGTAGCTGTCTTCTTCAACGTCGTGTTCGTCTTCGATGTCGCCGACGATCTGTTCCAGCACGTCTTCGATGGTCACCAAGCCGGCCACACCGCCGTATTCGTCAATCACGATGGCCATGTGGTTGTGGTTCGCACGAAATTCGCGCAGCAGCACATTCAGGCGCTTGGATTCGGGGACGAAGGTGGCAGGACGCAGCAGGTCCTTGATGTTGAAGCTGTCGCCGTTCTCCTTGAGGATCAGCGGCAGCAGGTCCTTGGCCAGCAGGACGCCCATGACGTCGTCATGGCTTTCGCCGATCACCGGGTAGCGCGAGTGCGCCGAGTCGATGACGGCCGGGAGGAATTCCCGAGGGGTCTGGGTCGCCTTGATGCTGATCATCTGCGAGCGCGGAACCATGATGTCCCGTACTTGCAGGTCAGCCACCTGGATGGCGCCTTCGACGATGGCCAGCGCTTCGCTGTCCAGCAACTTGTTCTGATGTGCCTCGCGCAGCAGCTCCAACAGCTCCTGGCGGTTTTTCGGCTCGTGGGCAAAGGCCTGGGTGAGTTTCCCCAGCCATGACTTTTGCCCGTTGCTCGATCGGTCTTCGCTCATAGCGATTACTCTAAATCCTTTGTTGTTTCAGTTAGGTGTAGTTGCAATTTCGTCGTCTGCATACGGGTCACGATGACCCAGTTCTGCAAGCAACGTTCGTTCCAGTGCTTCCATTTCTTCGGCTTCGTCATCGTCTATATGGTCGTAACCCAAGAGATGCAAGCAGCCGTGGATGACTAGATGGGCCCAATGGGCCTCAAGTTCCTTGCCCTGCTCCTTTGCTTCACGCTCGACCACCTCGACGCAGATCACCAGGTCGCCCAGCAATGGGATATCCAGTAGCTCGTCGGGTACGTCGGCGGGAAACGACAGCACGTTGGTCGCGTAGTCTTTTTGGCGCCAGGTGTGATTCAGTTCACGGCCTTCGGGCTCATCCACCAGGCGAATGGTCAGTTCCGAGTCGGCGGTGCGCTGGCGCAGGGCCAGGGTGCACCATTGGCGCAACTGTTCTTCGCTGGGGGCGGGCGCTTCGGTGGCCAGTTGCAGGTCAAGCTCAAGCATCGCGGCGGGTGTCCTTGGCCGGCTGGTCGTCGCGGTGTTCGAAGCGCTCGTAGGCTTCGACAATGCGCTGCACCAGCGGGTGACGTACCACGTCTTTGGGCATGAAATGCGTGAAGCTGATCCCCGGCACGTCCTTGAGCACGTCGATCACCTGGGCCAGGCCCGACTTGGTGCCCTTGGGCAGGTCGACCTGGGTGACGTCGCCGGTGATCACGGCCGTGGAGCCGAAGCCGATCCGGGTCAGGAACATTTTCATCTGCTCGACGGTGGTGTTCTGGCTTTCGTCGAGGATGATGAAGCTGTTGTTCAGCGTACGGCCGCGCATGTAGGCCAGCGGGGCGATCTCGATCACCTGGCGCTCGATCAGCTTGGCCACGTATTCGAAGCCGAGCATCTCGTAGAGCGCGTCGTAGAGCGGGCGCAGGTACGGGTCGATCTTCTGGGCCAGGTCACCAGGCAAAAAGCCGAGTTTCTCGCCGGCCTCTACCGCCGGGCGCACCAGCAGGATGCGTCGCACCTGCTCGCGCTCCAGGGCGTCGACCGCACAGGCCACGGCCAGGTAGGTCTTGCCGGTACCCGCCGGGCCGATGCCGAAGTTGATGTCGTTGCCCAGGATCTCTTTGACGTAGCGCTGCTGATTCAGGCCGCGAGGGCGAATCATGCCTTTTTTGGTGCGCAACGCGACGCTGGCTTCGGCCACCGGGTTATTGGCAAGGTCTTGCACCGCAGATTCCTGCAGGTACAGGTGCACCGTTTCCGGCGACAGCTCGCTACCTTTGGTTTCCCGGTAGAGGCGGCGCAGAAGGTTTTCTGCCGAGGTGGTGTGTTCGGGTTCACCAATGAGCTCGAACTGATTGCCGCGGTTGCGGATCTCGATGCTCAGGCGTTGTTCGATCAGGCGCAGGTGCTCGTCGAACTGTCCGCACAGATTGGCGAAACGGCGAGCCTCAAAGGGCTCGAGAAGGAAACGATGTGGTTCTATGGGTGCGTTCAAGGTCGCTTTTAGCCGCCCTGGGGCAATTAAGATGAAATCAAGGATAACGCCAGTGGCGCGGGTACGAAAGCACTTATATGGCCTGGGCCCGCTCTCAAGAACAACGGGGATCTACTGTGGGAGCTGGCTTGCCTGCGATGGGGCCGGCACGGCCGAAATATATGCTGCCTGTTATATCGCAATCGCAGGCAAGCCAGCTCCCACATTTGATCTTCATTTGCCTTGAAACCCGGGGTCTCAGTTAATCAGCGAGCCGCGCAGCGAGTGCGGTTGCGCCGCGTCGATGTGCACGTCGGCGAACTGCCCGATCAGCGTCGGATTATCGCAGCGGAAGTTGACGATCCGGTTGTTCTCGGTGCGGCCCTGCAATTCGCCAGGGTCCTTTTTCGAGTAGTCGGTGACCAGGATGCGCTGGGTCGAGCCCACCATCTGTCGGCTGATCTCGAAACCCTGCTGGTTGAGGCGATGTTGCAGCGCGTTCAAACGCTCTTTCTTCAACGCTTCCGGAGTCTCGTCGAGCAGGTCGGCCGCCGGGGTGCCTGGTCGCTGGCTGTAGACGAACGAGTAGGAGAAGTCGAAACCGACGTCTTCAATCAGCTTCATGGTCTGCTGGAAATCTTTCTCGGTTTCCCCGGGGAAGCCGACGATAAAGTCCGAGCTGATGCATATGCCCGGTACCGCTGCACGCAATTTGCGCAGTTTGGATTTGTATTCCAGGGCCGTGTGGTTGCGCTTCATCGCCGAGAGAATGCGGTCCGAACCCGATTGCACCGGCAAGTGCAGGTGCTTGACCAACTCCGGCACGTCGGCGTGGGCCTGGATCAGGCTGTCGGAAAACTCCAGCGGGTGCGAGGTGGTGTAGCGAATCCGCTCGATGCCATCGACAGCGGCGACGACACGGATCAACTCCGCGAGGTCGGCCAGGCGCCCGTCGTGGGTCTGGCCGCGATAGCCGTTGACGTTCTGCCCCAGCAGGGTCACTTCACGCACGCCGTTCTCGGCCAGGTGGATGATTTCTGCCAGCACGTCGTCGAACGGGCGGCTGACCTCTTCGCCGCGGGTGTACGGCACCACACAGAAGGTGCAGTACTTGCTGCAGCCTTCCATCACCGACACATACGCGCTCGGGCCGTCGATGCGCGGCTCGGGCAGGTGGTCGAATTTTTCGATTTCCGGGAACGAGACGTCGACCTGCGGCAGCTTGGTGAGGCGTGCGGCGTCGATCATTTCCGGCAGGCGGTGCAGGGTTTGCGGGCCGAAGACCACGTCCACATAGGGTGCGCGGTCGCGAATGGCAGCGCCTTCCTGGCTGGCCACGCAACCGCCCACAGCGATCACCATGTCCGGGTTGGCCAGCTTCAATTCGCGCCAGCGGCCCAACTGCGAGTAGACCCGGTCTTGGGCCCGCTCGCGGATCGAGCAGGTATTGAGCAGGATCACGTCGGCGTCTTCAGCGCGGGCGGTGACTTCCAGGGCCTGATGTTCACCCAGCAGATCGACCATGCGCGAGCTGTCGTACTCGTTCATCTGGCAACCGTGGGTTTCGATGTAAAGCTTCTTGGCCATGGGGATCGTCAACTGGTGGTAAAGAACCGCGCATTATAGGGGGCATGCCGATAGGTTCCTAGCACTGTGCATCGGACGCCATGCTATAGTTCGCGCCCTCTTTTATATCCCCCGATGTGTTACCCGCCCACCATGACCAAACGTGAAGCTCCAATCTACAAGGTGATTTTCCTTAACCAGGGCCAGGTGTTCGAAATGTACGCCAAGCAGATCTATCAAAGTGATCTGTGGGGCTTCCTGGAAGTGGAAGAGTTCGTCTTTGGCGAGCGCACACAGTTGGTCGTCGACCCGGGCGAGGAAAAACTCAAGGCACAGTTCGAAGGCGTGGTGCGCAGTTTTGTGCCGATGCATTCGATTGTGCGCATCGATGAGGTCGAGCGCCTGGGCACGCCGAAAATCAGCGAGGCCCGGGGCATGAGCAATGTCATGCCGTTTCCGATGCCGATGCCAGAGAAGTAAGGCTCAAGACCGCGTCGACCCCTTCGCGAGCAAGCCCGCTCCCACGCTCGACCGAGTTCCACCTTTGGAATGCAGTTGAATGTGGGAGCGAGCTTGCTCGCGAAGGCGGCAGTAAAGGCGCTACAAAACTCAGGGCAGTGGCGAAAATGGCGAGCTGCCATCTGCGCTCTGCAGTTCCTGCAGGTAGTTGCGGAAAATCTGCCCCAGTACCTGAGTCGCCACTTCCAGTTCGTCGCGTTGCATGTGTTCGGCCACTTCATCGGCCGTGTCCAGCGCGTCTTCGGCGCCATTGACCGCCGCCATTTTCAGCACGATATACGCCTGAACGTTATTGGCCGGTACGCCTTCGCCGTGGAAAAACATGGTGCCCAGCTGGAATTGCGCCTGGGCGTGGCCCTGCAACGAGGCTTTCTCGAAGTAGCTCAAGGCCTTGTTGAGGTCGCGTGCGGGGTTTTTACTGTCGTAGAAGTACTCGCCCAACTCGTATTGCGCCTGCGCATCCCCGCCGTCGGCCTGCTTCTGGCACGCGCTCAGGGCTTCGGCCTGGCTTTCTGGCTGGGTATTGAGGGTGCAACGACCCATCGCTGGGATTAACAACGAGTTGCCGCCTGCCTGGGCAAACGCCAGCAGTGGCTGAAGGAGCAACAGGCAGCCCAGAACCAGGGTGCGGCCGGTGCGTTTCATGGGAATCGACTTACCTCTGACGGGGCGCGGGACCCACGGGGGGATCCAATAAGCGCGCATTATGAAATAAGCAGGCACCTGCTTACAAAGTCTTTACTCGTTTTTCTGCTGCGTGGGCAAGTTATCTGCCGGATTGCAGGTGAATTCTCGAAAAAAGACGGAAATGTCTGTAAGCAAAGTAGCAAATCTGACGCCGCCAGGGGCGACGGCAGATTTTTGAGCCACTTATTTCAAGGCGGCGAAGGCGCGTTCAGCGGCGTCCAGTGTCAGCTTCAGCTCGGCATCACCATGGGCGATCGAGGTGAACCCGGCTTCAAAGGCGCTCGGTGCCAGGTACACACCGCCGTCCAGCATCAAGTGGAAGAAGCGCTTGAACAGGTCGGCATCGCTGCCCATCACGTCGTCGAAGGTGACGATGTCGTCGGCGCCGCTGAAGTACAGGCCGAACATGCCGCCCGCTTGCGTGGTGACGAACGGAATACCGGCGGCATCGGCGCGCTGTTGCAGGCCGTCCAGCAGGCGGGTGGTGTAGTCGGTCAGCTCGGCGTGGAAGCCCGGGCGGCTGATCAGGCGCAGGGTGGTCAGGCCGGCGGCCATGGCCAGCGGGTTACCCGAGAGCGTGCCCGCCTGGTACACCGGGCCCAGCGGTGCGATGTGTTGCATGATTTCGCGCTTGCCGCCGAAGCAGCCCACCGGCATACCGCCGCCGATGATCTTGCCGAAGGTGCTCAGGTCTGGCGTTACGCCATAGTGAGCCTGGGCGCCGCCGAGGGCCACCCGGAAACCGGTCATCACTTCATCAAAAATCAGTACCACGCCGTGCTTGTCACACTGTTCGCGCAGGCCTTCCAGAAAGCCCGGCGCCGGCGGTACGCAGTTCATGTTGCCGGCCACTGGCTCGACGATAATGCAGGCCACTTCCTGGCCGACTTCGTTGAGCATCTGCTCGACGGCGGCGATGTCGTTGAACGGCAGGGTCAGGGTGTGTTTGGCAAACGCGGCCGGCACACCGGCAGAGCTCGGTACGCCCTGGGTCAGGGCGCCGGAACCGGCCTTGACCAGCAGGCTGTCGGAGTGGCCGTGGTAGCAGCCTTCGAACTTGATGATGCTGTCGCGGCCAGTGAAGCCACGGGCCAGGCGGATCGCACTCATGGTGGCTTCGGTGCCGGAGCTGACCATCCGCACCATCTCCATGGACGGCACGATGGAGCACACCAGGTCGGCCATCTCGGTTTCCATGGCGGTGGGGGCGCCATACGACAAGCCGTGTTGCAGTTGCTGACGCACCGCGTCCAGCACGTCCGGGTGGCTGTGGCCGAGGATCATCGGGCCCCACGAACCCACGTAGTCGACGTAGCGCTTGTCATCTTCGTCGGTGACGTAGGCGCCCTCGGCATGCTTGAAGAACAACGGCGTGCCGCCAACGCTCTTGAACGCTCGCACGGGGGAGTTCACACCGCCGGGGATGTGTTTTTGGGCATTGGCAAACAGGGTTTCGGAACGGGACATGATCGGGCTCTCTGAAATCGATTATTGAGGCTTGAGCAATTCGTTGAAGGCGCGGGCGCGGCGGGTGACTTCTGCCGTGCTGTCGGCGCCAAACAGGCCGTGGACCACGGCCAGCAGGTCGGCGCCATGGGCCACCAGCGGCTCGGCGTTTTCCAGGGTGATGCCGCCGATCACGCAGATCGGCAGGTGTAGGCGCGCGCGGGCCTGGGCCAGCAGTTCAACGGTGGCTGCCGGGGCACCGGGCTTGGTGTTGGAATTGAAGAAGCGGCCGAAGGCGACATAGCTGGCGCCCTCTTTGGCGGCCTGCTCGGCCAGTTCGATCTGGCTGTGGCAGGTGGAACCGATGATCGCCTTGGAACCCAACAGCGCGCGCGCCGGGGTCAACGGGCCGTCGGTCTGGCCCAGGTGCACGCCGACGCCGAGGCGCGCGGCCAGTTCAGCGTCATCGTTGATGATCAATTGCGTCTTGTAGCGCGAGCACAGCTCCCGCAGTTTTTCGGCTTCCCGCAGGCGGCGCGCTTCGTCGCTGCTTTTATCGCGGTATTGCAGCAGGGTCACGCCACCGTCCAACGCCGCTTCGACGTAGGCCAGGAATTTGCCGGCCAACAGTTGGCTGTCGGTAATGGCATACAGGCCACGTAGTTTCATCGGGCAGGCCTCTTGGTGTTACGAGCAGAAATCCAGCGGCAGACGACGAGGCACAAATTGCCCCTGGCCGAGTTGTTCAGCGTCACGCAGGGTGCGCCAAGTGTAGTTGAGGGCCGATTGCACCGCGCTCACCAAGCCTTCGGCTTGTGCCAGCCGACCGGCCAGCGCGCTGGCCAGGGTGCAGCCGGAGCCGTGATAGCTGCCGGGCAAGCGCTGGCAGGTAAAGGTCTGGTGTGTGCCATCACGGTTGTAGAGGCGGTTATGCACCTCGTGTTCGTCGCCATGGCCGCCGGTGATCAGCAGGTGCTTGATAAAAGGCAGCAGTTTCGCAGCGCATTCGTCTGCCGTGCCTTCGGGCAGTTCGGCGAGGATGCGCGCTTCGGGCAGGTTGGGCGTGGCAATCAGCGACAGCGGCAACAGCCGCTCGCGCATCGCGTAGCCGACTTCATCCTTGCCCAGGCTACCGCCGCCACCGGCGCGCAGCACCGGGTCGCAGACCACTGGCAAATGCGGGTGCGCCTTGAGCAGTTCGACCACGGTGTCGACCATCTCCAGGGAACCGAGCATGCCCAGTTTCACCGCCGCAACCTGCGAGTCGCCGAGCACGGCGTTGGCCTGGGCCAGAACCCACTCGCGGTCCAGTACGCGGAAATCGCTGACGTTGACGGTGTTCTGCACAGTCAGCGCGGTGACGGCCGGGGCCGCATGACAACCCTGGGCGAGCAGGGCTTCGATATCTGCCTGCAAGCCGGCGCCACCACTGGGATCATGGCCGGAGAGACAGAGGACAACGGGGCGAGAGCTGTAGATATTCATGGTGCGCGAGCTTACCACCAAACGCTTTTTGGGTGGCTGTTGGGAGGTGGTTGAATTTTTAGTGGATGAGCCGGCATAAATAGCTATTTGCTATCATCGAAAAATACAGGCCAAATGCTCTGTAACACCTGCTCTAGAGCCTTTCAAAAAATTATTTCAATGGTGTCTTTTGGCCTGTAATGGCTATGCTAGAGTGGATCCAAACCAATAACTGTATCGCCGGTTTACGTCTGCTCAAAAGGAATGGAGGCTTTTGACATAACCGGACAGGCCACGCTGGGGCTCTATGCGCTATTTGCTGATGTTACTGATGACCGGGCTGCCGATGCTGGCCGGCGCAGTCGAGTTCAACGAAGCCACCACGCGGTTGCCCCTGGGCCAAGTGATGCAAGTGCTTGAAGACCCAAGTGGCGCCCTGACGATTGGCGATATCAGCTCGCCGGTGCTCGCCAGTCGCTTCAAGACCCATGACAAGGCCACCCTGAATGCCGGCTATTCGCGCTCGGTGTTCTGGCTCAAGGTCGACCTGCATTACCGTGCACAGCGCCCGGACGCACCGCGCCGCTGGCTGCTGGAACTGGCCTACCCGCCGCTGAACCAACTGGAGCTGTACCAGCCCGACAGCGTCGGTAACTATCGACTGGTCTCGCGCACCGGCAGCAGCCTGCCGTTTTCCAGCCGCGAAATTCGCCAGAGCAACTACCTGTTCAAGCTCGACTTCGTCCCCGGCCAGCAGCAAACCCTGTACCTGCGCCTGCAAAGCCAAGGTTCGATCCAGGCGCCGCTGACCCTCTGGTCCACCACCGCGTATCTTGAAGAACAACCGTTGCGCCTCTATGTGCTGGGTGTGATCTACGGTGTGTTGCTCGGCATGCTGGTCTACAACCTGTTCATCTATGTGAGCGTGCGCGACACCAGCTACCTGTATTACATCCTCTATATTGCCTCGTTCGGCCTGTATCAACTCTCGGTCAACGGCGTGGCCGTGCAGTACTTCTGGCCCAATAACCCGTGGTGGGCGAATGCGGCGGTACCGTTCTTGATCGGTTCGGCGGCGCTGTTCGGCAGCCTGTTTGCGCGCAGCTTCCTGCACACCGCGCTTTACAGTCGCTGGATCAACCGGCTGTTGTGGGTGCTGGCGTTCAGTGGCGCGGCGGTGATGGTGTTGGCGCTGTTCACCAGCTATGCGCTGGCGCTGCGCCTGGCTACTGGCTTGGCGCTGGTATTTACCGTGACCATCTTCGTCGCGGCCATCAAGGCCTGGTACTGCGGCCAACGGATGGCGCGTTACTTCATCATTGCCTGGACCGCATTCCTGTTGGGCGGCGTGGTGAATACGATGATGGTGCTGGGCTACCTGCCCAATGTGTTCCTCACGATGTACGCCAGCCAGATCGGTTCGGCACTTGAAGTGGCCTTGTTGTCCCTGGCCCTGGCCGACCGGATCAATTCGATGCGCGAGCAACAGGTGCAGATCCAGCTGGATGCCAGCCAGAAGCTGGAAGTGCTCAACACGCAACTGGCCCACAGCAACCAGCTCAAGGACGAATTTCTCGCCACCCTGACCCACGAGCTGCGCACGCCGATGAACGGCGTGATCGGTTCCCTGGAGTTGATGCAGACCGAGCCGCTGCAAGGCGAGCTTGCGCAGTACCACCAGACCGCCGCCGGCTCGGCCCGCGAGATGATGCGCATGGTCAACGGCATCCTCACCCTCACCGAATTGCAAGCCGGGCGCCTTAGCCCGCAACCCCAGGAGTTCAGCCTGCGTGGGTTGCTCGACACCTTGCGCCAGCAGTTCGCGGCGAGCGCCCAGAGCAAAGGCCTGGAGTTTTCGATTGATCTGGCGGATGAGCTACCAGAGCGCATTGATGGTGATCGCGACAAGCTGGCGCAATGCCTGGATTGCCTGTTGGACAATGCCTTCAAATTCACTCACGAAGGCTCGGTTCGTGTGCGGGTAGTTGGCGTGCCCCACGCCGACGGGACGTTGCGCCTGACCTTTATTGTGACCGACACCGGCATCGGGTTCGCCTACCTCGATGAGGCGACCCTGTATCAGCGTTTCTTCCAGCTCGATGGCTCGACCACCCGTCGATACGGCGGCATGGGCATCGGCCTGGCCATCTGCCGGCAACTGATCGAGCTGCTTGGCGGCCGCCTGACCCACAATTCCGAGCCACGGCGCGGCAGCCGTTTTCAGCTGGAGCTTGGCGTCAGACCGATTCCGGCAGCGCCTGCGCCCGTACGCCGAGTACCGCGGGTACAACGCACTCCTCAGGAGTGCACGCTGCTATTGGTGGACGACAATAGCGTGGCGCAACTGGTGGTGCGCGGCATGTTGCTCAAGCTCGGTTACCGCGTAAAAACCATCGACAACGGGCCTGCCGCCCTGGCGCTGTTGCAGCGCGAAACATTTGATGCGGTGCTACTGGATGTACCAGAAGGCGGGTTCTCGCTGTGCTGCCAGATTCGTGCGTTGCCGGACTGTGGCGAATTGCCGGTGATCGCCTTGAGCACCTCGTTGCAGGCGCCGGAACGTGAGGGCTGCCACGGCGTGGGTGTTACCGACCGATTGGCCAAGCCCGTGCGCTTCGACGCGTTGCAATGGGTGCTGCAACTGCGGGTGTTGCATCAGGTTGAGGGTGAAAGCGCCGCCAATTAGGCGTTTATGCCACTTTTTTAACCACGGTGGCGGTGCTTAACTGAAATTAAGGCCTCAATGAACGTGGCCTTTTTTCAGGAGGCCCGTCATGAACCTGCATCAGTTTGCCGAAACCCACGACGTCACCAACCAGCCGCCGTCGCTTGATGGTGCCAACCTGTACCGTATCGATTTGCCGCTGCAAGACTGGTCGCGGCGCTTTGGCGCTGGCTGGGCTGAACAGCGCATCGACACCTATGGCGCGCTGGCGGGCGGGCCGCTGATGGAAGCGGGTTTTTTGGCCAACCAGAACAAGCCGGTATTTAACAGCCATGACCGTTTTGGCCATCGCATCGACCTGGTGGAGTTTCACCCGGCCTACCACGAGCTGATGCGCACCGCCGTCGAACATGGCTTGCCGTCGTTGCCGTGGGCTCATCCGCAATCCGGCGCCCATGTGGCTCGCGCGGCGATGACCTACCTGCACAGCCAGGCCGAAGCCGGTACCGGCTGCCCGTTGACCATGACCTTCGCCTGCGTGCCGGCCCTGCGTTTGCAGCCGGACCTGGCTGAAACCTGGCTGCCGAAAATCCTCGCCACCGAATACGACCCGCGCAACGTCGGCATCGCCCACAAGGCCGGCGCCACCATTGGTATGGCCATGACCGAGAAACAGGGCGGCACCGACGTGCGTGCCAACACCACCCGCGCGTACCCGGTGGGCGCCGGAGGCCCGGGCCAGGCGTATGAACTGGTGGGGCACAAGTGGTTCTGTTCGGCGCCGATGTGCGATGGTTTCCTGACCCTGGCCCAGACCGACAAGGGTCTGACCTGTTTCCTGCTGCCCCGGCACCGCCCGGATGACACCCGCAACGAGTTCTACATCCAGCGCCTGAAAAACAAACTGGGCAATTGCTCCAATGCCTCCAGCGAAGTGGAGTTTCGTGGCGCGCTGGCCTGGATGATCGGTGAAGAAGGGCGTGGCGTACCAACCATTATCGAAATGGTGGCCATGACCCGTTTCGATTGCATGGTCGGCTCCAGCGCCCTGATGCGCCAGGCGCTGACCCAAGCCAGTCACCATTGCGCCCATCGCCTGGTAGGCGGCCGTGTGCTCAGTGAACAACCCCTGATGCAAAACGTGCTGGCCGACCTGGCCCTGGAAAGCGAGGCGTCCCTGGCCTTGAGCATGCGCATGGGCCGCGCGTTGGACCATCTGGATAATGAACAGGAAGCCAAATTCGCCCGGCTGGTAACGGCGGTGGGCAAGTATTGGATCTGCAAGCGCGCCCCGGCGATGATCAATGAGGCCGCCGAGTGCATGGGCGGTGCGGGGTATGTCGAAGACAGCATCCTGCCGCGTCTGTACCGTGAGGCGCCGGTCAACTCGACGTGGGAAGGTTCCGGCAATGTGCAGTGCCTGGATGTGCTGCGGGCCTTGTCGAAAGAGCCGGGCGTGTTGGAGGCGTTGTTTGTCGAGTTGGGGGATGGCCACGGTCACAAGCACCTGGCGCGGCACATCGAGCAGTTGAAGTCAGCGTTTATGGACACCCAGGACATCCAATACCGTGCCCGGCAACTGACCGAGGACATTGCCGTGGCATTGCAGGCCAAGCTGTTGCTGGAGGCGGGCAATGCCAGCGTCAGTGACGGTTTTATCGCCAGCCGGCTGGGCGGGTCGTCGGGTCGGGCGTATGGCACCTTACCGCGAGGTGTGGATGTGGAGGCCATTGTTGCCCGGTCGACACCGCTGTTTTCCTGAATAAACGCGGTCAAAAATGTGGGAGCTGGCTTGGCTGCGATAGCGGTGGGCCAGCTGGCATCAATGCAATAGGCAGACCGCCATCGCAGGCAAGCCAGCTCCCACAGGGAATGCAGGGTTCTTGCAGGCGCATTCCAATTCCGGTGTTCCAGTGCGCCAGGGATACAGGCAAGATGAAGGCCTGCAAGTCAGAACACAGGATGCTTACCGTGACCGAAGCTTTTGTTGTCGTTCAAACCGCCGAAGAAGCCGTGGATCGGCTGGCGGCTCTCCATGAGCGTGCTACCGGCGCGCTCAATCAAGCCCTCAAGCGCTACCTCAAAGACCGCGTCGAACCCGATGCCGAACAACGCGCGATGTTTCGCTACCCGGAACTTCGCCTGACCTACCTGGTGCAGGGCGAAGTCCCACAGACCACGCGGGCGTACGCCAAGGTCCAGTTGCCGGGGACCTACAGCGTCACCGTCACTCATCCGTCAGCCTTCCGCAAATACCTGCTGGAGCAACTGGTGCCGTTGATGCACGACTTCACCGTGACGGTGGAAGTGGGCGTCAGCCAGCAGAATATTCCTTACCCGTACGTGGTTGAGCAGGGCGACGAACTCGCCGGCTCCGGTGTGACCGCCGCCACGCTGGCGCGGGTATTTCCGAGTACCGACCTGTCGGCTGCCACCGATGGCATCGCCGATGGTCTCTACGACTGGGAAAACACCGATCCGCTGCCATTGGCACTGTTCGACGCCGCCCGCGTCGACTTCTCCCTGCGCCGCCTAGTGCACTACACCGGCAGCGACTGGCGCCATGTGCAGCCGTGGATCCTGCTGACCAACTACCACCGCTACGTTGACCAGTTCATCGTGCATGGCCTGGAACAGCTGCGCAGTGACCCGCGCTTTATTCGCATGGTGCTGCCGGGCAATGTGATCATCGACAAGAGCATGGACCACGGCGAAGCGTCTGCCATCGCCGCAGGCGTGGTCTGGCACCGTTACCAGATGCCGGCCTACCACTTGCAGGCCAGCGACGGCCACGGTGTGACCTTGGTGAACATCGGCGTGGGCCCGTCCAACGCCAAGAACATCACTGATCACCTGGCCGTATTGCGCCCGCATTGCTGGCTGATGATTGGCCACTGCGGCGGCTTGCGCCAGTCCCAGACCATAGGCGACTACGTGCTGGCTCACGCGTACATGCGTCGCGACGGGATTCTTGACCGCGTGGTGCCGCCGAACATCCCGATCCCGGCCCTGGCCGAAGTGCAGATGGCCTTGCAGCAGGCAGCGGCCAATGTCACCGGCGAGAAGGGCGAAGAGCTGAAAAAACGCCTGCGCACCGGCACCGTGTTGACCTACGACGACCGCAACTGGGAACTGCGCTGGGCTCAGGAACGGCCGCTGATCAACCTGTCCCGCGCTGTGGCGGTGGACATGGAAAGCGGCACCATCGCCGCCCAGGGCTACCGCCTGCGGGTGCCGTACGGCACGCTGCTGTGTGTGTCGGACAAACCGTTGCACAGCGAGATCAAGTTGCCGGGTTCGGCCAACGCCTTCTATGAGCGTGCGGTCAGCCAGCACTTGAAGATCGGTATCGAGGCGGTGGACCTGTTGCGCACCGAACTCAACTCGCTGCACTCGCGCAAACTGCGCAGCTTCGACGAGCCGCCGTTCCGCTAAACGGTTGGGATGGTTATTTAACGGTCAGGCCACTAGCATTGTCGGTCCTGACCGTTAGATGTTCCTTTGCCATGTCCCGTCCTGCCCGTCCCGCTTCCCACCGCCCTGGTGTGAAAAGTCCGCAAACCTCGTCAGCCCCGCGTCGTGTCGCCAAGGCGCCACCGGCCGAGCCCAAGTTGATCCTGTTCAATAAACCCTTCGATGTGCTGACCCAGTTCAGCGACGAAGGCGGGCGGGCGACTCTCAAGGATTTCATCGACATCCCCGGTATCTACCCGGCCGGGCGCCTGGACCGTGACAGTGAAGGTTTGTTGCTACTGACCAACGACGGCCAGTTGCAGGCGCGCATCGCCGACCCCAAGCACAAGCTGGCGAAAACCTACTGGGTGCAGGTGGAAGGCGAGCCGACCGAGGAGCAGCTGCAACGCCTGCGCGATGGTGTGCAACTCAACGACGGCATGACCCTGCCCGCCGAAGCCCGGCAACTGGACGAGCCGCAACTGTGGCCGCGCAACCCGCCGGTGCGGTTTCGCAAAAGCGTGCCGACCCACTGGCTGGAACTGGTGATTCGTGAAGGGCGTAACCGCCAGGTGCGGCGCATGACCGCGGCAGTGGGCTTGCCGACGCTGCGGCTGGTGCGGGTACGCATTGGTGACTGGTCGATCGACGGCCTCGACCAGGGCCAATGGAAGGAAGTGCCGGCGCGCTTATAAGGCGCCGGACTCGATCAGGCCGATTACCACACTCTTGATGATAAACGCAGCGACGCCCAGGCCCAGCACGAAGAACAGGATCATCGAGCCGAAGCGCCCGGCCTTGGATTTCTTCGCCAGGTCCCAGACGATAAAGCCCATGAAAATGATCAGGAGGCTGACCAGACCGGTCATCATCCATTCTTCAAACACGGCAGGATCAATCGAGTTCATCGGGTCGTTTCCGGCTGGGGCAGGGCGCCGATTATACGCCAGGGCAATCGGCGCGACATTGACCTGCGTCGGTCTGTGGGCGCTGGCTTGCCTGCGATTGCATCACCTCGGTGTCTCTGCAAGACCGAGTCGTTTGCCTCGCAGGCAAGCCAGCTCCCACATTTGTTCGGCGCTAGCCTTAAGTACGCAGGTGGGTCAGCGGCAATTCGGTGCTGTTGAGTACCTGGTTCAGCACAAAGCTTGAGCGCACGCTGGTGACGCCTTCGATGCGGGTCAGGTGGCCCAGCAGCAGTTTCTGATAGTGGTCCATGTCTGGCACCACCACTTTCAGTTGATAGTCAGCGTCCATCCCGGTCACCAAACTGCACTCCAGTACTTGCGGCAAGGTGCGGATGGCCGCTTCGAAATTCTCGAAACGCTCGGGGGTGTGTCGGTCCATGCCGATCAGCACGTACGCCGTGAGACTCAGGCCGAGCATCTTGCGGTCGAGCAAGGCAACCTGGCGGGCAATGTAGCCGTCGTCTTCCAATTGCTTGACCCGGCGCGAGCACGGCGAAGGCGACAGGCCGATGCGCTCGGCCAACTCCTGGTTGGAGATCCTCGCGTCGCGCTGCAATTCTGCCAAAATACTCAGGTCGTATCGGTCAAGCTTGCTCATGGGGCTGGCCTTTGTCGTAACTATTGCGGCGAATTATCTATCCAGGGTTAAAAATTGCGCAAGCACTGTTTATTGACGCAATCTTCGCAATCCTCTGCCCGAGGCCGGGGCGTAAAGTTATCAACAGAATCACCGCCCGGACATACAGTCCACTGCAGCCCGCTCATACCGCCGGCTGCGGCCGCCAACCCCACAGGGTTGCCCCGGCCCCCGGGCTGCACACTGTCCACAAGACGGCGTGAGGTGAGCCAACGTCAAAAGCGTTGAGCCAGGACGAAGTTCTCAAGGGGCGACCGACGGGTCGCCCCTTTTTATTGCCTGCGAAAATAGTTCTCGTGACTGATAACCTGTCGCAGAACCGGGCCGCGGTTTTCCAGTCTTACGTGTAGGCCCTAATCCGCAGTGAGGAATAGCATGAAGCGCATCTGGCGTTTGGCAGGTGTTGGTTTGCTGATGGTAACCGTTGGTGCGCAAGTGATGGCCGACGAACAGCCACGCCCTGAAGGCGGTGGCCAGCATGAAAAAGGCCCGGAAGGGCATCCGGGAAATAATCAGCCGCGGCCGCAGAACAACCAGCCTCGCCCGCAAAATAATCAACCGCGTCCTGAAGCTCCTCGCCCGGAGAACAATCAGCCACGCGTGCAGAACCAGCATTTCGAAAACAATCAGCCACGGCCACAGAATCAGAACGCCGAGCGCCCGAATGGGGGTGGCCAGTGGCAAGGTCATCCGCAGGGCAGCCCACAGCAACCGCCGCACCCGGCGCCTCAACCGCAACCGGCCAATAACCTGCCGATACAGGGTCGCCCGGATACCGTGCGCCAGACCCAGGAACCCCGTCCAGGCAACTACCAGGACATTCCGCGTCGCAACGACGGCAACCAGCATTGGCAAGCCGGCAATGGCGGCCAGGGTGGCCAAGGTGGTCCCGGCCGGCCCGGGTTTAATGGCGGCAACGGCGGTGGCAACAACCATCCCAATGATCACCGCTGGCCAGGCCGCCCCGATGGGCACGGCAATGGCTGGGGCCCTGGCCCGCAATACCGTCCGGGTTACACCGTCGACCGCTTCCCAGACCGCGACTACCGCGTGCCGTATCGTGGCCAGGACTACTTCTTCTCGGGTGGCTATTGGTACCGCCCACAAGGCCCGCGCTACGTCGTAGTGGCGCCACCTTACGGGATTCGCGTGCAATACCTGCCGGACTACGCCCGGGAAGTGTGGGTAGGGAGCGCGCTGTTTTTCCTCGCCGCCGGCGCCTATTACACCTACGAAGAAACCAGCCAGCAGTACGTGGTGGTGCAGCCACCACCGGCCGCACCAGCACCCCAGCCGGTGCCTCAGGGCAATGGTTACGACGTGGTGGCTTACCCGGCCAACGGCCAGTCACCGGCGCAAGTGCAGCAGGACGGCTATGACTGCTATCGCTGGGCCGTGCAACAAAGTGGTTTTGACCCACGTACCGTCACCTACGCCCCAGACCCGGCTGTGGTGCAAACCTACCGCCAGGCCCAGGGCAACTGCCTGAGCAGCCGCGGGTATCAGGTGCAGTATTAGGCCTTCGCCCCCTTGACCACTTCCTGCGGGTCGGCGTGCACCAGCACTTCGGCTCGCGGGTAGGCTTTGTGGATGGCATCGGCGGCCTGGTCGCTGATGCCATGGGCCACCGACAAACTCAATTCCCCCGGCAATTCCAGGTGCAACTGCACAAACCAGTGGCTGCCGGAAATCCGCGTGCGCAAGTCATGCGCGCCCAGCACGCCGGGCACACTGCACGCCAACTCCAACATGTGCTGGCTGACATCCGGCGGCAGTTCCTCATCCATCAACACCGAAAAGCTTTCCCGGGCGATCTGGATCGCACTCCACAAAATGTAGGCCGCGATGCCCAGGCCGAACCACGCGTCGACCTGATGAAAACCAAACGCCGCCAGCACCAGTGCCACCAGGATGCTGCCATTGAGCATCATGTCTGAGCGGTAGTGCAGCGAATCGGCGCGGATGGCGTTCGAGCCGGTTTCGCGGATCACCCGGTATTGCAGGATCAGCAACGCTGCCGTCAGCGCCAGGGACAGAATGATCACCCCGATGCTCAACCACGGCGCGCCCACCGGCTCCGGATGCTGCAAGCGCTGAAAGGCCTGGAACGCGATCAGCACCGCACTGCCGGCGATAAACAGTGCCTGGGCCATGCCTGACAGGGATTCTGCCTTGCCGTGGCCATAACGGTGATCGTCATCCGCCGGGCGCAGTGCGTAGTGCACGGCCAGCAGGTTGAGCAGCGAGGTGACGCCGTCGAGCAGCGAGTCGGTCAACCCGGCGAGCATGCTCACCGAGCCACTGAGCCACCAGGCGATGGCCTTGGTCACAATCAGCACACAGGCCACGCCGACGGAAGCACGGGTGGCCAGGCGCAACAGCCGGGCGTGTTCGGGACTGGTGGTCATGGGGCGGGTCAGTCCTTATGCAGCGGGTTGCAGGCCCAGGGAGGCGAGTTGTTGCACGCTGCCCTTGAACTGGATCATGCGCGGGTCGTCCAGCGGCAGGTTACGCCCGGTTTCTTTCTGGATGATGGTTTGCAGCTTGGCGTTATCGACCTTGCCGTCGGCGCCGATGGCTTGCTGGAGTTTTTCCGGGGCCACCTGGGCGGTCTTGCCGGGCTCGAAGTAAATCGCGCCGGTGGCGAAGTCGACACCAAAGGCGATCAGGCCCGGGATCACGTAGAACAGCAGGCCGACCGCATCGAGCACGGCAATTGCCGGGTCGATCTTGCCGTCGATCTGGCCACGGCGGTCGGGGTAGAAAATCGAACCGCACGCCGTCAACTGGCTTAACAGGGTGACGGCCAGAACACCGCCGATGATACGGGAAGCAACACGCATGGGACTCTCCTTGAACATAATGAAAGTGACTATAAGCCAGTCTACAAGGCGACGATGATCAACGGTGGGAGCTCCCACCTTTGACCGCATTCCAGTCAGGACGGGGCCGTGTCGTTGAGACCACCACCGACACCCGGCAGTTCGCCGTTATACTCGCCGCTCTGCTTTGGAGCCAGTATGAATTCGTTGCCAATCGATGATGTTTTACCCGCCCTGCGTGACGCCTTGGCGAGGCGCCATGAGGCCGTGCTCGAAGCACCGCCCGGCGCCGGTAAAACCACACGGGTGCCGTTGGCGCTATTGAATGAACCCTGGCTGGCCGGGCAGACCATCCTGATGCTCGAACCCCGACGCCTGGCCGCCCGCGCCGCGGCAGAAAGACTGGCCAGCGAACTGGGGGAAAAGGTCGGCGAAACCGTCGGCTACCGCATTCGCCTGGACAGTAAAGTCGGCCCCAACACCCGTATTGAAGTGGTCACCGAAGGCATCCTCACCCGCCGCTTGCAGGATGACCCGGCGCTGGATGGCGTGGGCTTGTTGATCTTCGACGAGTTCCACGAGCGCAGCCTGGACGCCGATCTGGCGCTGGCCCTGAGCCTGAACGGTCGGGACCTGTTTCGCGACGAGCAGCCGCTGAAAATCCTGCTGATGTCCGCCACCCTGGAAGGCGAGCGCCTGGCCAGCCTGCTGGACGACGCACCGATCCTGCGCAGCGAAGGGCGCATGTACCCGGTGCAGATGCGCTGGGGGCGGCCGTTTCAGCCTGGCGGATTTATCGAGCCACGGTTGGTGCAGACCATCCTTGAAGCCCTGAACGATGAAACCGGCAGTGTGCTGGTATTCCTGCCGGGGCAGGCCGAGATTCGTCGGGTCAATCAGCAATTGGCTGACGCCTTGGGTAGTAACACCAATGTGCTGCTGTGCCCGTTGCATGGCGAACTGGACCTGGCCGCCCAACGCGCCGCCATCGACCCGGCGCCCGCCGGCCAGCGCAAAGTGGTGCTGGCCACTAATATTGCCGAGACCAGCCTGACCATCAACGGCGTGCGCGTAGTGATCGACGCCGGGCTGGCGCGGGTCCCGCGTTTTGACCCGGGCAGCGGCATGACCCGTCTCGACACTCAGCGCATCTCCCGCGCCAGCGCCACCCAGCGTGCCGGCCGGGCAGGGCGCCTGGAGCCGGGCGTGTGTTATCGGTTGTGGTCCGAGGACCAACATGAAGGGCTGGCGGCGTATTCCAGCGCGGAAATCCTCTCGGCAGATCTCGCAGGCATGGCCCTGCAATTGGGCCGCTGGGGCGTGGCGCCCACGCAGTTGGTGTGGCTCGACGTACCGCCCACCGCCGCTTATGCACAGGCTCAGGATTTGCTTGAGCGATTGGGCGCCTTGAACGACACCAAGCTGACTGCCCACGGCCAGAAAATGGCCGGGTTACCGGCGCATCCGCGCATCGCTCATTTGCTGCTGCGTGGCCAGGATTTGGGCCTGGCGAACATGGCCTGTGATGTCGCGGCACTGCTGGGTGAGCGCGATATCTTGCGCGGTGCCGGTGCGGATCTGCACAGCCGCCTGGCGCTGTTATCCGGCGAAGAAAAGGCCCGTGGCACCCAAGGTGGCGTGCAGCGCGCCAAGCAACTGGCCCGGCAATACCGTGGCTACTTAAGAGCAAAGGCCGGGCAACCGGTTGCCGATCCTGATCACCCGCGTTGGCTGGGTGCATTGCTGGCGCTGGCCTACCCGGACCGTGTTGCCCAGCAACGGCGTGTCGGCGGGGCTGAATACCGTCTCGCCAACGGTCGTGCGGCGCTGTTCGCCGAAGCCGACAGTTTGATGAAACAACCCTGGCTGGTGATTGCCGATTTGGGCAGCCGCCAGGGGCAGCGCGAAGAACGGATCTACCTCGCGGCGGATTTTGATCCGGCGCTGTTTGATTCGGTGCTGGCCGAACAGGTGCGCAATGTCGACCAACTCGATTGGGACGAGCGCGAAGGCGTGCTGCGCGCCGAGCGTCAGCGCAAGGTCGGCGAGCTGGTACTCAGCCGCGAACCGCTGACCGGCCTCGACGAGTCCGCCCGCAGCCAGGCGCTGGTCAACCTGGTACGACGCAAAGGCCTGGAACTGCTGCCCTGGACCCCGGAACTGCGCCAATGGCAGGCGCGAGTCATGTTGCTGCGTCACCTGGATACCGGCAAGGCCAGTGAATGGCCAGATGTCAGCGACAGCACCTTGCTCGCCAGCCTGGAACACTGGTTGATGCCTTACCTGGGCAAGGTGTCGCGCCTGAGCCATTTCGCCAATCTGGATATTGCGAGCTTCCTGCATAACCTGCTGCCGTGGCCGTTGCCGCAGCGCCTGGACGAGTTGGCGCCGCATCATCTGAAGGTGCCGTCGGGCTCGTCAGTGCGTCTGGACTACAGCGAGCAACCGCCGATTCTGGCGGTGCGCCTGCAGGAATTGTTCGGGCTGGCGGATACGCCACGAATTGCCGGCGGGCGGCAGGTGGTCAAGCTGCACCTGTTGTCACCGGCAAGGCGCCCGGTGCAGGTGACGCAGGATCTGGCGAACTTCTGGCGCAGTACGTATGCCGAGGTGAAGAAGGATTTGAAGGGGCGGTATCCCAAGCATTACTGGCCGGATGATCCATTGATCGCTGAACCTACGGCTCGGATCAAACCAAGAAAGTAAGCGCGATGAAGATCAAATGTGGGAGCTGGCTTGCCTGCGATGCAGGCAGCTCGGTTTTCAGTGGCACCGCGGCGATGCTATCGCAGGCAAGCCAGCTCCCACACCATTTTGCAGTGCTAGTTACTGCGCGGCAGGCAACAGGAACCGCGCAATCACCGGCAAATGATTGGAGATGCGCACGGTATCGCTCTGGCGCACCTTGCTCTCCACCTTTTTGATCCGCGAGCTGTAGAACAGGTAGTCCAGCGTACGATCCGGCCCCTCTACTGTCGGGTCATTCGGGAAATACGTCAGCCACTGGTCCCGGTCAATCCCGCTGGATTGGCTGTTGCTCGGGATCATCGGGTATTTTTCCCACAGCAGATGCAGCTCGCTGTCCGGCGAATACTGCCCGCGCTTGCCGGCATCCAGGCGCAGGAATTGCCCCAGCGGCAACAGGTTGAAATCCCCACCCATCAGCCATGGCGTGCCACGGCTTTCGAATTTATCCACCAGCTTGACGGTCGCCTGCACCTGTTCCAGCACGGCGTTGTGCCCCGGGGCCGTGCCGTCCAGGCGAGTATTGAGCACGGCCAACTGGCCGCCATCGCTCAACGGCAGGTAGGTCAGCAACAACGCGGGCTTGGCCTGGAACTGCCGGCTGATCAGGTTGGTACGCGCCACCGGCAATTGCAGGCGCTCGGCGTGTTCGATCTGGTAGCGGCTCATGGTCACCAGCTTGCGGCCGACGCTGCCGAAGATATGCAGGTCGGGCACGAAGTCGGCTTTCCAGTCGAATGCCTGGGCGCTGCACGGGTACAGGTCGGCCAGGCGCTCCTGGAGCAAGGCCAGTTGGTCCTGGTAGCTGGAAGGCTTGGCGCCTTCGTCGACTTCCTGCAACAGCAGGATGTCTGGCTGCTCGTCGCGGATCACCCGCGTCACTTCGTCGAGGCTTGCGGCCATGTCTTCAACGGTGGGGCGGTCGTCCGGGCCGCTGCCGTCCGGGGTGTCGTACCAGAACACGTAGTTCTTGCCCGCCAGGTACTGCACGTTCCAGGTCATCACCTTGAGGGCCTGGCCCGGCGACAGGGTCGGCGCTCGGGGCGCGACGCAGCGGATGGGCAGGGTTTCCTTGGCGTCAGGGCGCCAGGTCAGGCTGTAGATCAAGCCGGTCAGCAGGGCCGCAAGCATCAGCAGGCCCAGCAAGGTAATGCGCAGTAATCGGGTCATCGGCTCGGCTTATGGCGTTGCAGGACAAGGCCCGGAGCATATCACCGCGCGTCGGCGTCGCCACCAATCAACATGAACAGGCGGAACAACACCACGCTTGTGAACAATTGCAGGAAGCTTTGTGCGCTGTCGATCAGCAGGCCCAGCAGCGGATTCGGGTCTGGGTAGACCGCCACACTGGCACCTTTGAGCAGCCACAGCGGGGTCATCACGCACAGCAGGCACACGAGGATGCGCCAGAAGTGCCCCCGGGTCAGGCGCAGGCTTTCTTTCATGGCCGACAGCGCCGACATGCCGCGCAGCACCAGCAGGTACTCGGCGAAGGCCAGCACCACCATCAGCCACAGGCCCGGCAGGAAATACAGCGACAGGCCCAGCAGGATCAGCAGCGTGCTGACCGCCGTCAGCAAGGCAAACCGCGGCCACAGGCTCAAGGCCATGGCGAGCACGTCCAGGGTGCGCGGCGATTCGCCACGAGTACGGGCGTCGAGGAACAGGATCAGCGCGCCGGTGTACAGCGGATACACCAGCAGCCCGACGATCACGCTGTAACCGGGAAACGCGTCAGGGCCGAGGGTGTGGTCGAGCACCTGTTGCAGCAGCGCTTCGAGAATCACCAATGGCAGGCACAACTGCACGATGGCGCCCAGGTTGCGCTTGAAAAAGAAGAAGGAGTCGCGCAGTACGTCTAACGGATTCATCAGGGTCTTCACAGGCCGAAAAGCAAGGGCGTTACTTTAACCGATCATGACCAGATGCAAGCAAACGTAAACCTTACGTAAAGGCTATTGAAACAATCAGTAACAGCCCCATAACTAGGCTGTACCTTGCACATCGTGCGCAAGGCGAAGATTTCTACCGGCAATCTAACGAGGTCGCCATGAACAGCGAAGAGCAAACCCTGATCGACGGACTGTTTTCACGGTTGCAGCAAGCCGAAACGGACTCAGCCCCCCGCGACGCCCAGGCCGAAGCGCGGATCAAGGAACACGTCACTCGCCAACCGGCCGCTGCGTACTACATGACCCAGTCGATTCTGGTGCAAGAGCATGCGATCAAGAGCCTTGATGCGCAGAACAAGCAGCAGGCCGAGCAGATCCAGCAATTGCAGGACCAACTGCAACAGGCCAAGTCCCAGGCGGCGCAGCCTGCACCGAGCAGTGGCGGTTTCCTGTCGAGCATCTTTGGCGGCGGCTCCCGCGACCCACAACCCACCCAGAGCGCACCTGCGCCGTCGGGCGGTGGCTGGCGTGAGCCGGCGCGTCCGTCGTTTGGCGGGCAACCTGCACCGCAGCTGAACTATGGCGCCCCGCAGCAGAATTACCAGCAGCCACAACAGGCACCCGCAGCGCCAATCGGCAGCGGCTTCCTTGGCGGCGCACTGAAAACCGCAGCCGGCGTGGCCGGTGGTGTGATGCTGGCAGAAGGCATCAGCAGCCTGTTCAGCCACAACTCGCAACAGCCGCAAGTGGTTGAAGAAATTATCCGCGAAGAGCCGGCCCCGGCGAGCGACAACAGCAACTGGGGCAACGACGACCAGAAATTCGCCGGCAATGACAGCTGGGGCAGCGACAACTCATCTGACAGCTTCGCCGACAACGACTATTCCGACGACTCCTCCTCCTTTGGCGACGACGATTCCTTCGTCTGACCCCCACTCGACCGGGGCGCTTCGTCGCCCCGGGCTGATTTTTCTCGGAAACTTCCGTGTGGCTGGCATACTGGCAACCTTTCCGAGCCCTTGAGCTTGGGGTCCATGCGCGTGTCATGAGGATTTGCGGTGAAAAAGATAGCCGTGTTCGCCGACGTACAAAACCTCTACTACACCGTGCGCCAGGCGTACGGCTGTCACTTCAACTACGCCGCCCTGTGGGCTGACATCAGCCAGCGCGGGCAGATTGTCGAAGCGTACGCCTATGCCATCGACCGTGGCGACAGCAAGCAGCAGCAATTCCAGCAGATCCTGCGCAACCTCGGTTTTACCGTGAAGCTCAAGCCCTACATCCAGCGCAGCGACGGCTCGGCCAAGGGCGACTGGGACGTGGGCATCACCATCGACATCATGGACGCCGCCGCCCATGTCGACGAAGTGGTGCTGGCCTCCGGCGACGGTGATTTCGACATGCTGCTGGACCGCATCATCCACAAGCACGGCGTCGAAGCCGTGGCCTACGGCGTACCGGGGCTGACGGCCAACTCATTGATACGCGCCGCCAGCCGCTACGTGCCGATCGAAGGCGCGTTGTTGCTTAAATAGTTTTTTGACGGAGTTGGAACAGGTTTGGAACGTATAGCGGTCATCGACTTTGAAACCACCGGCATCCAGCCGAGCAGCAGCTGCCGGGCCACGGAAATCGCCGTGGTCATCCTAGAGCAGGGCCAGATCGTGGACCGCTACCAGAGCCTGATGAACGCCGGCGTGCGCGTGCCGGGGTTTATCGAGCAACTGACCGGCATCAGCAACGCCATGCTGCGCACCGCGCCGTCGGCGGAGCGAGTGATGAACGAGGTGAACGAGTTTGTCGGCACCACGCCGTTGCTGGCGCACAACGCCGCGTTTGACCAGAAATTCTGGGATTTCGAGCTGGGGTTGATCCGACGTACCCGTTTGCAGAAGTTTGCCTGTTCGCTGTTATTGGCGCGGCGCTTGATGCCGGCGGCGCCGAATCACAAGCTGGGCACGCTGACCTCATTTGCCCAACTGCCCCACACCGGCAAAGCTCACCGGGCGATGGCGGATGCGGAGATGGCGGCGAACCTGACCGCTCACCTGGCCCAGGAACTGCGCCGCACCCATGGGTTGCGGGAGTTGTCACACGAATTGCTGTGCAGCTTGCAGAAGGTTCCGGCGGCGAAGATCAATGATCACCTGAAGAAGCATCGCGGGTTCTGATTCCTGCACCATTCCCTATGGTTGGATACTTTCTGTGAAGAGGGGCCCCCTGTGGTGATGGGGCTTATTGTGGGGGGCTTGTTGTGGCGAGAGGGCTTGTTGTGGTGAGAGGGCTTGTTGTGGTGAGGGGGCTTGTCCCCCGTTGGGCCGCGAAGCGGCCCCCTCTCAAAACCCCGCTATTTATCTGAAAAACCTCGGTGAGCTTTCTGAAGCTACCGCCCGTACCAGGGCATCTTCGAAAAAATGAAAGTGGTGAAGCTACTGACGTCATCGCAGGCAAGCCCAGCTCCCACATTTGAGCGCGCCGCCTGGGCTGGATGCGATCAAAGGGTGGGAGCCGGGCTTGCCCGCGATGGCGATAGATCACCCACCACTCCTCCCATTCCCTTCCAACTGCCCCAACGGCACCCGCCGCTCTATCGCGCTCGACAAGATGATCGAGGTCTTGCTGAACCCGAACTTCGCCACCCGGTTAATCAGGCTCTCCAGCTCCGGCATCGAACCCACCGCCGCCTGCATGATCACGCACGGATCCCCGGTCACCCGATGGCATTCGGTCAACTCCGGAATTTCCGCCAGCGCGTCGTAAACCTTCTGGCTCCCATGATTGGTCAGGCGCAACTCAATCACGCACTGGATCGGCAACCCCACCTTCGACAGGTCGACCTTGGCCTGGTACCCGGTAATCACCCCGCTGGCTTCCAGCTTCGCCACTCGCTCGGCCACGGCAGGTGCCGACAGGTTCACCGTGCGCGCCAATTGCGCGTAGGACGCGCGGCCGTCGTCCAGCAGGGCGCTGAGAAGCATGCGGTCGTATTTGTCCATGATAAGGCTCCTGGAACACGTGGCTTTCGAATCCACGGTTTATAGCCTTGATAACCATGTTTTGAAAAGTGTACTGGCGCTTTAAACAGGTTTTGTAACTTATGTTTACTGCCGGGGATTTCTAAAATAACGCTCCTTTGTCCTGCCGCAGAGCTTGCCCAATGCCTGGCCCACGTCGCTTTCCCTTACCGTTGATCGCTGCCTTTTTTGCGTTGTACGTGATCTGGGGGTCTACCTACCTGGTGATTCGCATTGGCGTGGAGTACTGGCCGCCGTTGTTGCTGGCGGGGATTCGCTTCATGACGGCGGGCGCGCTGATGTATGCCTTCCTGCGCTGGCGCGGGGCGCCGGCGCCGACCTGGGTGCAGTGGAAGGCCGCCGCCAAGATCGGCATTTTGCTGCTGACCTTCGGTAACGGCGCGGTCAGTGTGGCCGAACATACGGGTGTGGCTTCCGGGGTTGCCGCGTTGGCGGTGGCGACCGTGCCGTTGTTTACCCTGCTCTGCGGCTATTTCTGGGGCGCGCGTAATACCCGCCTGGAATGGGCCGGGGTAGTGCTGGGGATTATCGGCATCGCCATGCTCAATATGGGCTCCAACCTGCAGTCGAGCCCGAGCGGCGCAGCCTTGCTGATTTTTGCGGCGGCGGCCTGGGCCTTTGGGTCGGTGTGGAGCAAGCACTTGCCGCTGCCCCAGGGCGCCATGGCCAGCGCGGCGGAGATGCTGATCGCAGGTGCGGTGCTGCTGGTGCTCAGTGCCGTCAGTGGCGAACACCTGCAGGCCATGCCGCCGCTGGAAGGCTGGCTGGCCCTGGCGTACTTGACCGTGTTCGGTTCGATTATCGCCTTCAATGCCTATATGTACCTGCTCAAGCATGTGCGCCCGGCCGCAGCCACCAGCTATGCCTACGTCAACCCGGCGGTGGCGGTGTTGCTCGGCATCGTGTTTGTGGGCGAGACCATCGGCACGGAAGAAGCCCTGGCGATGTTGGTGATCATCAGCGCGGTGCTGCTGATCAGCCTGCCACAGTGGCGAAAGCCGAAACCGGTTTTAGGGTAAACTGCGGCGCATTGCGACCTTGCGCTGAACTTTTCCTACGGTAATTCCATGACTTTCGCCACACTTGGCCTGATCGAACCCTTGCTGCGCGCCCTTGAGACGCTTGGCTACCAGACCCCGACGCCGGTGCAGGCGCAAGCCATTCCGGCGGTACTGGCCGGTCGCGACCTGATGGCTGCGGCCCAGACCGGCACCGGCAAAACCGCCGGTTTCGCCGTGCCGCTGCTGCAACTGCTGACCATGGAAGGGCCGAAAGTCAGCGCCAACTCGGTGCGTGCGCTGATCCTGTGCCCGACCCGCGAGCTGGCCGAGCAGGTTCACGCCAGCGTCGCCGAGTACGCGCAAAACTTGCCGCTGACCACTTACGCCGTGTACGGCGGCGTGAGCATCAACCCGCAGATGATGAAGCTGCGCAAGGGCGTTGATGTGCTGGTCGCCACCCCTGGCCGCCTGATCGACCTGTTCCGCCAGAACGCGCTGAAGCTCAACCAGCTGCAAACCCTGGTGCTGGATGAAGCCGACCGCATGCTCGACCTGGGCTTCTCCGAAGAACTGGCGAACATTTACCGCATGTTGCCGAAAAAGCGCCAGACCCTGCTGTTCTCCGCAACCTTCTCCGACGAAATCCGCCAGTTGGCCGGGCAGATGCTGATTGACCCGCTGACCGTCGAAGTCAGCCCGCGCAACGTCGCCGCCAACACCGTCAAGCAATGGGTGGTGCCGGTGGACAAGAAGCGCAAGGCGGAGCTGTTTGTGCACCTGATGCGCAAGGGCCGCTGGAAGCAGGTGCTGGTGTTCGCCAAGACTCGAAACGGCGTGGACGCGCTGGTCGAAAAACTCCAGGGCCTGGGCATCAATGCCGACGGGATTCACGGCGACAAGCCACAAGCGACTCGCCAGCGCGCGCTGGATCGCTTCAAGAGCAGCGACGTGCAGATCCTGGTGGCTACTGACGTGGCAGCCCGTGGCCTGGACATCGAAGACTTGCCGCTGGTGGTCAACTTTGACCTGCCGATCGTGGCCGAGGATTACATTCACCGCATCGGCCGTACCGGGCGTGCGGGCAACACCGGTGAGGCGATTTCCCTGGTGTGTGCCGATGAGGTGAACATGCTGTCGGCCATTGAGATGCTGACCCGTCAGACGTTGACCCGGAATATGGAGCAGGATTTTGAACCGGAGCATCGCGTGCCGGATACCGATGCCACGGGGCAGGTGGTGAAGAAGCCGAAAAAGCCGAAGAAACCCAAGGCCTCCGGTGGCGGCAAGCGCAACCTGGGCAAGTGGGTGGAAAGTGGTGAGGTATCGGTGGCAGAGCCTTCGATCAAGCCGGTGCGCAAGGTGCCTGCGTTCAATACCGGGCCGCGCAAAAAGAAATAAGGTCACTGTGGCGAGGGAGCTTGCTCCCGCTGGAGTGCGCAGCGCTCCCGCTTTTTTGGGGCCGCTACGCAGCCCAGCGGGAGCAAGCTCCCTCGCCACAGGTAATCAGTTGGCGTTCAACCATTCCAATACACCACGCCCGGCGACCTGCCCGCTGGCAAAACACCCCGTCAGCAAATACCCGCCCGTGGGTGCTTCCCAATCCAGCATCTCGCCCGCGCAAAATACGCCCGGTAGTTGCTTGATCATCAGCCGTTCATCCAGCACTTCAAACGGCACACCGCCCGCTGTACTGATGGCTTCATCGATCGGTCGGGTTTTAACCAGCCTCAAAGGCAGCGCCTTGATATCCACCGCCAACTGCGCCGGATCATTGAAATGCTCGGCCGGCGTCAACTCCCGCAACAGCGCCGCCTTTACCCCATCCAATCCCAACTGACTGTGCAAATGCTTGCTCATCGAGCGTGACCCGCGTGGCTTGCCCAGCGCCGCAATCACCTTGTCCAGCGGCTTGCTGGGCAGCAGGTCGATATGCACCGTGGCCGAACCATCCCGGTTGATCGCCTCACGAATCGGCGCCGACAACGCGTAGATCAGGCTGCCTTCGATACCCGTGGCGGTGATCACGCATTCACCCAACCTGGGTTTATCGTCCGCCAACCCGATGGCGACGTTTTTCAACGGTGCCCCGGCGAATTTGCTGACCATCAACTCGCTCCAGGCCGACACCTCGAAGCCACAATTGCTCGGTTGCAGCGCCGCATACGGCACGCCTTCGTCTTCCAGCAGCTTCAGCCAGGCCCCGTCCGAGCCCAGCCGTGACCAACTGCCGCCGCCCAACGCCAGCAGCACCGCATCACCGCGTACGCTTTTGTCGCCTTCGGGGCTGTGGATAAGCAGACTGCCGTCGGCATGCCAGCCCAGCCAGCGATGGCGGGTGTGGATAACTACGCCCTGGTCCCGCAGGCGCTTGAGCCAGGCGCGCAGCAGCGGGGCGGCTTTCATGTCGGTAGGAAATACCCGGCCGGAGCTGCCGACAAAGGTTTCAATCCCCAGCCCGTGTATCCATTCGCACAACGCGTCGGCACCGAACTGACGCAGCAACGGCGCCATGAACGGCGCCCGCTCGGCATAGCGCGACAGAAACGCCGGGTAAGGTTCGGAATGGGTGATGTTCATGCCGCCCACGCCCGCCAGCAGGAACTTGCGGCCCACCGACGGCATGCCGTCGTACAGGTCGACTCGCACCCCGGCCTGGCTCAACACTTCGGCGGCCATCAGCCCGGCGGGGCCGCCGCCGATGATGATGACGTGAGGTGAGGTTTGAGTCTGGGGCATGGGGATAACTGCGGTTCGGCAAAGTAGGCCGAGCATTCTACCCGAGGACGGCGATGCTGCCTGATCAAAAAACGTACAGCGGCTTGCAGGGCACGCAGGTTATGGCGTGCAGGGGCTTTCACTCAGGTTATCCACAGGCAGTTCCACAGCGATTGTGGGTAACGTGCATCACTCAATGACAGCCTGATGACGTCCAGACGCGCTGCGCACTGTGGTGCAGGATCCCGTGGCGACGGGCCAGGGCCGGGCGGTCCTTGCTATAGCCACCGCCGATCACGCCGACCACCGGGATATCGCGGCCCAGGCAGTGACGCATCACGCTTTCGTCACGGGCAGCCACGCCTTCGTCTGTCAGCTTGAGGTAGCCGAGGGCGTCATCCTTGTGCACATCCACGCCCGCGTCGTACAGCACCAGGTCGGGCTGATACAGCGGCAGAAGGTAGTTGAGGGCATCGTCCACCACCTTGAGGTAATCCGCGTCGCCCATGCCCATCGGCAGCGGGATGTCCCAGTCGCTTTCGGCCTTGCGGGCGGGGAAGTTCTTTTCGCAGTGCAGGGACACGGTGATTGCGTCCGGTGTGTCGTGCAGGATGCGCGCGGTGCCGTCGCCCTGGTGCACATCGCAGTCGAAGATCAGCACTCGGTTGACCCGCCCGCTTGCCAGCAGGTAGCGGCTGATCACCGCCAGGTCATTGAAGATGCAGAAACCCGCCGGGTAGTCGTAGTGGGCGTGATGGGTGCCGCCGGCCAGGTGGCAGGCCAGGCCGTGTTCCAGCGCCTGTTCGGCAGCCAGCAGCGAGCCGCCCACCGCGCGTACGGTGCGCCGGGCCAGGGCTTCGCTCCAGGGCAGGCCAAGGCGCCGCTGGTCTTCGCGAGACAACTCGCCACTCATGTAGCGTTCGATATACCCAGGTTCATGGGCCAGGGCCAGAATCTCGGCGGGGCACAGTTGCGGGCGCAGCAATTGGCTGTCCCGGGTCAGGCCGCTCTCCACCAGGTGGTCACGCAACAGGCGGAATTTATCCATGGGGAAGCGGTGGTCCGCCGGGAACTCGGGGCTGTAGTCGTCGTGGTAGATCAGTGGCAAGGGCATGGCGATTTCTGACGGGAACCAGCGACGGATCTTAACAGCGCGTTACACTCACGCACATGGCAAGGGAGGGGGACCAATGGAGCCGATACTGGAATTGGAAAGCGCACGCCTGGTGCTGCGACAGTGGAGTGATGCCGACTTGCCGGAGTTTGCGCGCATGTGCGCCGACCCACAGGTGATGCGTTATTTCCCGGCCACCCTGAGCCGCCTGGAAAGCGCCGCGCTGATCGGGCGCATTCGCGGCCATTTTGCCGAGTATGGTTTTGGCCTGTGGGCCTTGCAGCGCAAGGACAGCGGCGAATTCATCGGCCTTACCGGGTTGCTGAATGTGAGCTTCGACGCCGCGTTCACCCCAGCGGTGGAAATTGGCTGGCGCCTGGCCAGGGAACATTGGGGTTTGGGGTATGCCAGCGAAGCCGCCTGGACCGCCCTGCGCTGCGGTTTTGACCGGCTGAAGCTGGATGAGATTGTCGCGTTTACCACTGAGGCCAATCTGCCATCACAAAAAGTCATGCAGGCCATCGGTATGCATTACGATCCCCAGGCAGATTTTGAACACCCCAAGGTCGCAGCCGATGACCCGGTGCGGCATCATGTGTTGTATCGCATCACCCGCGCCCAATGGTTGGACACGCTGCACGGATAAGCAGCCCGGAATGCCCAATAGATTGTTGTAGGAGATGCTCTATGAGCCAAGTGTTGGAAGATCTGGTGGACCTGCTGACCCTGGAGCCGATCGAAGAAAACCTGTTTCGCGGCCGTAGCCAGGACCTGGGCTTTCGCCAGCTGTTCGGCGGCCAGGTACTGGGCCAGTCGCTGTCGGCGGCGAGCCAGACCGTTGAAGAAACGCGGCATGTGCATTCGCTGCACGGTTACTTCCTGCGCCCTGGCGATGCAGCATTGCCGGTGGTGTATTCGGTGGACCGGGTGCGCGACGGCGGCAGCTTCAGCACGCGCCGCGTGACGGCGATCCAAAAGGGCAACCCGATATTCACCTGCAGTGCTTCGTTCCAGTACGACGAAGAAGGCTTCGAGCACCAGACCACCATGCCCGTGGTGGTCGGCCCGGAAAACCTGCCGTCGGAGCTGGAACTGACCCAACAGCGCGCGCACCTGATTCCTGAGCACATGCGCGAAAAGCTGCTGTGCCCCAAGCCAATCGAAGTGCGGCCTGTAACCGAGAAAGACCCGTACAACCCGCAGCCGTCCGACCCGGTCAAGTACGTGTGGTTTCGTGCGGATGGCGCCTTGGCCGACTCGCCGGCGCTGCACAAATACCTGCTGGCCTACGCCTCGGACTTTGGCCTGCTGACCACCTCTTTGCTGCCTCATGGCAAGACGGTGTGGCAGAAAGACATGCAAGTCGCCAGCCTCGACCACGCGCTGTGGTTCCACGCTGACCTGCGCGCCGATGACTGGTTGCTCTACGCCATGGACAGCCCGTGGGCCGGCAATTCCCGTGGGTTCTCCCGGGGCAGCGTGTACAACCGCGCCGGGCAACTGGTGGCGTCGGTCACGCAGGAAGGCCTGATTCGCCATCGCAAGGACTGGGCATGAGCCTGGGAGATGTGAAGCATTGGGTGTTCGACATGGATGGCACCTTGACCGTGGCCGTGCATGACTTTGCGGCAATTCGTGTAGCACTGGAGATTCCGGCGACTGACGACATTCTTACGCACCTGGCGGCGTTGCCGGCTGATGAAGCGTCGGCCAAGCATGCGTGGTTGCTGGAGCATGAGCGTGAGTTGGCGCTGGGTTCGGTGGCGGCAGTTGGTGCGGTGGAGTTGGTGCGGGAATTGGCCGGGCGGGGTTATCGCCTGGGCATCCTGACGCGCAATGCGCGGGAGCTGGCCCATGTGACGTTGCAGGCGATCGGCCTGGCGGACTGCTTTGCGGTTGAGGACGTGTTGGGGCGCGATGATGCGCCGCCAAAGCCTGATCCGGGTGGGCTGCTGAAGCTGGCTGAGGCGTGGGACGTGGCGCCGCAAGAGATGGTGATGGTCGGTGATTACCGGTTTGACCTGGATTGCGGGCGGGCGGCGGGGACCAAGACGGTGTTGGTCAATCTGCCGGATAACCCGTGGCCGGAGCTGGCGGATTGGCATGCTGAAGATTGCGCGGTATTGCGCCGGATGATTTAGCACCAGCAATGAAGATCAACTGTGGCAGCTGGTTTGTGTGGGAGCCGGGCTTGCCCGCGATGCAGGCACCTCGGTCTTTCAGCTAGGCCGAGGTGATGCTATCGCAGGCAAGCCAGCTCCCACACAAGCCGGCTCCCACATTTTTGATCCGGTTTCTTCAGTGGTTATTGGAACAACACCTTCTGCCCTTCAGGCGAAGTAAACATCCCGTCCCCGTTGTGCCCAACCCCCGGTACTTCAACCAGTTTGTGGCCCAACTGCGGGTGCCGCTGCTTGAGGTAGTCAAAATAGTTGTGCCCGCGAATCAAGCGATACGCGCCCTGGGTTTCAGCCCCACAGCTTTTGTCCAGCGCCGGGTGATTCGGGTCGGTGTCCTGCTGGCCCAGCAGGTAAGTGACGTTGCGCGACACATACGCCTGCTCAAGCTGCTCGGCACTTTGCCCCTTGGCGTAGGCCGGCAGGTTTTGCATGCCGTATTTCCAGTCGTTGAAGCCCGGGCAACTGGCCACATCGAACTTCACCGGCCGCTGTGGGCTGAAGTAGGCGTAGGACGACGGGTTGGCCACCACATAGCGCAAGCTGATGCCCTCGGTTTGCAGCAGTGGGTGATCATGCCCGGTCAGGGCAAAACGCTGCACCACCTGGCCGCCGCCGGAATGGCCGGCCACCACGATTTCCTTCAGGTTGGGGAACAGCTTGCGGTTGCCCAGGTGCTTGATGATCTGGTCCAGCGCGCCGTAGGAGCTGATCTGGCCCGGGCCGGTGGACGGCTCGCCGGCCATCCAGTCATTGCTGTTCCAGCGCAGGGTCTGGCTGTCGATCTGGTTGCGCTTGAGGTCGGTCTGGTTAAGGAATTGCGGCGCAATCACCAGGGTGTTGGTGTTTTGCCCCGCAGCCTGGGCGGCTTTTTCGCCGCTGTCCAGGTAGGTCATCGCGTTGCGCAAGCGGCCATGCACGATGATCAGTGCGCGGGTGACGTGAGGCAGCGGCTGGCGCCAGTCCTGGCTCAAGCCGACGCTGAGGTCGCCAGCGTCCAGGTGGAAACGGTCGGGGCTGACTTCCTTGACGCCATGCTCGGCGGCCCAGGTGGGGGTGGAACAGGTGATCAACAAACCTAACAGCAGACCCAGTCGTTTATTCATTTAAAGGCTCTTGGCGGTAAAGGTATCGCATTGAGTGATCTGGCCCTGGGCGAAGCCGGTCTTGAACCAGCGAACCCGCTGTGCCGAGGTGCCGTGGGTAAACGAGTCAGGCACCACGCGGCCCTGGCCCTGTTGCTGCAAGCGGTCATCGCCAATGGCGTTGGCCGCATTCAGTGCTTCTTCAATGTCGCCGGGCTCCAGCCAGTTCAGGCGCTTTTGCGCACGGTTGGCCCATACGCCGGCAAAGCAGTCGGCTTGCAGTTCCTGGTGTACCAGCAGGCCGCCGTCGCCTTGCATCTGCCGGCCTTGCTGGCGGGCTGCCTGAATCTTCGCTGAGATGCCCAGCAACGTCTGAACGTGGTGCCCGACTTCATGTGCGATTACGTAGGCCTGGGCGAAATCGCCGGCGGCCTTGAAGCGCTGGGACATTTCCCGGAAGAAATCCAGGTCCAGGTACACCTGCTGGTCTGCCGGGCAATAGAACGGCCCGCTGGCGGACGTGGCACCACCGCAGGCGGAGTTCACCCGGCCACGGAACAGAATCAATTTGGGGTTCTTGTAGGTCAGGCCGTTTTCCTGGAACACCTGGGCCCAGGTGTCTTCGGTGTCACCGAGCACCGCGCGCACGAAGTCGGCCTGTTCATCGTTTGCGGGCGGTGCCTGGCGGGTTTGCGGGCTGACGGAGGGCGCTTGCTCGGTGAGCTGGCCACTGAGTTGCCCGAGGATCTGCATCGGGTCCTGGCCGGTCAGCCAGCCGATGCCGACGATCAGTACGATCGCCGTCAGGCTCAAGCCCTTGCCGCCACCAAAGCGCATGCCACCGCCACCGCCGCCACTGTCATCGCGGGCGTCCACCACGTTGTCGCTGCGTCGGCCTTTTTTCCATAGCATGTGGCAATCCTCTTGATGAACCTGCAGCTCAGTGTTGTTGGTGTGTAGGGTTGGCGCCAGTCCGGCTGTCGGTGGCGAGGGGGCTTGCCCCGCGTTGGGCTGCGTAGCCATCCCAATAAGAACACCGAAACCTTCCAGAAAGAACACTTTTGCCTGTTATGGGGCTGCTGCGCAGCCCAACGCGGGGCAAGCCCGCTCGTCACAGGTGAAGGTGTCCAGTTTGTGTCAGTCGCGGCAATAACCTTCGCCGGTATCGACCACCAGGCAATCCTTTTTGTCGGCCAGCCATTTCAGACCGGTGGCTTCGCCGTCGCCGGCGCTGAGGATCTGTGGGCCGTCCGGGCGTTCAAAGGTAATGCCGTCTTCGGACGCTTCGCCCTTGAAGGTGCCGGAGTCATCGTCGTCCAGGCCGTATTTCATGGTCAGTACATAGTGGCCACGGCCGATGCTGTCGTCCTTGGCGATGGTCAGGTTCAGGCCTTCGACGCCGATCCACTTGCCCACCCATTTATCGGTGGGCAGAACTTCTGGTACCAGGGTCGCTTGAACAGACGGCGGGGCCGGCGCTTTGGCGGTTTCGGCTTGCTTGTCGCAGGCACTGAGCAGCGCAAGGGTCGAAAGAATAAACAGAGTTTTTTTCATGGTGCGAA